>CAYFQX010000011.1:20194-22761 GCA_964345405.1 uncultured Peptoniphilaceae bacterium
TGTGCCTTATCTTCGTGAACGACACCAATGGTCTTCATATCTTTAATAAAATCATAGAGGACACGACTTGCAAGTACAGTTTTGGTAATTTTATCTTTTACATTGCCATAGCCTGTATCTTTGACTGCAAGTTCTGCAAGTTCTACTGCGTGTGCTTCGGCGTTTTTAGCCACTCTTGCAACTAATCGATCCACTTCCTCTTGAGTCTTTCCGTGAAAGGCCTCTTGAGCTTTATGGGCTCTCTTGACTAGATCCCGCGAATCCTGAATGGATTGTAAATCCTTATCCATTAATATCACCTGCTTCCTTGAAATAGTTGTCTAAGGCATCGACAAGTTCTGCCTTGTTTACAAATTTTATTTCTCCTCTTTCCAGACTGGTTGGATAGTGTCTAGCCAGTCTTCGAAGCTCAACAACTCTCATTTTTGAAAGTTCTTCTCGAGTAAATTTTTGTTTGACACTTGCATCATCACTACTCATTGAGCTTTCTACAGGATCTTCCTCTGATGAAATTTGATCTTCCTGATCATCAGCTTTACTTTCGCCTTCTTCATCTTCAGGATCTTCTCGTTTTAATGGAGCAGGATTTGAATTTTCTTCATCAACAACGACTCCCTTTGGTAAAATCGACCACAATGAATCGTCAGGTCTAGGGATGACATGGGTTGTGATTAGCTCTGTCAATCGTGCACCTGCAACTTGGGCTGCATCCAGTGCCGCCTTAACTGCAGCTACATCCCCTGTAATTGTAATGTTGATTCTTCCACCGCGAACTCGCTCTAAACCCAAGACTTCTACCATAGATGCCTTAACTGCTGCATCGCAAGCTTCAATAGCGCCGACATATCCGTACGTTTCAATGATACCTAAAGCGCCTTTATTCATAATCTTCACCTAATACTTGGTGGGAGCTTCAGCAACAGAAATCACTGCTTCAGCAAAAGCATCGCATGCAGCTTTACAAGCAGATTGTGAGCCTGTGAGTAAACCTCCACCAAAGTTTGTTTCTGAAGGTGGTCCGTAGAAAGCAGCCATGGTTACATCGGCTGCTTTTAATGCAGCATCCAATGCATACATTGCTTCAAGTGGTGGAGCAATAAGATAGGCTAGGGACTGACCTTCAGGAATGCCTGCTTGCTTTGACAAGTAGGAACCTGTACGTGAAATTACATGAGCATAATATGGAATTGAGTCGTCATCATTTGCACTTTGGAAAGAGACGCCTGAATCAATAAAATCTCTAATTGCATTGAGACCGCTTCGAACTTCCGCAGGGTTCGGTCCTGAAATCATACCGATAATTTCACCTGCTAACTTTGTAGTTGCATTGTCTGCGCCGGCATAAAAACTCTTGGCATAGACAACTTGTACATCCGCCACTTTTGTAGCTTCATCAAGGGCAGTGTATAAAACATCATCACAGTCTGCTGTGACCAAACCTACAGAGCGATGACCGGCGGGTAGATCCAGCTCTTTCACCATGTCTTCGTCTGCGTTGGGAATCAACTTCATGGATAAAATCTCTACACCTAATTTATCGTATTTCATGATTTCCTCCTAACGAATAAGATCCACGCCGGATGCTTTGGCATCCAAAATCTTTTTAATTACATCGGCAATATGAGCCCCTGCTTCTGCTGCAGGAGTACCATGTTTGTGAATATTTGATACAACCGTACGCTTAGCTTCTGGAATACCTGGATAGCCTTTGTAGACCATGTAGGCACTCATACTTTCACCAGTGGCAAGTCCTGGACGTTCACCAATTAGGATACAGGTTACTTCAGCATTAAGTGCTTTTGCTACCGCATCTTCTGCACCAACACGACTGTATTTGACAAAGAAGGTCGTGCCAACATCAATGCCATAACCCTTGAGTCCATTGACAAGTGCAGGTAGAGTATCCTTCACATTTGCTTCAATTGCTGTAGAGGAAAGACCATCTGCTACTATGATTTGAACAGTAGGATTTGGTTTACAATCTTTTTTCATTTCTTCAAGTGTTTCATCCGGGAATGTACGACCTAAGTCAGGTCGAGTCAAGTATTCATCCTTATCTTTACACTTTGTTTGATAGGTCTTTAAGCCAAGTTCTTCAACGAATTCTTCAGGTACAGATGAGAATACCGCATCCTGTGCCACAGCATGGTCTGCTCTAAATCTAAGTAGAGTTTCCGTATTAAAGCGGTAACCTGCTCTCCAAATACCAAGTCTTGCAGGAGTCTTTGCCTTATATTTCATGTATTGTTCTTTATTGGCAGGGTCAGGAATAAAGAAAGTTTCCTGCATTGAATGAGCTGTAATATCCGTTAAATTCGAGTCGTCCAAAGGCGCCTCTTGAGGCTTTGAGTCCTGAACGACGGTAGTATTTCCAACAGATGAGGAACCATTTTCCTCATTATTTACTTCTAAGATAACTTTGGCAATTAAATCTTTTAGTTCCTGTTCAGATAACATCATAACCCCCTATTTTTCAAAGAATATAGAACCGTCACCAAAACGTTTAGTTGGTAATCCATTTTCCATAAGTCCCATTTCTTCCATCCAGTCCTTAAACTCTTTAATAG
>CAYFQX010000012.1:0-7753 GCA_964345405.1 uncultured Peptoniphilaceae bacterium
GTAAACAAAGATGTTCAAGATGCCGTATCCTGGGGCGTATCGAAGGATGGTAAGTCTGTTAAGAGCAGCAAGAGGGATGCAAACTCTGTGACCATTACCATGGAAGCGGAGGGCGTCGTTGGTGATCATGGCATCGCCATTGATAAATCAACTTATTACATTGGCCAAACGCTTGGCATCTATGTAGGCAATGTCTTTATTGAAAATGGTCGCCTTAGCGGTGTTGAAGTCATAGAATAGGTGATCATATGGATACATTCCTAAAAAACAGTTTCTTTTACCATTTGATCCAAGGTCTCTTTCAATGGCTAAAAGCCAAGTGGTCTACAGGTGTGGTGGGATCTTTCTTTAAAAAACTCGCTTCAAAAGTAGAGAAGTTAAATGAAGGCAGTGCCATTCTCGATTACTTGGATCACAGCGATCCAATCGACTTAAAGTGGGAGCAATCTAAGATCAACCAAATTCTATCTTGGATTTTCAATCTTCCCATTCGATTGTTCCGTGCTCTAGGTGACCGCATTGGACCTGCCATGGATGAGAGCGCCATAATCAATCGCGTGACCATCTTAAGTCAACATCTGGTTCATGTGCTGGGTGTGGGATTATTTATCATACTGGTCATACCGGATCATCGTTGGCACAATGCTTATAGCTTAATGTTTATGGTGGGGCTGTTCTTGCTCTATCTCTTACTTTCTTACCGCAACCGCACCTACGACTTAAGTTTGACAGCTCTCGATAGTCCAGTGGTAATTTTATTTATCATCTTTGGTTTGTCGGCAGTTTTTTCTCTCTATCCCCATGCTTCAAAGACGACAGCCATCCTGTACTTCAATACATTTCTCATTTTATTGTTAAGTGCAAACTATCTTCGTAAGACCATCGATATTGAAATTTTTGTCCATTATCTAATTATGGGTTTAATTTTTACAGCCCTCTATGGAATCTATCAGTGGAAAGTAGTGGGGATTGAAATCAATCCTTCCTTTACGGATGTCACCGTCAATCGAGGACTCAGTGGTCGAGTATTTTCAACCATGGGTAACCCCAATGTCTATGGTGAGGCGCTGGTTCTCTTAATGCCTCTTATCCTATCGACTATTTTAAACACAAAGCAAAATCTACTAAAATTATTCTATGCCGGTGGATTTTTACTCTCTCTAGTGATTCTCTTAAAGACAGGTTCTCGCTCTGCATGGATTGCCTTTGCCGTTGCAATGGGAACTTTCATTTACTTTAAAGACAAGCGCTGGATTCCGGTATTTATCGTCCTTGGGATACTTTTGATACCATTCTTGCCGGCGTCGATTTACAATCGAATTCTCTCAACTTTTAACAGCAATGACTCTTCCTTAAAGTATCGAAAGCTCATACTTCAGCCGACACTACCCATGTTGCGTTCCTATGGACTCACAGGAATTGGACTTGGTACCGATGCCTTTAAAATTGTCTTTGAACGCTTCAAGACCTTTAACTTAAAGACCGTATCGCATACGCACCATTTATTTTTACAACTTTGGTTGGAGTCAGGTATCATGGCTCTCTTAACCTTCCTGTGGATGGGTTTTCGTCTTGTTAAAAAGGTTCGCTATATGAGAAAGTTTTATCCAGATCGTCATTTGACCAATCTCTCCGTCGGTGCACTGGCAGGCATTGCCGGGGTTGTGATCATGGGGTTTGCAGATTATATCTTCTTTTACCATCGAGTCTTTTTAATCTTCTGGTTAAATGTGGCAATCATTCTCTGCAGCTATCAAATTTTAAATAAAATTCTTGTGATAGAGAAATCATAGGCATTCTCTATCACAAGGACACTTACCTGTGTTATAATAAGGATAGTTTGGAATATTTAACAGGATGTGGTATATGTTAGTTAAAAAAGGCGATATTTTTTATGCTGACTTGAGTCCCGTGATTGGTTCTGAACAAGGTGGCGTTCGTCCTGTGGTTATCATCCAAAACGATGTTGGGAATAAATACTCGCCCACAACGATTGTTGCAGCCATTACATCACAGCTCAACAAAGCTAAACTACCAACTCATATTCAAGTAAAAGCAGAAAATAATGACCTACCCAAAAATTCAATTATTTTATTAGAACAAATTAGAACAATTGACAAGAAGCGGCTGAGGGAAAAAATCGGCCGATTCTCGAAGCAAACAATGGCTGAAGTGGATAAAGCTTTAAAAATAAGCTTAAATCTTAAAGAGTAGTACATATTGATAAGCACGAAGTCAGTCTTCGTGCTTATTTTTTGTCATTGGTGTATAATAGCATTGTTATAATGAGAGGAGTGAGTCCATGTTTAAAAATAAGAAGTGGCTGGTGGCAGTAAGTGCCGTGACCATCTTGGGGTCCATTTTATATTTCGGAAAGCCAACTCAAGCAAATAATGAAGATCCGTTGATATCTCTAAGTTATTTCAACGAACAGATTGCAAAACTCAAACAGGAGCTAGGGCAGTCCGGTAAAACGGAGACGGCGGATCTAGAGGTTGTGGAGATTGCTAAGGGACAGACTTTAATTGCCAATCAGGGAAGTGAGCTGATCCTACGTGCTGGAGAGATGACCGCTGTAACTTCACGACTTGGTGGACTGAGTGACATTACCTTGGGTCGAGATATTGAACAGGGGGAAGCCGTTGGCAAGAATCATCTACTCATTGTTCCGCGAAGTGATGAGCGAGGGCTTTTTGCTACTACGGATGCCATCGTCTTAGTTCGAGGCAGCTATTACATTAAGTAAAGAGGAGATGACATGTTAAAGGTACTTCATTTAATTAGTGGAGGCGATTCAGGTGGGGCAAAGACCCATCTCTTTGCACTGATGCAGGGATTTCAAAGAGAGTTTTCAAATGAAATAGCAGCAGATATTGTCTGCTTTGTGCACGAACCCTTCTATGATGAGGCAAAGGCCCTGGGGATTCCCATTGAAATCTATGAGCAAAAGAGTCGCACCGACTTAAAAGTGATGGACAAAATTGCTGAAAAAATCAACAACGAAAACTATGATTTAGTTCACTGTCATGGGGCTCGAGCAAATTTTAACTCCCTTGCTTTACGAAAGAAAATCTCCGTGCCCATGGTGACTACCCTTCATTCCGATTATCTCTTGGACTTTAAGGGGAACTTCATTAAAAATATGATCTTCACTCCTTTAAATGTATTTGCATTAAAGAGATTTCGCCACTACATTGCCATTACAGAGGACTTTAAGAAAATGCTGGTTGAGCGAGGCTTTAAAGCGGATGAAATCGAAGTGGTCTACAACGGCTTTGATTTTGAAAAGGAAGAGAATTACATCTCCCGTGAGGAGTTTTTATCTAGACATGGCTTGGAGAGATATTCTAGTCGCCTGCTCTTTGGAATGGCGGCTCGACTTGAGCATGTAAAGGATCAAATCACTCTCTTAAAGGCCATTGATGCATGTCGTGACGAGCTCTTAGACAGTCACTTTATCATTGCAGGTGAAGGACAGGAGCGAGACAAATTACTGGACTATGTCAAGATGCATCAACTAGAGGATAGGGTGAGTTTCATAGGAGAAATTTCCGATCCCTTTAGTCTCTTTAACGCTGTCGATGTCAATGTCTTAACCTCTCTAAGTGAATCTTTCCCCTATGCACTACTTGAGGGCGCAAAGATGAAGCGACCATTTATTGCAACCAATGTAGGTGGAATTCCTGAAATGGCAGGAGACAGTAAAGGGGCTTGGTTATTTGAGCCGCAAGATGTGGATGAACTGAGTCAAATCATTACAGAGATTGTCAAAAATCGCGATGAGATTCATAGAAAGGGAGAGGCACTCTATCACTATGTCAAGGAGAATTTCAGCGTAGGTGCCATGGCCAAGCGACACGTGGAAATCTATCAAAAGATTTTTCAGGAGGAACATCATGAAAATCATTGATCAACAGGGACGCCTCTTTGGCAAAATCAATATCATTGATCTCATCTTTTTAATCTTAGTGATTGGTATCATTGCAGCTGGTGCCAAGCGCATGACACAAGATCCCATTCCTGCCGAATCTACAGGAACTGCAGAGATAGTACTTCATGTCAAGGGGATTGGAGAAGTGGGAGCGGAGGCCATTTGTGAGGGGCAGAAACTCTATCACTACGACACCAATGAATACATGGGCGAGATTAAGTCGGTTGAGGTGGAACCTTTTGTAGATTCGTCAAGAGTAGACGGACAGTGGGTAGAGGCGGAAAACCCCAATGTCTATCTTGTGATTTTAACCATTGAAGGTCCGGTGACAAAGGGGGACATTAATACGATGACAGGCAGTGAAAACCTGCTCATTGGATCGGAGTATCGACTTAAATCCAATGTGAGTACCTTTGCGGGAACTTGTATGGGATTTAGCATTCTAGATTAGGAGGCACCATGTTTAGTCACAGTATCTTGGTGATGTCCTTAAGAAAATTTGTGATTCAAATCGACCATTGGTATGAATATAGTCTGCTCCATCAGTGGTTTAGTGTGTGGAGTCGTTACATTCGTAAGCAACGGGAAAGTTCCAGAGTCATTGCGTGGAGTCACTCGTTTTTTGAGTTGCTGGCGAAGTCTAGAGTCTATCATCTTTTAAAACTCCTCATCCAGGGAATCAATACGATGATTCTTTGGAGTTATGAGCGCCTGGTGAACCTAAATTCAAATTCAGTGCTGCTCACGGCAATGAATAACTTTGGATCGAAAGAGACTAGAGCCATGTCCTTTCTCCTTGTCTTTGGTGGTTTTGGCTTTGGACTCCTTGTCAACTTTATCTTAAAAAGACAAGTGGCAGCGCTCTTTGGTCTTGTGCCTCTTGTGATACTTGTCGCTTCGCTCTTAGGCGCCCGTGAACTGAAGATCAATGTGAAGGAAAGTTACCTCTATCAAGTCTTCAAACGAGGACTGAAACTCTTTCGCCTGGACCAGGAGGAAATATGAGCCCACTTAAAAAAATAAATCGACCGCTCTTATTGTTCTTCATAGGATTTATATTAGGCAGTTTTTACTTTAAGGACTCCACAGTGTTTCAACTGCTTTTTCTAGGCGGATTTATATTTATTGCAGTGAGTTATCATCATCCCTATCTGGGACTGATAGCGACACTCTGTGTCTATCCAATACTGCCGGATGTGCTCTCATTGGCCTTGATCTATGCCATGGTTTTACTACAACTGGCCCATGCTCTATTTATTCAACCAAGACCGCTAAAAATCTATCCGGAAGAGAGTCCCTACTATGTGTTTTTATTCATGATGGTCATTGCAACTCTGACTTCCTATTGGTTTGTTGGAAGTTTGCGCGATTTGGGCATACATATGGGCGGCTTTGGCTTAAGTCTCATTATACTTTTGTGGATGACGGATAAAAATAGAGCCTATCAGATGGGACTGTGTCTAGTTTTAGTCAGTGCAATCCTAAGTATTCACGGCATCATCAAGTATTACGGTGGCGCGGATTTGGATCAGCTGTGGCTCGATATTGAGCAGCAAGAGCGAGTGACACGAAGAGCTTATGGAATCTTTGGGAATCCAAATATTTTTGCAGAGTACTTAGTGATGCTTGCACCTCTCAGTTTGGCATCGATAGGTTTTTTGGAGAAAAGATGGAAGAAAGTATTCTTTGCCATGGTCTTTCTTATTCAAGCCTTTGCCATTGGCCTTAGCATGAGTCGCGGTGGCTGGTTAGGTCTACTGATCTCCATCCTTGTATTCATTGCGCTAACGCATCGACGATTACTACTTGTAGTGCTTCCGGGTGCGGCAGTCGTACTAATGAATGGATCGCAAAATTGGATTTACCGTTTCCTATCCATCTTTAATTTTGCAGATAGTTCCACATCTTATCGCTTTAAGATTTGGGCAGTGACAGAGCAGATGATCCGCGATCATTTCATCGGCGGTGTCGGCTTGGGACATCGGCCCTATATGAAAATTTTTGAAACCTACAAGCCAATGATGGGCGTCTTTCATGCACACAATACCTATTTACAAGTTATGGCGGAACTTGGGTTTCTTGGATTTATCTGTTTTATCCTATTTTTAGGCAGTCTGCTGGGTGGCATAAGGAAATATTTAATTAAGAGTGAGGATAAAGTGCTCTCATGGATGGGGTGCGGACTTTTTGCAAGTTTTATTGGTCTACTGGTCCATGGGATGTTCGAAAATTTCCTCTATTTGACAAAGATAAGCACAACTTTTTGGGTACTTATGAGTTTAAGTTTTGGGTTGATGCGTCTCTCAAAAGAGGAGAGATTGCAGTCGTCAAATTATTTAAAGAAAGAAGGTGAAGAAGTGTGAGTGGTAAAGTATTACTAAGCGGTTACTATGGATTTGACAATAGTGGGGACGATGCAATTCTCTACGCCATTATTCAGGAAATTAAAAAGAGAGATCCCGACACTGCCATTCAGGTCCTGTCCTATAACCCCGGGCGAACTCGTGAGATGTATCGAGTAGACACTGCTCAACGCTTCTACCTTCCGGCACTGATTCGTGCAGTGAAAGATTGCGACCTGCGTATCAGCGGTGGTGGATCGCTACTTCAGGATGTGACCAGTTCACGTTCGCTTTACTACTATCTTGGCGTGATATTACTTGCGAAATTATTTAAGAAAAAGATCTATGTCTATGCCAATGGTGTGGGTCCCATTGATGGGAAAATCAACCGCAAATTGACGCGATTTGTCTTAAATAAAGTGGATTTAATCACATTGCGCGATGAAGATTCCTATAATTTAGTGAGATCTTTAAAGATTCGTAAGCCAATGATGGAAGTGACTTCGGATCCCGTCTATGCACTTGCCAATATTGACAGTCAAAAGGTGGCTGAAATTCTACAGCAGGAAAATATCCCGACGGATCGACCCTATTTTGGCGTGTCCGTGCGAAATTGGAAGAATCATGAGGAAATTATAGACAAGCTGTCCATTGCCTTTGATGAAATCTATGATAAACTTGGTATTGACTATTTATTTATTCCACTTCACTATCCTGAGGATCTTGAATTTTCAAAAAAAGTTCAGGCGCAGATGAGGTATCATGAAGCCTGTCATGTGGTTCAGGGAGAGTATAATGTAGATGAAATTAAGGGGCTGGTCGGCCGCTGCGAACTTATGCTTGCTATGCGTCTTCACGCTCTGATCTATGCTGTTACGGAGTTGACACCCATTGTGGGATTGAGTTATGATCCCAAGGTCAAGGCGCATCTGGAGGGACTTGAGATTAAAGAGTCGGTGGATATTGAAGACTTTGAGCCGGGTGATTTAGTCGACCATGTCTTGACAGCTTATGTTCAACGCAAAGAAAGCAGAGAACGGCTGAAGGACCAGCGAAGTCGGTTGCAAGTGTTAAATCAAAGAAATGTAGATCATATTTTTGAATTATTGGAGGAGGATTAGTGGAGCAGATCCGAATATTTAATACACTCATTGATAATGTGAGTTTTCAAGAGATGTGCGAGATTTTAGAGAACTCCCTAAGACAACATCATTTGACAAAGATCTATACGCCCAATACGGAAATCGTCATGCGAGCCAGGGAGGATGAGAGTCTAAGCGAGTTACTGAACCGCGGCGACTATCGAGTGGCCGACGGCATTGGACTGATTTATGGTGCTAAGATTCACAAGACGCCGCTGAAAGAGCGAGTCACCGGCGTGGATCTTTCTTACAAACTTCTTGAAATTGCTCAGAGAGAGGGCTATGGTGTTTTTTTTCTAGGTGGGCGACCCGGCGTAGCAAAACGAGCAATGGATAAG
>CAYFQX010000012.1:7763-9821 GCA_964345405.1 uncultured Peptoniphilaceae bacterium
AGGTGAAGCAGAAGTATCCCGGGATCCAAATAGTAGGAGAGCATCATGGATACTTTAAAGATGTGGATGAAGTGATTGAACAGATCAATCATTGTCAACCGGAGATACTCTTTGTCGGACTTGGCTTTCCAAAACAAGAGTCATGGATTGATGAGTACGGCAAGGAACTTGAGACAGTGAAAGTTGCCATTGGCAATGGCGGTGTCCTGGATTTACTGGCAGGCGATGCCAAACGGGCGCCGGATATATTTATAAAACTGGGCTTGGAGTGGCTCTACCGCCTCATGCTTCAACCCTCGCGCATAGGAAGGCAACTAGCCATTCCCAAGTTTTTATATACTGTGATTAAAGATCGAAATGCAGTGCAAATCGTAGAAAGATTAGATGAACCATCAAGGAGGAACGAATGAACCAACAGTTAGCAATTGATACGTTAAGAGTTTTTTCAGTGGATGCCATTGACCGCGCCAATAGTGGTCACCCTGGACTTCCTCTAGGTGCAGCCCCACTGGCTTGGGCACTTTGGGCAAATCAAATGAATCACTATGCAAAGGATCCGAAGTGGTTAAATCGCGACCGATTCGTACTTAGTGCCGGTCATGGTTCCGCACTGCTCTACTCACTACTCTATGTCTTCCAATACGGTTTGGAAGCAGAGGATTTAGCAAACTTTAGACAATTGGATTCTAAGACACCGGGCCATCCGGAATATGGACACACCGTAGGTGTAGAAACAACTACCGGCCCACTTGGTGCGGGAATTACAACGGCTGTGGGTATGGCGATGGCAGAAGCGCGCATGGCAGCTATCTACAATAGAGATGATTTAGAGATTATCGATCACTATACCTATGTCCTCTGTGGCGACGGGGATCTAATGGAAGGTGTCTCTAACGAAGCATCCTCACTTGCAGGAACTCTAGGTCTTGATAAACTGATTGTCCTCTACGACTCCAACAATATCACCATTGAAGGGCGAACTGATCTAGCCTTTACAGAAAACGTGCGTGGTCGTTACGAAGCTCTTGGTTGGCAGACCATCTTTGTCGAAGATGGCAATGATATTGAAGCCATTGGAAGAGCCATTGAAGAGGCAAAGAATGACAAAGAGCGTCCAAGTCTCATAGAAATAAAGACAAAGATCGGCTACGGAAGTCCGGTAGAGGATTCAAGTGCTGCTCACGGCTCACCTCTTGGAGAGGAAAAAAATAAAGCCACTCGCAAAAAACTTGGCTATCCGGACTATGAGCCCTTTGAAATTCCAGCGGAAGTGGCAGATTGCGTAGATAAAATTACAAGAGACAATGAAGAAAAATACAATGCATGGAATGAACTCTTAAAGACTTATGAGGCAAAATATCCAGAGCTCTACAAGCAACTGATCCATACAACAGAGGCTTTAAAGCAAGATCTCTCCTTTATGGAAGAAGATGCCTACTGGGAACCATTTGGAGAAGATTTGGCAACGCGTGCCGCATCCGGTAAGGCACTGCAACGTGTTGCTGAAGGTGCAGGAAATCTCTTTGGTGGTTCTGCAGACCTCAGTCCATCAAATAACAGTGAGATGAAAGACACCACTGCCTTTGCTAAGGACAATGATGAAGGCGGCAACATTCACTTTGGCGTTCGTGAACATGCTATGGCCGGCATTATCAACGGCATTCAACTTCACGGCGGATTTAGAGCTTATGGCGCGACCTTCCTAGTCTTTAGTGACTATCTCAAACCACAGGTACGTCTAAGTGCATTGATGCAACTTCCTGTAACTTATATCTTTACTCACGACAGCATTGGCGTTGGGGAAGACGGACCAACCCATCAACCAATTGAACAATTGAGTATGCTTCGTGCCACTCCAAACCTCATCGTCTATCGTCCGGCAGACAATACAGAGACACTGGCAGGTTGGTACATTGCCATGCACTCTCAGAGAACACCGGTGGCTTTTGCATTGACTCGCCAAAAACTTCCTGAACTTGAAAACTCTTCCAAAGATGCGCTCAAGGGCGGATACATCATCGGCAAGGAAGAAAATGAACTTGAATATATCTTAATGGC
>CAYFQX010000012.1:9831-21118 GCA_964345405.1 uncultured Peptoniphilaceae bacterium
CTCAGGTTCTGAAGTTCATCTTGCTCTAGAAGCAAAGGAAGCCTTGGAAAAAGAAGGTCACGGAACGCGCGTCGTCTCCATGCCTTCCATGGAACTGTTTGAAGCACAGTGTAAAGAATATCAAAACAAAGTACTTCCACCGGAAGTTAGAAAGCGCCTTGCCATTGAAGCGGGAGCAACTCAGTCCTGGTACAAATATGTAGGACTTGACGGTATTGTCATGGGCATTGATGAATTTGGTGCCTCTGCACCTGGTGGCGAAGTTTTTGACTACTTCTGCATCAACACTCAATCCATCTTAAAGAATGTAAAAGAACTCTAGCCTTGAATCTTGCACTAACATCGTATATTATAGTTTTAATACTGTAGTAAAATGAAGTGTGAGAGGAGTTATAATGAACAAATTCTATAAAGTGATAAGCACAACCCTGCTTGCGGCCATCTTGGTTGCCTGCGGCAGTTCAAACACTTATAAAGACGGCACCTACACAGGAGAGGCGCCGGGAATCGATGCAAATCATCCCATTAAGGTGGAAGTAAATGTCACAGATGGCAAGATTGCAAGTGTTGACATTGTAGATCACGGGGAATCTGCAGATAAAATTCCTGAAGTTCAGGATGCATTGGATCAGCTTCCTGGTATCATCACAGAGAAAAACTCCACGGATGTGGATAGCATCGTCGGTGCGACCATCACATCCAATGGAATTAAAGCAGCTGTGGACAATGCGTTAGAAGAAGCTAAATAATAAGAGAGAGTCTGAAGGATCAGACTCTCTTTTTATGTTCTGTAAATTTTCAGGAATTTTACAGTAGCTTTAGTTGAATTTAAAAACATTGTGTGAACTTTTATTGAAATAATTTAAAATTTAAAGATCTGTCTTGTCAAGTTTTGGAATCTATGCTAAAATTACCACTAGTGAAAATTTGTAGGTGAGTATTTTACTAAAACTTGGAAAGGAAAACCAAAATGGAAAAAATCAAACATCTCATATCCCATAATGATTTATCTGAAGAACAATTAAATTCTATTTTATCACTAGGTGCTGCTATTAGTGAGAGTCCTGAGAAATATTCTAATGTTTGCGTTGGAAAATTGCTAGGGGCTCTTTTTTTTGAGCCTTCCACAAGAACTCGTCTAAGTTTCGAAGCAGCAATGAACCGCCTAGGGGGCAAGGTCATCGGATTTTCCGAAGCAGCTTCAAGTTCCACAGCAAAAGGTGAATCTCTAGCAGATACCATCCGTACAGTTTCCTGCTACACTGACATCATTGCCATGCGTCATCCGAAGGAAGGTTCTGCACAAATCGCATCTAAATCTTCCCAAGTACCTATTATCAATGCAGGGGACGGGGGTCACTTCCATCCAACTCAAACACTAACTGACCTCTTAACCATCTATAAGATCATCGGTCACTTTGACAATTTAAAAATCGGACTTTGTGGTGACTTAAAATTTGGTCGTACTGTCCACTCTCTTATCTCCGTACTTAGTCGCTATGAAGGCAACCACTTTAAACTCATCTCTCCGGAAGAACTAAAACTTCCAGAATACGTCAAGATGATGAACTTTAAGGATAAGGACAACTACGAAGAAGTCACCAATCTTAAGGAAAACATTAAAGATCTCGACATCCTCTATATGACAAGAGTTCAAAAGGAAAGATTCTTCAATGAAGAAGACTATGTCCGACTAAAGGACACCTATATCTTAACTCCTGAAAAGATGGAGGCAGCCAAAGAAGATATGATTGTACTTCATCCACTACCAAGAGTGAATGAAATCTCTGTAGAAGTGGACTCCGATCCAAGAGCCAAATACTTTGAACAAGTTCAAAATGGTATGTATGTAAGAATGTCACTCATTATGCATATGTTAGGAGTTGAAAAGAATGCTTAGTATCACCAGTATTTCTAAAGGAATTGTCATTGACCACATCAAACCCGGCATGGGCTATGAAATTTTCAAGTTATTAAAGCTTGACCGCGCTGACTACACCGTAGCTCTCATTATGAATGCAGATTCTAAAAAATTCGGTAAAAAAGACATGATTAAAATCCAAAATGTCTTGGATCTTGACCTCAATGTCCTAGGTGTTCTCGATGATCAACTCACCATCAATGTCATTGAAGATGAAAACATCACAGAAAAAATCGAAGTGGACCTTCCGGAATCCTTCACCGGCGTCTTTGAATGTAAAAATCCAAGATGTATCACTTCAGTAGAACGAAATATCCCCCAAGCATTTGATCTTCTAGATCGTGAAGAAAAAATCTACAAATGCCATTACTGCGATCATTTACTTGAGGTCGATAAGCATGACTAATATCATGGATCGTCTCCATGAACGAGTGAGGGAAAAGTCCAACATCTGTGTAGGACTGGATACGAAGCTGGAATATGTTCCGGCTTCGGACCAACACTTAGCCATTGGAGATCAACTCTTTAATTTTAACAAGCAAATCATCGATGCAACAGCGGATTTAGTTGCTTGTTTTAAACCACAAATTGCCTACTATGAAGCCCATGGACTTGAAGGCATGATGGCCTACAAAAAGACCTTGGATTATTTAAAAAGTCAGGACCTTTTAATTATTGGCGATATTAAAAGAAGCGACATCTCATCAACAGCTCAGATGTATGCCCAGGCACATTTTGAAGGCGATTTTGAAGTTGATTTTGTCACTTTAAATCCCTACATGGGCTTTGACAGCATTGAGCCCTATCTTCCCTATTTTAATTCCGGGGAAAAGGGCGCCTTTGTCCTATTGAGAACTTCAAATCCAGGTGCAAAAGATATTGAAATGCTCGATCATGCAGGCGAGCCTCTATTTATGACGGTAGGGGAAGGTCTGAAAAAGATGAGTGAAGAGATGAACTCCGGGGGCAAGATCAGCCCTCTGGGACTTGTCGTGGGTGCAACTCATGAAAAGGAAGCGGAAAAGATTCGCTCAAGCTTTAAGGATATGTTCTTCCTTATTCCGGGCTACGGTGCCCAAGGCGGAACCGCAGAAATCGTAAGAAAATATTTAGACGACGAATTAAATATGGGAATCATCAATTCTTCTCGAGGCATCATCACTCACTTTAAGAAGTTCGAGGATGGCGAAGAAAAAATCGGCGCCTATGCAAGGGAAGCCGTATTAAATATGAAGCGTGATATCTATGGGAAATAGTTACAAGACACATAAGGTCATTTACAACGAGCCCGTTTCAGGTGGCATCTATAAGCTGACCATGGCAGGAAGTGAACCGGCTGAACCGGGTCAGTTTTACATGGTGCGAGGATGGAAAGAGTATCCGATTCTTGCAAGACCCATCAGCGTTCACGACTGTGAGAAAGAATCCCTGTCCTTTTTATATGAAGAAGTGGGACGAGGAACGAAAATTTTATCGCAGCTTAAGATTGACGATACCGTCGATGTCCTAGGTCCCCTAGGTCATGGATTTAAAATCGAAAATTATAGACGAGTGGCCATTGTCTCAGGAGCCGTTGGCATTGCTCCTTTTCTCTATCTTGTGAAGGAACTTCACAGACAGGGGATTGAAGTGGATCTCTATGCAGGATTTTTAGAAAAATCTTATCTTATGGATACATTTAAACCTTATGTCCGTGATATTTTTATTTCTACGGATCGGGGAACGGAAGGATTTCACGGAAATGTCGTGGAGTTATTTAAAGAGACAGGACGTTGCGAGGAGTACGACCAAGTTTTCACCTGCGGTCCCAATCCCCTGATCTACAGTCTACTGGAAGTTGTGGATCCGGAAATTGCACACGTCTCCCTAGAAGCGCACATGGCATGCGGCTTTGGTGCTTGTCTCGGATGCAATATTCACACCAACAGCGGGGAAAAGCGTGTCTGTGTTCACGGACCGGTCTTTTCAGGAGGAGATATCATTGCTTAAGACAGAACTCTGTGGAAAAATTTTAAAAAATCCGGTCATAGCCGCCTCGGGTACTTTTGGATTCGGTCGAGAATTTGAGCCCTTTATGGATCTTTCAAAATTGGGAGGAATTTCAAGTAAGGGGCTGACTCTTCATGGAAAACCGGGCAATCGAGGACGCCGCATTCATGAGACGCCATCCGGTATTATGAATAGTATTGGACTTCAAAATCCATCTGTGGACGGCTTTATTCAAGATGAATTTGAACACATGAAATCCTATGGAACAGAAATTATTGTCAACTTAGGTGGTAACAATTTAGAGGAATACGTAGAAGGTGCTAGGAAATTAAATATGGATGGCTTTGATATTATCGAGCTCAATATCTCCTGCCCCAATGTCAAGGACGGTGGCATGGCCTTTGGAATCAAATGTGAATCCGCTTTTGAGGTTGTGTCCGCGGTTCGAAAGGTAACGGACAAAAAGCTCATGGTGAAGCTCTCTCCAAATGCAGATAATTTAGTGGAAGTTGCTCAGTACTGTGAAGATGCCGGCGCCGATGCGCTCTCTCTTGTAAATACATTTAACGCTTTAGCCATTGACATATATAAGCGCCGAGCCATCTTTGACAATATCACTGCCGGACTTTCAGGTCCTGCAATCAAACCGATTGCCCTACGAATGGTTCGCGAAGTGAGCCAAGCCGTCTCCATTCCCGTCGTTGGCATGGGTGGCATTCAAAACTTTGAAGATGCCATTGAATTTATTATGGCAGGGGCAACGGCGATTCAAGTGGGAACGATGAATTTAGTACAACCGGACATCATGCTTGAAATTATTCAAGGGATGGAAGATTTTATGACAAGTCAAAAGATCGAAAGTTTAGATGAAATTAGAGGAATTATTTAGGAGTCGACATGGATAAAATAATGGAAATCTTAAACGAGACTGAGGCGATGATGAAGGGACATTTTTTACTTTCCTCCGGTCGCCATGCGGATACTTATGTTCAATGTGCAAAAGTGCTTATGTATCCGGACAAAGCAGCAGTGGTCATTGAAGAAATTGCAGATCAAGTCAAGGACTTAAATCTTGATCTCATTGTTGGACCGGCCATGGGAGGGGTACTGCCCGCCTATGAACTAGGAAGACAACTTGGACTTCCCGCCATGTTTACCGAACGTGAAGATGGCGTTGTAAAACTTCGTAGAGGATTTCATATTGAACCGGGTCAGCGTGTATTGGTGGCAGAAGATGTTGTCACTACAGGTAAATCTTCTCTCGAAGCTATTGAAGCCATTGAAAAATTAGGGGGAGAAGTCGTTGGGATCTCCTGCATTATCAATCGCTTAAACAAAGATCATCTGGAAAATTATCCCATTTATTCCGTAATCAACTTAGAAATTGATTCCTTTGATGCAGCGGAGTGTCCACTCTGTAAGGAAGATCTGCCTTTGGTAAAACCGGGCAGTCGTAAGATGACAAAGTAGGAAGATTATGTTAATAAAAAACATCAGACTCATCGATCCTTCTAGAGATTTTGATGATGTAGTGGATATACTCATCAAAGATGGAAAGATCAGTAAAATTGGGAAAGACCTAAATGAAGAAGGCAAGCGGATTGACGGCGAGGGACTCATCTGTGCTCCCGGCTTTATTGACGGTCATGTGCATTTAAGAGAACCGGGACAGACACACAAGGAGACTATTGAAACCGGCGCGAGTGCAGCGGCAGCCGGTGGCTTTACAAGAATCATTGCCATGGCAAATACAAAGCCTATCATTGACAGCGTTGAGCTCTTTAAAGAAGTTCAAGCAAAGATGAATCAGCAAAAGATTCATGTCTACTCTGTGGCAGCCATTACTAAGGAATTTCGCGGCAAGGAACTCACGAACTTTAAGGGGCTGAAGGAGGCAGGCGTCGTCTGTCTTAGTGATGATGGCGTGCCAATTTTAAGCGATGAAGTGATGGAAAAGGCCTGCGAGGAAGCAGTGAAATACGATTTACTTCTCAGCCTACATGAAGAGGATAACAGACAGGTTGGTGTGGCAGGCGTCAATGAGGGCGACGCCTCCAAGGCGCTAAATCTCAAGGGAGCACCTAGGGAAAGTGAAATCGACATCATCAGACGCGATCTTGAAATTGCCAAAAAAACAGGCGTGAGACTAAATGTGCAGCATATCAGCGCCAGGGAAAGTGTGGAGCTCATTCGTCAGGCAAAGCGTGAGGGCGTGAAAGTGACTACGGAAGCGACACCTCATCACTTTTCACTGACTGATCGTGCCATTATGGACTTTGGAACACTGGCAAAAGTCAATCCGCCCATTCGCAAGGAAGAGGACAGGCTGGCCATTATTGAAGGTCTCAAGGATGGAACCATCGACATGATTGCCACAGACCATGCACCCCATGCCATGGAGGAAAAGGAACGCGAGTTTAGAAGTGCGCCAAGTGGCATGATTGGTCTTGAGACGGCACTTTCTCTTGGACTTAAAAATCTGGTCATGCCGGGACATTTAAGCTTAAATGAACTTATTGATAAGATGAGCACCAGTCCGGCAAAAGTCTACGGATTTGATGCCGGGAAAGTTACAGAGGGAAGTGCGGCAGATCTAGTGATCTTTTCAACAACGGAGGAGACCACTTACAGCAAGTTCTACTCCAAATCTTCAAACACTCCCTTCAGAAATCAAACACTACCTGGAAGAATTAAATATACTCTTGTCAATGGAGAGATCGTCTACCAAGACAAGTAAACAAGGTCTGTGCTTAGCGCAGACCTTTACTTTCAGGGGGATGTATTCTAAAATCAAATGAGATTATATTTTAAGGGAGAGTATTATGACGCTTTCAATTAAAAAGATTATCCTTTATCTGTGTTTAAGTCTGACGCTTGTGGGATGTCAGCAAATCAAATCACTTACACCAGCTTCAATGGATGAAAATACCATCGATTTAAATAAATTACAGACGCATGATTTAATCACCTTGGCCGGCGAAAGTAAAAAATTCAAGACAATAACAAATGAGCTAACCGCCCTGCCTTCCGACTACCAATTGACAGAGGTAGTGGCAAATGAAAAGTATATCTACGGCATCATGACCAAGGGAGACGGAGCGGACCAAAAATTTTATTTACTTCAAGTGAACCGAAAGACCGGGCGACAACGCTTTTTAATTTTTTATCGAGAGAATGAGAGCATCAAAAGTGCAAGTCAACTTCAGATGACCTCACTCGGCCCCGTCTTTAATGCCATCACTAAAGATACGAGCACGATTCATCTGTTAAATGAGCACCGCGGAAAATTTGAGCGCCTCTACCAGTTGGAGAGCACGGCAGACTTGCTCATATCAAGTGATGAAAATTTCATCGGCTATGTAAATACTGAAAAGCCAAATGAAGCCTGGCTCTATGACTTAGAAGAGAGAGAAGAGAAAATTCTGACGGATCAATTTAATTTGAAATTGGGACGTCCCTATCTTTGGGGAGAGTACATCATCTATGCTACAGATGAGGACTTTCATCTTCACAATCGCGTCAGCGGAGAGGAATTCAGTTTAAAGATCCAACCCTTTGATGCCATGAGGATGCCTCAGGGAAATGAGGCCTATCTCCTGGGGATATTGGGAAATCAGGACGCAACCTCCATCCTGGTCTATCCGCTAAAGACGGCGCAACCGGAGTTGTACCGGTCAAAGGAGCTCTTAAATATCACGGGAAGTTTGTCAAACCTGACAAATATCCTCATTCAGACGGAGCGGGGGATCTACATAGTCGATCCGATGAACTATACGCTACAAAAACTCTATGAGTTTCAAGAGGGAGAGGAAGTTTCCATTGGTAAAAAAAATCACACGGGAAACTATCAGATTTTAATTAAGGATGCTGAAAGCAAATTAAAATTTGTAGAGTTCAGTGAATCCGTGGCAGAAAATTAAAGACCCAAAGAGGGTCTTTTTATATTTCTTTCATGATTTTGAATAAAATATATGTGGAACAGTAGCTATCCGTCAAGAGATCGCATTTAACTATACAATACAAAACATAAGAGGACTGAAATAAGTGTGTTATAATATGTTTAAGCAAATTATGTTCTGGGAAACTTAAAAGTCGAGAAGCTGAACAGTTATGAATTATGAAATTCTTAAAGGTGACGCCAGGTTTATTGTACCGCATATTGAAGATAACAAAGGTGCTTACTACTACATGTATTCTCCTTATGGTTATAAGTATATTCAAGCTCATGGTACTGTAAATCTTAAAAAGATTCAAATTTATACTGGCGGTAAGAGAAACGCATATATTTCTTTTGGTGTAGGTTTTCCAGTTGGATCTCAAGACATAATTAATGGATTCTTTGCATTTAAAGATTCTAATGGAAATTTAGTTCACCCTCCAATAAACCTTACTGCAAATGTGAATGGAACAGGAATGTTTGATTTGGTTGAGGGTAAGCCATTATGTAGGTTATATAGGTTTGTATCTTTTATTCCTAAAACATCCATCTATGACAATAATAATGA
Organism: uncultured Peptoniphilaceae bacterium; assembly: GCA_964345405.1. GTDB lineage: Bacteria > Bacillota > Clostridia > Tissierellales > Peptoniphilaceae > CAYFQX01. The sequence goes on from CAYFQX010000012.1 coordinate 18,247, forward strand.
TGGTACATATTTGAGTGAGGTAGCCTTTTCAGCACTACAACTTTACGATAGTGTTGAAAAGGCTTACGTTAATTGGGATATGCGTTCTGGAGATGGCGTTGAGCATGCATATAAAGTCTTGCCTGATAAAATGAGACTTGGAACTTATCCTTACCCTAATATGGGAATATTAGATAGTGTAAGTATTAGGTATGATTAAGATGTCACTTGATCGAGAGAAGTCAGAGCATCTATATTCATTTACAAAGAGAAATATAAGCATTGACCTAATTAAGTCCATAGCGATTATCTTTGTCCTGATGATTCATATGGGAGATTACACTTCTCCCATAGGCTCTAACCGGTGGCTCACAAATATCCTGCTTAGGTCGATTGCCTCGCCTGCCGTTCCTCTGTTTTTCATGTGTATGGGGGAATTGTTTCTAATTGAAAAAAGAAATAAAGACATGTTTTGCTACATCTTTAAGGAAAAGAAGTTACTTGGTATAGTCATCCCCATGATTTTTTGGGGATTTATGTATAAACTATTTTTTCTTAACAAATATTCAAGTATTACCTTTGGGGGCAATTCAGGGACTTAAAGAAGTGCTTTTATTTAATCAAGAGACTCATCTCTATTACTTACAAATTACCATTTTAATCTATCTAAGCATGCCCATCCTATCAAACTTCACTCATAGTGTTAGCAAGCGTACTTTAGAATACACACTTTTCTTTTGGCTTGTATTTGGGATTTTGTATCCAACATTACTGAATTTTTGGCCTTTTGATCTAATAGCTTCCATTGGTCTTCAATATATGATCAATATGAGTTTTAGTGCGATAGGTTACTGCCTACTGGGTTATTATCTGAAGAAATATCCACTTGAAAGAAAAAGAAGTTGGACCGTACTTTTTGCTGGATTGCTCATTGTTTACTTTGGTACCGTATTAGGATCCATGGCCAAAGGTCAACTATACTCAGTCTTTTTAGAAGGAATGAGTATCGGCGTCTGTCTGTATGCAGCAGGAATGTATAGTCTCTTAATTCAAAAAGAGAAAGTAAAAAGCTACAAACTTGTCACTTTCCTATCCAATGCTTCTTTCAGCCTTTACTTAACGCATGTATTTTTCATCTACTTATGGATAAGACAACCCTGGATGGACCTATTTACTCCCTATCCCTTGTTTCGAATGTCATTGAATCTATTAATTGTTCTACAATTGTCACCTATCAACTTGTTAATAATATACCATTGGCTAAAAAATGGCTCCAATAGAAAGTCGCTAAACGATACAGTTTAACGACTTTTTTATTTATAAAATTGTAACAGTCTAAACTATTGACACTAAAAAATTAGGTCTAAAGTGTATGAATATTTAATATAGATCATGGATCGAGAAGATGAAATTTCAGCATGAAAAGATCATCTCTTGAAAAGAATCTGCATGTTCATCTTTGCATCTCATTCATAAAACTCGTTTCCATGGAAAGTCATCGAGGATGAGCTATTTTAAATTGCCATTACTAAAATATATGTTACTATTCTTAACAGACCACCCGGTCTGTTTTAAGGAGTGATACTGTGACTAGGGGAAAAAGGCCGAAATTTCAAGGCAGGGAGACATTGACGCCGCTTTGGAAGAATTTTCAACACATGGCTATCAAGGGGCATCATTAAATAGAGTTTGTCAGGAAAAGAACATCTCAAAAGGTAGAATTTATCACTATTTCAATGATAAAGACGAGCTCTATTTACTGTGTGTTCAAATATGCTTTGAGGATCTTAAGCAAGTTCTTGAAACTTTTTACGAGACGATGGCGTGCGATATTGAAAAGAGCTTAAAAAAATATTTTGACATTTGACTTAACTTTTTTGCTGAAAATCCAATCTACTTGGGGATCTTTTTAGATGCTATTTTAAATACACCGGAGCACTTAAGAGAAGAAGTGGCGCATCTGCGAGGTGACTTTGATCAGCTAAATTTCAAGATATTTCGAGGGATGCTTGGCGCAACACCCCTTAGAGAGGGTCTGAGTCTAGATACAGTCGTAGAGGATTTTAAGATGTATATGAATTTCTTTAATTTATCCTTTAAGGATACGATGTCACAGGGTTTAAGTCGACAAGAGGCGTTTAAAGTTCATGAAGAGCGAAGCCATCGACAGATCGAGATTATCTTATATGGAATGGTAGAGAGGAGTTAAGATGGCAAATCAAGAAAATATAGCAGAGAGTCGAAACTCCCTGCTTTCAGAAGTAAAACCTTCAAAAGCTATTACAGAACTGGCCATCCCAGCGATTTTAGCACTTTTAGCCAAGGCAGTTTATAATATCGTCGATACATTTTACATTGGGATGTTGGACAGTGACGCGGCATTAGCAGCAGTGGGGGTTACACTTCCGCTGCTTTTAATTATGGTGTCGGTGGAAAATATCTTTGCCTCCGGTGCCGCCGTACTTGTAGGCCGACAATTGGGACGAAAGGACAGTGAGGGAGCCAATCGCACCATTACAAGTATTGTTGGACTTTCAGTTGTGCTGGGAATCATACTATGTATTCTGGGCATCTTGTTTATTGAACCACTGATGAGAGGCTTTGGTGCCTCGGAAAATGTACTTCCCATGGCCATGGACTACGCCTTTTGGATGTTCATTGCAGCACTCTTTAACTTGCCGGCGCAGAGTATGAATTTTGCCGTGCGTGCAGAGTCTTCTGTAAAGATTTCAACGGTTGCAGTGACAGTAGGTGCCCTTTTAAATATTATTTTAGACCCGATCTTTATGTTTTCCTGGGGACTGGACATGGGGGTGGAAGGGGCGTCTCTTGCGACAGCCATTTCACAAGCGGTGACCTTTGTCATCCTGGTGTGGTTCTATGCCAGTGGAAA
>CAYFQX010000012.1:21128-21340 GCA_964345405.1 uncultured Peptoniphilaceae bacterium
TCGATGATTAAAATTTCACCAAAGTTCTTTAAACCAACCGGTGAGATGATTTAGAAAGTTGTCTCCATCGGCATTCCAACGGCAGTCATTCAAATTTGTCTTGCCGTAGCCACATCACTTACAAATATTGCAGCGAAGAGCCTGCCCGATGCGTATCTAATTATTGGTGCCTACGGAGCCGTACAGCGACTGATCTTAATTGTCTGTTATAT
>CAYFQX010000013.1:0-349 GCA_964345405.1 uncultured Peptoniphilaceae bacterium
GATACGAAGTCCGATGGGGAACTTCGGTCCACAGGTCTTGCGAATGCCCATGATAATTTCGTCAACATAGCGCATTCTGTTTTAAAGGAGCCGCCGTACTCATCAGTTCGACGATTAGAGAATGGAGACATCCATTGATTGAGGAAGTAGCCGTGAGCGCCGTGAAGTTCCACGCCGTCCATGCCGGCAGTTTGTGCAAAGTAAGCTGCAGTAATGTACTTAACTTGAATTGCCTTTGCCTCTTCAATGGTCAATTCATGAGGCATTTCCTGGCATATGTCAGTTGTAAAGGCGGAAGGTGCCACAATAGGTGCGCCGTTAGGATTTAATTTCGCGTGACCTTCACGAC
>CAYFQX010000013.1:374-20946 GCA_964345405.1 uncultured Peptoniphilaceae bacterium
ATGATGGAGTTGTAGGAAAATCTTAGAGCCGTGGGCATGGACGCGATCTGCCAGTCTTTGAAGTCCTGTGACATGTCCAACTTTCGTTGCAGCAAGTTGTGTTCCAAGTCCCCAACCATGAACCTCATCCACTCGGCAAATTTCTGTGATGATCAGTCCACAGCCGCCCTTTGCTCTCTCTTCGTAGTAGCGAATGATGTCCTCAGTGGCTTCCCCGCTGATATTGGCAAGGCCGGTACCCATAGGAGGCATGACCACTCTATTTTTAATCTTCAGTCCACCGATTTGTCCCTCTGTATACAATTTTTTAAATTCCATCGTGTTCTCCTTTCGATAAGAACAGTTAGCTAATCGTTAGCAATATACCTCTATGTAATTAAATTATGAAATTTTAGCGGATTTGTCAATATCTCCAAGGACTTCTTAGGCACTAATCAAATTTTGTACCAATAATGTGTACTTTGAAAATAAAGAGGGATTAATTCAGAGTAATATTTATTAAATTTCGGGTGGTTTAATGAGATGATTTGAAGGGAAGAAGGCATTTTTTGTAAATTTATCGTAATAATTACGAAAGTTTTTAAAATAATGCTTGACAAAATCTATAAAGGGAGTAAAATAGTTTGCAAAGCTTATTTAATACTTTAATACGATGAAGCGGCCAAGTAGGAGGCTAAAGAGAGCGAGGCAAAGTGAAAACTCGCGCCACTGAATCCACCGCGGAGTTGGCAGGGATGACCTGTCCGTCTGTTCACGATACGAATAAGAGTGGCTGTTTACAGCAATTAAGGTGGTACCGCGATCTTTCGTCCTTAGGATGAGAGATCTTTTTTTATATTGAAAAGGAGGCGAAGGATGAAACTTTTTATACCCGGTCCAGTGGATCTAATTGATGAAGTAAAAGAGGCAATGAAGGTGGATATGATTTCCCATAGGGGTGTAGAGGCGTCCCGCCTTCATGAGCGGATAGCGAATAATTTACAAAAAATTTGGCATACAGACAAACAAATCTTGATTTCAACATCTTCCGGTACGGGACTTATGGAGGGTGCGGTGGTCAGTTGTGTCAACAAGAAAGTGGCCATCTTTTCCATGGGCGCTTTTGGAGAGCGCTTTGGAAAGATTGCCGATGGACACGGCATCGACTGCGATCTCTATCAGGGCGAGTGGGGCGAGCCAACCTCCATTGATGAGGTGAGAGAGGCGGCTGAGTCCGGAAAGTATGACGCCATTACCCTAACTCAAAACGAAACATCGACAGGCCTTGTCAATCCACTGGATGAATTTGCAAAAGTCATGGGAGATCATCCGGAAATTCTTTGGATTGTGGATTCCGTTTCAGGAACGGCAGGAATGGAGACGCGCGTGGATGATTGGAACATCGACATCATGATTACCTCTGCTCAAAAATGTCTGGGGCTTCCTCCGGGACTTGCCTTCTGTACTTTTTCAGAAAAGGCGAAGGAACGGGCGAAGATGAAGGCTCACCGCGGATTTTACTTTGACTTATTAAAACTCAGTGAAAAGGCAGAGGAAAAGCAGCAGTATCCGATGACACCGGCCATCTCTCTCTACTATGCAGCGGATGTGCAGCTTCAAAGAATTGTCGAAGAAGAGGGGATTGATGAGAGAATCCATCGACACAAACAACTTCAGGCGCGCGTTCATGAATGGGTGAGAGCGTACGGAGAGTTCTTTGGAAATGAGGACTATCTCTCTCCAACAGTGACAGCCTTTACTCTTGGAGATTTAGATCTTGGAGCAGTCCAAAAGGCCATGAGAGAACGAGGCTATGAGATTGCCTCAGGTTATGGAAAATTAAAGGGAAAGACACTTCGCATCGGTCACATGGCAGATTGCCAACTGGACACTTTAGATGAGATGCTTAAGAATTTAACAGAAGTAGTAGAAACTATGAAGGGAGGAAGACAATGAAAATTTTAGCCAACGACGGCCTAGATCAACAGGCAGTGGAGATCTTGACTGCGCACGGACATGAAGTCGATACCAATCACTACGACGGAATAGATTTAGTGGAAAAACTTTTAAATGCAGAGGTGCTGATTGTACGTTCCGGAACCAAAGTGGATGCCACTCTCATCGAAAAGGTGAAGGCCGGTTCTCTACGCAAGATTATCCGCGCCGGCGTAGGTCTAGATAATATTGACATCAAGTGGGCCAATGCCTGCGGAATTGAAGTGAACAATACGCCGAACTCTTCCTCCAATGCTGTAGCGGAACTTGTACTGGGTCATATGTTTGCCTTGGCGCGCTACATTCCCGTTGCCGACCACACCATGAAGGCCGGCCAGTGGAACAAAAAACTCTACAAGGGCACTGAAATCTTTGGAAAGACCCTTGGGATCATCGGTTTTGGTCGTGCAGGACAGGCTCTGGCAAGAAAGGCCGATGCCCTCGGTATGAATATTATTTTTTACGATGCCTTCCTTCAAGCTCACGACACTTACCGTTTCTTACCACTTGAAGAATTACTTGCACAGGCAGATTACATTTCTCTACACACCTCTGCAACGGCTCGCCCCATCTTGGGAAGAGACGAATTTATGCAGATGAAACCCGGCGTGTTTATCATTAACGCATCTCGCGGTAGCGTCATTGATGAAGAGGCACTGATTGAAGCGCTGGATCAGGGAATAGTGGCAGGTGCAGGCCTTGATGTCTACTGCAACGAGCCCCATCCTTACCCAGGCCTTTGCTGTCACGAACGCGTCATTGCTACGCCACATCTTGGCGGCTCCACTAAGGAAGCGCAGGGAAGAATCGGTCAAGAAGTTGTGAACATTGTGTTGGAAATGGAGGAAGTCGATGGATATCCGGACTTTCATGGCGCTCAGGCCATCTGAGGAATTTGTAGAGGACTTTGTCTGTCCGCCCTATGATGTCCTCACAGAGGAGGATGTGAAAAATTTAATTCACGAGCACTCTCTACTTGAGGTGACACGTCCCGACGGAAATCCTAAAAACGCAGGACTTGCCGGGGAGGAACTTCACAAAAGGGGTCTTAAACAACTTGAAAATTTTAAAAATCAGGGCATCTTAATTCAAGAAAGTCAACCGACGCTCTATCTCTATGAGGATGAGACGGAGGATCACCTCCAGCGAGGGGTGGTTGGAATCTTTGACGCAGCGGACTATTTAAACGGATCCATTGCACGGCACGAACTGACGCTTGCTGAGAAGGAGGCAGATCGCACTCTGCATTTTAAGACACTAAAGACGCAGACAGAGCCGGTCTTTCTCTTTGCAAGAGAACTGGAGCTTCATAATCTCAAGGGCAAGAAACTCTATGAACTCACCACCGATGACGGCGTAGTGCACCGACTCTTTGCATTGACTCCGGAGGCAGTAGCACAGGTAGAGAAGCTCTTTGAAAATCTTGAGAAGATCTACATTGCCGATGGACATCACCGTACGGCCTCTGCAACAACCGTGGCGGAGGAATTTGACTCCGGCATTATGGCGGTGGTCTTTGATGAACGGGAGTTAAAGTTGCTGCCCTATCACCGCAAGCTCAAAGATATAGAGAAGATTTCTGAGGAAGAGCTGATTGAAATCTTGCAGGAAAATTTTGAGGTTTTCAATGAGCCCTGGCTGGGTGAGATGCCGGAACCCGGAGAGTTTTACTGGGTTCAAGAGGAGTTTAATCTAAGACTTCGCTGGAACGGCGAAGACGGAGAGGATCCCGCGTCCCGTGTGGATGCTCACCGCATTCAGCGCACCATCCTAAATCCCATCTTCCAAATTGAAAATCCACGTGAAGACGTGCGGCTTGATTTTGAAGGAGGCGACAAGCCAAGCCTTGGTGAAGCGGAGATACTTATTGTCATGCCACCGGCAACCACAGATGACATTGTCCGCGTCGCCGATGAAAACGGCATTATGCCGCCGAAGTCCACTTGGTTTGAACCCAAGTTACTCAGTGGACTCTTCCTCTATCCTTTTGAGTAAATCAAATTCACAAATTTTATAAATGAGATAAGTTCACAAATTTAAAAAATATTCCTGTAAGTAGATAAAACCACTTACAAATCCTTCATATGAATGAGTAAATAAACCTGATCAAATGATATTCCTACGAGTAGTTTAATCTACTCACCTAAAACCTTTCATATTAAAGAAGAGACAGCTTTATTCGGCTGTCTTTTTTTATAAAAAGTTAAAGATTCTTCTATTTAAAAGAACAAGGTTTTTTACGTGCTCAAATTGAAGTGGTGATGATATAATGAGCATAACTTTAAAGGAGGAGATGAGTTGCAGTTAAAGGATTTTTTACGAGCACTTCTTGTCGTAGTTATTTGGGGACTTAATTTCATCGCCATTAAATTTGGCGTGGGACACATACCGCCCTCACTACTGGTGGGGCTGCGATTTATCTTTGCTGCCTTTCCCGCGATTTTCTTTGTGAAGCGACCGGCAGTGTCCTGGAAATACATGTTTGCCTACGCCATGACCGTGGGCGTCGGGCAGTTTACAAGTCTCTTTTATGGCATGAAAATCGGCATGCCGGCCGGTGTTGCCTCCGTGGTCGTCCAGTCTCAGGCATTTTTTACCATTCTCATGGAGCGCGCTCTCTACAAGGACAAACTCATGAGGCATCAACTGATTGGACTGATCGTTGCTGCTGTTGGTCTTGTCTTAGTCAGTGGAAATCTTGGAGGAGCTGCTGTGCCCATTCCTCTGCCCGCGCTCTTACTTACGCTCCTAGCGGCGATCTTTTGGGCCATGTCAAACATTGTGGTCAGTATGATCTCTCAGGATGCCAAAAGTCGTGACGAAGCGGTGGATATCTTTTCTGTCGTGGTCTGGAGCAGCTTAATTCCGCCGATTCCCATGTTTGCCATGGCACTTTTATTTCATGGATCTGAGGAGTGTCTTGTGGCCTTGGGAACCATTGATTTTACAAGTATCATAGCTATCATGTATTTGGGTTGGTGCTCCACTCTCATTGGCTACGGCATTTGGAGCAGTTTAATGGCAAAGTATCCGCCGAAAAATGTAGCGCCGCTCTCCCTACTTGTGCCCGTCATAGGACTGTTGGGCGCGCGAGTTGTCCTAGGGGAGTCTCTGTCAATGATTCAATGGATTGGATGCGGCATCATCATCTTGGGACTGCTTATCTTCAATCGAATTTTAAAGAGGGGAGAAGCTCCGGAGCCCTTAGATCCTTAAATTCTCTGCTTATGATCATTGGCTTTATTCAGGTACGAATTATTTAACATGAGCAAAATTACCTGAATAAAGAAATGTCATTTGAGTATCTATATATGTACTTAGCTTGGCCTAAGTGTTGTAGTATGATGTGCAATCCATCCTATAAAAAGCATAGTTACTAACTTGATTAACTATTTTCTGTCTGTAGATCATATTTGTCAAGACTTGGGTATATATATATATAAAAGTAAGCCCAAAGAAAGAGGTGCACTATGACAACTGTTCACTCAAATGACGATATGGAACGAGTCTATGATCTACTAAATCAAGCAAATATGGAGACTGATCTGGATAAGATTTTAGCTCTTGCCAATGAAGTGCTTGCCATTGATGAAAATAATTTGGATGCCAAGGCGCTGATTGTGTCCGGGTACGACGATCTGTTGAGACAAAAAGTTGAGTATGAAGAGTTGATTTCACAGGAAGGGGAACGCCTGGAAAATGACGAGGGCATCCTACTTGAAATTGGCGAATTTTACACCATCTTTGAAACACGGCCCTACATTCGTCTCCGTGCCAACTATTGCGATGTACTTAGAAGTCTAGAGATGAACCGCCTTGCCATGCAGGAAGCGGAGGAAATCATCATGCTAAACAAGAACGACAACTTGGGCATGCGTTACTTCCTCTATATGCTCTATGCAAAACTTGAAGAGCGAGATCGTGCGGAAAAACTCTATAAAAAATACGAGGAGGATCTGTTAGAGGTCAACTTACCACTTTCTCTACTCTATTTCAAAGTGGGGGAACTGACTTTGGCACGACAATATCTTGAAAAGGCCCACGACAACAACGAAAGTTTCTATTCATTTTTAAATGACGAAATTGATCTGGAAGGCATGGATGTAGAGGACGAGTATGCGGTAGGAACTTTAGGGGAGTTTGTCTATCTTCTAAGTCATGGTGGAGAGATTCTCTTTGACAATATGCCGTATTTAGATTGGGCTCAGGCTGAACTCGATCGCTACATCACATCGAAAGATTAAAAAAGGAGGGGAAACCTTCCTTTTTTATTAACAAATATTAACAAAGATTTTACACTGTGATAAAATGACTCTTGGAGATAGTATTATTTGAAATAAGCTATACTCGTGTCCCAATTATATATTTATTTTTATTTACAAATTGAGCTTATATACCTAATGAGACTCACAGATGTTGTTATTAACGCATAGGTCTATTTGGCATGTTCAAATTTATCTATGCGTTTTTTTATGAGGAGAGATATGAAGATTGAAATGTTGCAGGGAAAGATTCACCGGGCGGCGGTAGTGGAAGCCGATTTAAACTATGTCGGTAGCATTACCATTGATGGTGAACTTTTAAAAAATTCAGGCATTCGGGAATATCAAAAGGTGTCCATTGTCGAAGTGAACAACGGACAGCGCTTTGAAACTTATACCATAGCCGGCAGAGAGGGTAGCGGCATGATTTGTCTAAATGGTGCGGCGGCTCGCTGCGTATCCGTAGGGGATAAGATTATTATCATGGCCTATGGACTGTACGATGAAGAGGAACTTGAAGATTATCATCCAAAGGTGGTCTAGTGGATGATGAGAATAAAACCACCCGTGTGGTCCACTATGAGACGCACGGTGAACTATCTAAAAAAATAATTGAGGCACACACTATCTCTAAAAATTTATTAGAGGTGTTTTATGAAAACAGCTAAGACCGTTGACGAAGTGAGAAGTTTTGTTAATCCGTTTAAACTTGAGAATCAGTCAGTGGGACTGGTTCCAACCATGGGTTATCTACATGAGGGCCATTTGAGTTTGATTCACCGCGCGCGTGAGGAAAACGAATGCGTGGTGGTGTCGATCTTTGTAAATCCGACACAATTTGGTCCCGGCGAGGACTTGAACAATTATCCAAGAGATTTAAAGAGGGATCTTGAAGTCTGCGAGTAGGCCGGTGTGGACCTTGTCTTTATGCCGGAGCCTGAAGAGATGTATCAGGATCACAAGACCTATGTGGAAGTGGAGGATCTCACAAGGGAACTCTGCGGTAAGTCACGTCCCATTCACTTTAGAGGTATGTGTACTGTTGTGACTAAATTATTTAATATCACCAAGGCCAATCGCAGCTACTTTGGTGAAAAGGACATTCAGCAGCTCATCATCATTAAGAAAATGGTGAAGGATTTAAATATGGATATTGAGGTCATTGGATGTCCAACGGTCCGTGAGGAAAATGGCCTTGCCAAGTCTTCAAGAAATAAATATTTAAATGATAAGGAGAGAGAGGACGCTCTCTGTCTCTATCGTGCAGTGACAAGAGGGGAAGAGATGATTGAGCCGGGGATGAATTCAAGTGAACTCATCCATGCCATGGAAGAGGTCATTAGCGAAGTGCCGGAGGCAGAAATTGACTACATTCAAGTGGTGGATGCTGAGCTACTTCAGCCGGTGGAAGTGATTGAGGGGCCTGTGATTGTGGCAATGGCGGTAAAGATTGGACCGGCGCGTCTTATCGATCACTTTACCTATGGAGGGTGCTAAGATGGAAAGTATAAAACGCGGGATTCATTTTATCGTCGATCACATCATTATCTTAATTTTAATTCTCTCTACCATCGCCTTTTTTCATCCGGAACAATTTGCATGGATGACTCAGTACACCTCCATCTTTTTAGGTGCGGCCATGTTTGGCATGGGAACGACCATTCATCTGGAAGATTTAAGAGAGATTCTAAAGGAGCCGAAGGTGATCCTCGTGGGCATCTGTTCGCAGTTTATCTGCATGCCCCTCATTGCCTGGATCCTCTGTAAGATCTTTTACCTTCCGGGAGACATTGCCCTTGGCGTCATCTTAGTGGGCTGCTGTCCCGGTGGAACGGCAAGTAATGTCATGACTCATATTGCCGGTGGCGACGTGGTGCTCTCAGTGAGCATGACAACGGTAGCAACTTTGATTGCGCCGATTCTAACGCCACTACTTGTATTTTTACTTGCCGGTGCATGGGTGGAAGTGTCCCTCGTCGCCATGTTTATTACCGTCATTAAAGTCATCTTGATTCCCGTGCTCCTCGGCATGTTAATCAACCGTGTGCTGGGGGATGGAATGAAGTATGTCTCACCATTTCTACCACTGGTATCTGCTTTTGCCATTATCCTCATTATTGCAGGCATCATTGCACTCAATGCGGATAAAATTGTCGAGAGCGGTGCCCTTGTCACCGGAGTTGTCTTTTTACACAACACCATTGGGCTCTTAATGGGGCTTGGCATTTCAAATTTACTTCATATCAATCATAAAAAGGCGACTGCTCTTGCCATTGAAGTGGGGATGCAAAACAGTGGACTTGCCGTCTCACTGGCAACGGCAAACTTTGCCATCAGTCCCCTTGCAACCCTTCTCGGAGCGATCTTCAGTGTCATGCACAATGTAACGGGAACTGTCTTTGCAAGAATTAGACGAGGACAGGAGAGTGTCTCTCTAAAAGCTTAAGAAGAAAAAGACATCGTGAGATGTCTTTTCTTTATTTAATGGTAGGTTTATAATGAAGTAGTCCATTCATTTTAAGAAATGAAATTTAAGATGCTAAGACTTTCCACGAAATTGGGGTATATAGCCACTAATGACGGAAAGGAGTTTGAAGGATGAGTAAAGCGAATATTGAAGAGATTCGTAAAGAGATTATCAATGATCCTGTCAATAAATCCTATCGTAAAGAGGGTTATGCGCCCCTGTTTATTGCAGGACCCAAGGCAAGGATTGTCATTGTCGGTCAGGCGCCGGGTCTTCGCGCGCAAAAGGCAGGTCAGCTTTGGAAGGACAAGAGCGGTGATCGCTTGAGATCTTGGCTTGGTGTGGACGAAGAGATGTTTTACAATCCGGAAAAATTCGCCCATCTTCCCATGGATTTTTACTATCCAGGCAAGGGATCTTCCGGAGATCAATTGCCTCGCAAACATTTTGCAGATCAGTGGCATCCGCGACTACTTCATGAGATGCCAAAGATAGAGATGCTAATACTTGCTGGGGTAACTGCGCAAAAATACTATCTGGGAGATCGAATGAAGGGAAATCTTACAGAGACGGTGAGGAGCTTTGAGGAATATCTTCCGAAATACTTCCCCATTGTCCATCCCTCGCCTTTAAACTACACTTGGCACAGCAAAAATCCCTGGTTTGAGAGGGAAGTTGTACCCAAGCTTCAAGAGCGAGTGAAGAAAATTTTAAAATAATTTAGAGATATAAAGGAGTTTCTATGCTGGAGCCAATTCGCTATGACAATGGAAGACTGACCATTATTGATCAGACCTTGCTTCCCACAGAGTATCGTGAAATTGAAATTTCCACTTTAGAGGAGGCCTACATCGCCATTAAGACACTTCAAGTGCGCGGAGCACCTGCCATTGGCGTCTTTGCCGCCTACGCCGTGCTCGTCTATGCTCAAACTTTAGATGCAGAGGAGTTTTACAAAAATTATCTTGCAGGTAGCAGGAAGTTAAGTGAGTCGAGACCAACGGCAGTCAATCTATTTTGGGCACTGGAACGAATGAATGAAGTTGTAGAGAAAAATAGAGATCAGTCGTTAGAAATCATCTTAGATGAAATGGAGAAAGAGGCCGTCGCCATTCATAGGGAGGACATTGAAACTTGCCGCCAAATCGGTCTTCACGGCGCCGATTTACTTAAGGACGGTCAGTCCATCTTAACGCACTGCAACGCCGGAATTTTAGCCACATCCAGATACGGAACGGCACTGTCTCCGGTGTACATTGCCAAGGAGCAGGGAAAATCCATTCACGTCTTTGTAGATGAGACACGTCCTCTGCTACAGGGTTCGCGGCTCACGGCCTTTGAACTGAAAAGAGAGGGCGTGGATGCCACTTTAATTACAGACAATATGGCAGGGCTTGTCATGAAAGAGGGAAAGGTGGATGCAGTGATTGTCGGTTGCGACCGCGTGGCAGCAAACGGCGATACGGCAAACAAAATCGGCACGTATTCCGCAGCGGTTCTTGCCAAGGCGCATGACATTCCATTTTACATTGCAGGACCTAAGTCCACCTTTGACTTGTCCTGTGCCTCAGGAGATGATATTCCAATTGAAGAGCGGGATCCGGCGGAGATCATCTGCGGCATGGGGGTGCAGACAGCGCCCACCGGCATGAAAGTCTACAATCCTGCCTTTGATGTGACTCCACATGAGTTCATTGACGGAATTATTACAGAGGAGGGCGTGCTTAGACCGCCCTTTGATCAAAGTATAAAAAATCTTTTCCAAAAGGAGACGAAATGAGTTTACTACAAGATTTACAATCGCGACTACGGGCTTATGGTCATTACTGCCAGTGGAATTCCCTATGAAAAGATCACACTGAGAGATGTGGTAGTTATGGATCTTGAGGGAAATGTAGTGGAGGGGGATCGCAAACCCTCCAGTGAATTTCCATTTCACAGAATCATCTACAAGAATCGCCCCGATATTTCCGCAGTGATTCACACTCACTCCATTTACTCAAATATTCTATCTGTGCTCGGTTGGGATCTTCCGCCGGTACACTATATGCTTGCTCTGGCTGGGGAAAATGTGCGCTGCGCACCGTACCGAACCTTTGGAACCGAGGAACTGGCTCAAGTGGCCTATGAGTACATGGAGGGACGAAAGGCCGTGCTCCTTAGCAATCACGGGCTAAGTACCGGTGGATCCACTCTCAGTGAGGCCTATCAAGTGGCGCAGGAAGTTGAGTATGTATCTGAGCTCTATTACCGCGCAAAGTCCATTGGCGAACCGAACATCTTAGATCCTGATGAGATGGTAAGAGTAATAAAGAAGTTTGAAACTTATGGTCAACCAAAGCGTGAAGATCTGCTCTAGATTGTGTGCCGAGTATGGGTAGCCATTTGAAAAAAATAACGGGAGTCCTACAGATCATCGCAGGCATCTTTGCAGGTATTGCCTTCGTGCAAAACATTCTGCGAGGTGGAGAGCTAAGGATGATAATTATTTCCCTTGTGGTGATGATTGCGGGGCTCTACCTTGGTTATGAAAATGTAAATCAAAAGAATTAATCTATAAAATAAAAAGGCTATGAGGTTTAACTCATAGCCTTTAAAATTACTGTAAATTAGATTTCTTCAAGCATTTCCTTAACGCAGGGAAGTTCGCCAAGTTCGTATTCCTTGGACCAAACCACTTTGCCGTCGTCAATTAAGATGGCGCAGCGACCGGAAGTTCCAAGTTCCTCTGCCCAAGTGCCAAGCTTTTTGGAGCTTTCTCCCTTTGGTTCAAAGTCTGAGACAAAGACTACATCGTCAATGCCAAGGGCTTTTTTCCAAACGGCCTTGGTAGGAACGGCATCGACAGAGACACCAAGAACGGCGTCAACGCCCTTTTCTGTGATCTTGTCATAGTTGCGTTCAAGAGCACGCATTTGGTCGGTGCAGACACTGGTAAAAGCAAGTGGATGGAAAGAAAGTAGCACTTTCACGCCTTTAAAATCTGCTAAAGTTACAACATTGTTATCGGTATCTACAAATTTAAAATCAGGTGCTTGTTCTCCAGCTTTAATAAGGGACATAATTTCCTCCTTGTAAATTCTAATCAAACTTCTCTTGTTTCTTACCCGAAAATTGTGAACGTATGCAATTTACTGTGATAGAATTAAAGTACAGGAGGGATGATATGGAGCTTAAAGAGATAAAATTTACAGAGATTGAGGGAATTGAACTGGGGCATGCCGAGAATTTAGAAGCCGGCACCGGTTGCAGTCTCATTGCCTGTCGTGAAGGCGCCGTTGCCGGGGTAGCCGTTCGCGGCGGCTCGCCTGCAACTCGTGAGACGGATCTTTTAAAGCCTGAAAACAATGTGCAGGAAATTCACGGCGTGATGCTATCGGGTGGTTCGGCCTTTGGACTGGAGGCGGCCTGTGGCGCTATGGATTATTTTGAGTCGCAAGGCGTGGGCTTTGATGTGGAAGTGACGAAAGTTCCAATTATAGTAGGTGCCTCGCTCTTTGACTTGACTGTAGGCGATAAATCCATCCGACCCAATCGCGACATGGGGATGGAAGCGTGTAAAAATCTTTCAAAGACATACTGCCCTCAGGGAAATGTCGGTGCCGGTACCGGTGCAACTATTGGGAAACTTCTTGGTGAAGAACGAGCCATGAAGGGCGGTCTCGGCACCTTTGCCTACGAAATTGGCAATCTTCAAGTGGGGGCCATTGTGGCAGTCAATGCCCTTGGCGATGTAGTGGATCCCGAGAGCGGAAAAATTTTAGCGGGACTTCACGACGGCAAGGGAAAACTTTCAAATTCTGAAATGAGTCTCCTGGATTTTTACGATCAGAGGATGAATGTTTTCTCGGGAAATACAACTATTGGCGCCATTGTCACTAACGGAAAGTCCAACAAGGCGCAGATGAATAAACTCGCTTCCATGAGTCACAACGGCTATGCGCGAGCCATTCGTCCGGCTCACACAATCTTTGATGGAGACACCATATTTACCATGTCCACAGGTAAAGTGGAGGCAGACATTAACGTAGTGGCCATACTTGCAGTGAAGGCGATGGAACGCGCCATTGTAAGTGCCATTACTCATGCAAAAAGTGCCTATGGCTACTTGGCCTATGGGGACATTGAAAAATAAGACATTTACAAATATTTCTCTAAGAAATTTAATTCATGTCTAAGTCTCAACTAAATGGGAAATTTCAGCGCTCTACTCTGATATGATGGTCACAGGATAAATAATGAGTACCAAAATAGTCAGGAGTGATTGATATGAAACGGTCTGTAAAAATAATCTTAGGGACTTTGTGCTCGGTTTTACTTGTCGTTTTTGGCAACGGTTTTTTACATCACAGGGAGCGGGGCGAGCTTGTATTTGAGGGTCAGGAGACAAAGATCAATGATTTAAATGAACTGGATCCGAAGACACAAGAACTTGCCGAGAACTTTTTAGCGCGCTGCCATGAGGAGGGACTTCCCGTGGTGGTGACAGAGACCTATCGAACACAAGCCCGTCAGGACGAACTCTATGAGCAGGGGCGGAGTCTTGGCGGACCGGTAGTTACTTGGACCAGACACAGTCTTCATACGGAGCGCCGCGCCTTTGATATTTGCAAGGACGGGCCGGATCCCTATGGCGATGATGAGTTTTTCAGACATTGTGCAGACATTGGCGTGGAAGTGGGATTGACCCCGGGTTTTTACTTTGAGAAATATCAGGACAAGCCGCACTTTCAACGGGACAGATATTGGGACTAGCAAGGAAAGAGGGCGGATTTAAATCCCCTTCTTTTTTTCTTGAATTGAACGTGTTAAAATGAAGATATCGGGATTATTGAAAAATCATTAGGACAAATTGCGAACTTGTGCTATACTATTAATATTTACAAACAAGAAAAGGTCTAAGGAGGAATCAATATGGAATACGCAGGTGAAGGTTTAACTTTTGATGACATTCTACTCTTGCCGGGAATGTCTGAAATATTACCTAGAGAAGTTGAACTTGGAACAAGACTTACTAAAAATATCCATTTAAATATGCCAATTATGAGTGCGGGAATGGATACGGTTACAGAATCAAGAATGGCCATCTCCATGGCACGTGAAGGCGGCATTGGGATTATTCATAAGAATATGAGTATTGAACAGCAGGCACTTGAAGTGGACAAGGTCAAACGATCTGAACACGGGGTCATTACGGATCCATTTTCACTATCCAGACATCATCTGATTGAAGATGCCTTGGACTTAATGAAGCGCTATCGTATTTCAGGTGTGCCTGTGGTTGAAGATGACGGTACTCTCGTGGGCATTATTACAAACCGTGACATTCGCTTTGAAACCGATACTCAAAAGGAAATTGACGAAGTCATGACAAAGGACAAGCTCATCACCGGTGGGATGGATACCACTATGGATGAGGCCCTAGAAGAAATGAAGAAATATAAGATTGAAAAACTTCCACTTGTCAACGACCAAAATAAACTTGTGGGACTTATCACCATCAAGGATATTGAAAAAGTCATCGAATACCCTGACTCTGCTCGCGATGAAGGTGGACGACTACTTGTTGGTGCAGCTGTAGGAATTACTAAGGACCTAATGGACCGCGTCGATGCACTTGTAAAATCTCATGTAGACGTTGTCGTGCTGGATGCTGCTCACGGTCATTCTCGCAGTGTCATCGATGCAGTAAAGAAGATCAAGGCAGCTTATCCGGATCTAGATCTAATTGCAGGTAATGTGGCAACAGCAGACGGTACGCGTGCACTTATTGAAGCCGGCGCCGATGCAGTTAAAGTCGGTATTGGACCTGGCTCCATCTGTACTACTCGTGTTATTGCAGGTATTGGTGTACCTCAAATTTCTGCCATTATGGGCTGTGCTGAAGCGGCAAGAGAATATGATATTCCAATTATTGCTGACGGCGGTATCAAATATTCAGGCGACATTGTCAAGGCACTGGCTGCCGGTGGCGATGTGGTCATGATCGGTTCACTTCTTGCAGGAACTGACGAAAGTCCAGGGGCTGAAGAAATTTACGAAGGTCGCCGCTACAAAGTTTACCGCGGTATGGGCTCCATTGGTGCCATGGAAGCGGGAAGTAGTGACCGTTATTCTCAAGAAAATATGAAAAAACTTGTACCTGAAGGAATTGAAGGTCGTGTTGAATATGTTGGTCAGCTAAGCGAAGTAATCTATCAATTACTTGGCGGCATTCGAAGCGGTATGGGCTATACCGGTTCCCAAACAATTCATGATCTTCATACAAAATCTCGCTACGTAAAGATTACCTCTGCTTCTCTTGTAGAAAATCATCCACACGATGTCTACATTACCAAGGAGTCTCCAAACTACAGTAGAAGATAGGCGAGAAATTGATCTTATAAAAAAGTGGAGCTCTTAATATTGAGTTGGTTCAATATAAGAGCTCTATTTTTATAGTTAAATTTGGGTAAGAGTATATCAAATGATATAAATTGATACGACAGTTAGACATAAAGGAGAAATTATGAATCAATTGGAACCAAAACGCGTCTTTCACTATTTTCAAGAGATCAGCAAGATCCCACACTGCTCCGGCAATGAGAGAGAAATTTCAGATTATCTAGTTAATTTTGCTCATGAGCACAAGCTGGAAGTCATTCAAGATGAACTGATGAATGTCATTATTAAAAAACCTGCCTCCAAGGGATATGAGCATGCTCCCGTCGTGACACTGCAAGGTCACATGGACATGGTAGGTGAAAAGGCCATCGGTTCGGATCACGACTTTGAAAAGGATGCTCTGGAGCTGAGTGTTGTCGATGGCTGGGTGCAAGCAAATAACACAACCCTCGGTGCAGATGATGGGATTGCCGTTGCCATGGGACTTGCCATCTTAGAGGATGATGAATTAAAACATCCGGCACTGGAACTTTTGATTACCGTGGAAGAGGAGACAAGTATGGGCGGGGCGCTCGGACTTGGGGACGATGTCCTTGAGGGCGAGATGATGATTAATATTGACTCCGAAGAAGAGGGGATATTAACGGCAGGTTGTGCCGGTGGCGCCACCATCTACGGCGATTATAAAAAGGATTTAGTGGAGGAAGCTACTGTAGCGACTCTCTTTAAATTTGCAGGACTTAAGGGCGGTCACTCCGGTATGGAAATTCATAAAAACCGCGGCAATATTTTGAAGATTATGGCGGATTTCGTCTTGGCAATGAGCGAGGCGGGAGATGTTAAAATTGGTAAATTTGTTGCAGGAAGTTTAGACAATGCCATTCCAAGACATGGGGAACTTGTCCTTTCCTTTGACAAGAAAATCAATGTGGATGAAGTGATTGCTAAAGTGAAGGAAATGTATCCTGAGCACGAAGAACTCACCATTGAACATGAAGAGCATGAGTGGAACTTATTCTGGTCTGACAAGATGAAGACGGAAGTAGTAGGTGCTCTTAAGGATTTACCGACCGGTGTCTATGCCTACCTGGAAGATGGCGAAGGTGTGGAGAGTTCCAACAATGTCGCATCCATTAAGGAACTTGATGATGAAGTTGAAATCACCATCTCCATTCGAAGCAGTCGCGAGGACATGAAGGGGAAGATGCGAGACGAGTTCACTACGATTTTAGAAAATAACGGATTTAAAGTGACACTCAAGAAGGAATATCCATCCTGGGAATACCGCAAGGATTCACCTCTACGTGAATTGGCAAGTGAGGTTCACAAGTCCATGTTTGGCAAGCCCTTTGAGGTGATTGTCATTCATGCGGGACTGGAAGCCGGGGTCATTGTTTCGAAATATCCTCAGATGGACATCATCTCCATTGGGCCAAATATCACCGGTGCTCACACACCGAAGGAGCGTTTGGAAATTGCCTCTACGGAGCGAGTCTACAAATTCTTAATTAAACTTTTAGAAGAGATCAAGTAAATACTAATGGCTAAGAAGACAGTAGCTGATTTTGACAGAAAGGAGCACGACATGAGTTCAAAAATGCTTACGGTGAAAGTAAAGTCTCCCTTTGACGATGTAATCAATGAAATTGAAGTTGAACAGGGAGCGACCTTCGGTGATCTGTCCTTTCGCTTTGAAGATGAATTTACCGGGCAGATTACTCTTGCAAGGGCCAATCATCTCTTGAGAGAGTTGGGGGATGAAATTCCACCGGATATTGGAGAGATTGAATTTCTAGACACTTCAAACCAAGACGGCTACCGCGTGTATATGCGCAGTTTGATCTTTATCTTTACGGTAGCGGTTCGAGAAATCTATCCGGAAGCTCATGTCATGATGCAACACTCCATTTCCGGCGGTCACTACTGTACCCTACGTGTGGGCACGCGGTTTATGAATCTGGATTCCAGAACGCGGGACGCCATTACCGGTCGCATGAGAAAAATCATCGAATGCAATGAGCCCATTAGAAAACAAATCTGTCCCATTGAAGATTTGGAGGAGATCTACAGCAAGGAAAAGAGACAGGATAAGCTGGATATCTTACAGTACCGCAAGAGGGATAAATTTGACATCTATGATCTAAGGGGCATCAAGGATTCTTTCTTTGGATATATGGTGCCCTCCACCGGGTTTATACAGACATTTGACTTGGAACTTTTCAACCGTGGCCTTGTCATCATTGGACCGGAACCCGGCGAGAAGGATGTGGTGCGAAACTTTACACCACAACACAAACTCTCCATTGCCTATAATGAAATTGAAAAGTGGACTGCTCTTCAGGGGATAACAAAAGTGCATCACTTAAATCAATACATTGCCTCCGGAAATATTGGCGAGGTCTGTCGTGTGACAGAGTCTCTTCAAACGCATAAGATTATGAAAATTGGGGAGGAGATTCAGTCAAAGAACAAGCGAATCATCCTTATCTCCGCCCCCTCCTCTTCAGGAAAGACAAGTTTTGCCTACAAACTTACCACGGCGCTTCGCGTGCTGGGCATGCGCCCCATCTATCTATCGATGGACGACTACTATGTCAACCGGGCAGATACGCCTCTTGATGAGCAGGGACTGCCGGATTTTGAGTCACTTTATGCCGTGGATCTGGAGCTCTTTAACAGGCATCTCAATGATTTGATTCGAGGAGATTCCATTCCAAAGATCAGTTATGACTTTCTCGATGGTGTGAGAAAAATTTCAGATGAGCAGATCTGCCTTCCGGTGACAGAGCCCATTATCATCGAGGGGATTCACGCGCTCAATCCTGAACTCACATCCCATATCCCGGACTCTTTAAAATACAAGATCTATCTCAGTGTCATTACGCAGATCAACCTGGACAATCACAATCGTATCCCAACTACGGACTTAAGACTTATGCGCCGTATGGCTCGAGACAAGCAGTTTCGTGGAAAACCTGTGGAAAACACTATTATGGAGTGGAGCAGAGTGCGGGAGGGCGAAATTAAAAATATTTTCCCCTATCAGGAGGAGGCGGATGTAGTCTTTAACTCTTCCTTTGTCTATGAAATTGCGGCGCTCAAGCCACTGATCGAGGACGAGTTAAATGAAATTCCAGAGGATCATCCGGCCTTTAATGAAGTGCAGCGACTGCTGTCATTTTTACAATATTTCCATCCTATGGAAGATACCTCGGATATTGAAAATACATCGATTCTTAGAGAATTTATCGGTGGCAGTAAAATTGTATAAAAAAGACACCTCAAGGTGTCTTACAAGACCTTCCCTTGGAGGGTCTTTTTTATAGAAGTGTTAAATTTTTCATAGAGAGATCCAGTACCAGTGCCGAGTGAGTGAGCGCCCCACTTGAAATAATATCTACGCCAAGGTGCGCAAGATCTCTAATATTTTCAATGCTGATGTTTCCTGACGCTTCCGTTACTGCGCGGCCATCGATATACTTCACCGCTTCTCTCATTTGATCCGGTGTCATATTATCAAGCATGATGATGTCTGCGCCGGCATCTACGGCTTCCCTGACACCGTCTATGGTCTCTACTTCCACTTCCACTTTGTGAACGAAGGAGGTGTAATCTCGAGCCCGCTTGATAGCCTCTGCGATTCCGCCGGCAGCTAAGACATGATTGTCCTTTAACATGACGGCATCGTCTAGATTGTAGCGATGATTGTGTCCGCCACCCATGCGCACGGCATACTTTTCAAGAATGCGAAGTCCCGGCGTGGTCTTTCGAGTATCGACAAGCTTAGTCGAAGTGCCCTCCCGTTCTCTTGCCATCTTTCGAGTATAGGATGCAACGCCACTCATGCGTTGAAGGAAGTTTAGAGCCACGCGCTCACCACTTAAGAGCACGCAGACATCTCCCTTGATCTTTGCCACAAGATCTCCCGGGACAACGGTATCGCCATCTTTGAAAAAGAATTCAAATTCAGTGGCAGGATCTAAGAGTTCAAAAGTCCTTTGAAAGACTTGAAGTCCTGCAAGTGTTCCCTCTTCCTTAGCAAGTAGTTCCACAGTGGCTATACTTCCCTCTGTGAAGATTGCATTGGTCGAGATGTCCTCATGGTGAATATCCTCCGCCAGGGCTGAAAGGATGATGTCCTCCACCTGAACTTTCATACTAATTTTATTCATACTTACTCCTTTATTAAAAATCCCTGCTCATCCAGAGATTGTTCAATTAAATCTAAAATCTCCTCGCTCTCAGCCTCCACAAGATGATAGTGCTCTCCGCTGTTGAGAGGTTTTGCGCCACTTGTCTCCAGTCGCTTTAAAAATTGCATCACTTCCAGTCTGGAGGAGAGATTTAAGTGCGCCTCAATGGTTCCGTAAACCTCGTGCTCCACCATGACATTGATCACTTTTCCGCCAAAATCTACAATAGTGTTGAGCTCATTTTGCAGTTCGTCCTTTGGATGTTTTACCAAAAACACGCGTCTCACTCCGCTGGGCTCGTTTAGAGTATAGCCCTGATGAGTGGCGATGATGTCGTAATTTTGAGAGCGAATGAGGGCAATATCTTGAACCATGACTTGCCGGCTTACATTAAACATCTTCCCGAGTTCCGTTCCGGAAATGGGTCTGTCCGCTTGGGCAAGGATTTGGATAATCTTTTGTCTTCGTTGGTCCCCGGTCATTTCACTGCTCCTTTTACTATATGATACTCTCTATTGTATCATTGACATCGGTCATTTGAAGGGGATTGAGGATCTTTTTAAGTTCGGATTCACTGAGTAATTTGCGATCTAAAATCAGATCTTGAAGTCTACAATTTTCCTCCAGGGCAGTCTTGGCAAGTTCCGTACTCAACTGATAGCCCAAGTAGGGCACCAGTGCTGTTACAATCCCTACACTCTCTTCCACATCTCGTCTCAATTTTTCGACATTAGGTTCAATTCCCTGAATACAGTGATGATCAAAGGTGTAGATAGCGCCCTTTAAAATAGTCAGAGATTCAAAGAGAGTGTAAAAAATCATGGGTTCGAAGGCATTGAGTTCCAACTGACCGCCTTCCACGCAGAGACTGACAGTCAGGTCATTGCCCATAACTTTAAAGCCCACTTGATTGACAACTTCAGGGATGACGGGATTGACTTTCCCCGGCATAATGGAGGAGCCGGATTGCCGCTTGGGAAGTTTAATATCGCCTACCATTGTCCTTGGTCCGGAGCTCATAAGTCTTAAGTCCGATGCAATCTTAGAAAGATTGACGCCCAGTGATTTTAATGCAGAAGAGAAGTTTAAAAATCCGTCGAGATTAGAGGTCTCATCCACGAGATCCTCTCCCTGTTGAAGATGGAGTCCCGTCAACTTGTTAAGTGTAGGGACGATATGTTCAAAATAATAGGGATCGACATTGATACTTGTGCCAATGGCAGTGCCGCCTAGATTGACATAGGAAATTCCCTCCATGGCCTTTAAAATTCGTCTGCGATCTCGCTTTAAGG
>CAYFQX010000014.1:0-2083 GCA_964345405.1 uncultured Peptoniphilaceae bacterium
AAAGGAAATGGAGCAGAGGATTCAACATCGTCAATCGCTCAATGTGGAACGACAAAAGATGACAGAGGATGGCTTCTTAATCTTGGAACAACAAATTCAGGAACCTACAGAGCGAGATAGACTCATCTATATCCTTCGTCATGATGACATTCATGAGAGTATTGCAGGGATCATTGCAGGTAGACTTAAAAATAAATACCATCGTCCCACTGTCGTGATTACTAAGACCAGTAAAGGTCTCAAGGGATCCGGTCGAAGTATTGAGTCATGGAATATGGTTGAGGAAATTGGTAAATCAAAGCAATGGCTCACTAGCTTCGGTGGACATCCCATGGCCTGTGGCGTCAGTCTTAAGGAGGAAAATGTTGACTCTTTTAAGACTGAAGTACTGGAATCTGCAACCATTGTGGCTGAGGATATCATACCTGTAGAGCGCATTGACAGCATCTTGCCTCTTCAGCAGGTAGGATTTTTTCTTTTGAAAACTTTAGAGAGATTTCGTCCCTATGGAAAGGGAAATGAACAGGCAGTTTTTGGCGTTACCAAATTAAAGATTGAACGAATCTTTATCTTGGGAAAAAATAAAAATGTCTTAAAGATAAATTTAATTGAAAATAATCAAATCTTTGAGGGGATTTTATTTTCCAATGTCGATGAATTTCTAAATCGCGTTGAGTTATACTATGGTCGAGAGGTGGTCGACTTCTTACTTCAGGGCGCACAAAACCCTGTAACTATTGACATACTCTATACTCCAAAGAAAAACACATTTAGAGATCGTACGAGTTTGCAATTTCAAATCAAGTCGTATCGATTTAAGTAATAAGGTGAAATGATGTTAGATAATTTAATTAATAAAGTACTTGAATACAATCCCAAAGCTGATATTGAGAGCATTAAAAAGGCATTTTATCTAGCTGAAGAGCTTCATAAAGGTCAGATGAGAAATTCCGGCGAGGAATATATTACCCATCCCTATAATGTTGCGCTCATTCTTACTGAAATGAATATGGATACCGCTACCATCATTGCAGCTCTGCTTCACGATACGATTGAAGATACATCAATCACCTATGAAGAGGTGGCGGAGCTCTTTGGTACGGAAATTGCAAATCTCGTGGATGGTGTCACAAAACTTAAAAAACTAAACTATCAGACTAAGGAAGAAAAGCAAGCGGAAAATATCCGAAAGATGGTTCTTGCCATGGCAAAGGATATTCGCGTGGTGATTATTAAATTTGCCGATCGCCTGCACAATATGCGAACACTTGAGTATATGACACCGGAAAAGAAAAAGGAAAAGGCGCTTGAGACAATTGAAATCTACGCACCATTGGCCGATCGACTCGGGATGAGTCGTATGAAGTGGGAGTTGGAGGATTTATCCTTGCGCTACCTAGATCCTGAAAAATACAATAAATTGACGGACATGGTTCGCAAGCGACGATCAGAGCGCGAGTCGATTATAGAAGAACTTATAGATGCCATCAGCATTCAGCTAAAGAAGGCGGGAATTTCTGCTGAAATTCAGGGTCGACCAAAGAATTTCTACAGTATCTATAAGAAGATGGAGCATAAGGGCCGTGCATTTGATGCCATTTATGATCTTTCAGCCGTCCGCATCTTAGTTGATGATATTAAAGACTGTTACGGAGCTCTTGGCGTCGTTCATACAATGTATAAACCAATTCCGGGCCGCTTTAAAGATTATATTTCCATGCCGAAGCCCAATAAATATCAGTCCCTACACACTACGGTTATCGATAATAATGGGGAGACCTTTGAAGTTCAGATTCGAACTTGGGAAATGCACCGCACTGCAGAGTACGGTATTGCTGCTCACTGGAAGTATAAACAGGGGACCAATAAGGGTACTTCATTTGATGAAAATTTAACTTGGCTAAGACAGCTTTTGGAATGGCAAAAGGACTTAAATGATCCCAATGAATTTATGGAAACACTGAAAGTGGACTTCTTTGCGGATGAGGTCTTTGTCTTTACGCCACACGGCGATGTCATCAACCTACCTGAGGGATCGACGCCTCTTGACTTTGCCTACCGAATTCATACGGCTGTGGGGAAT
>CAYFQX010000014.1:2093-5617 GCA_964345405.1 uncultured Peptoniphilaceae bacterium
GTGTTGGTGCAAAGGTAAACGGCCGTATTGTGCCGCTTGACTACAATCTTGAAAATGGAAATATAGTCGAAGTTATTACGAACAAAAACTCAGGTCCATCTCCGGATTGGCTCGGTGTAGTTAAGAGTTCCCAAGCGAAGACTAAAATTCGACAATATTTTAAAGTTAAAGATCGAGATAAAAACATCATTCGTGGTAAAGAAATGATTGAAGAGGAAGCAAAGCGATTAGGCTATCCTACAAGCGAGCTTTTTAAAGATGAATGGATGGAAAAAATTCGCGAAAAGCTCTCTTCAAATTCAATTGACGATGTCTATGCCGGCGTTGGCTATGGAAGCTTTACAGTCAATCAAGTGCTTACAAGATTAACTGAACTATATCGTCAAGAGAAAAAAATACAGGAACCGCCATTAAAAGCAGAAGAAATCGAAACGACGGCAAAGCCTCGTAAATCTTCAAGTAACAACGGGGTTCGAGTCCAGGGGATTGATAATGTCAAGGTAAGATTTGCAAAGTGTTGTAATCCGGTTCCAGGCGATCAAATCATTGGCTATATCACCATGGGACGCGGCGTCAGTGTGCACCGCTATGATTGCATCAATGTGGATCGTACTCATGAGGAGCGTCTAATTCAAGTAAACTGGGATATTGCCCAGGATGAGAACTTTAATGCTGAAATTGAAATTAGAGCGGCAGACAAGGGAAATGTGCTTGGAGATATTGCCTCTCGAATCAATGGAGCGCGCCTTGGTTTAGTTAGTTTATCTGCCAAGACGACAAAGGATCATACTTTGGTAATTAATACTGTGATTCAGATTAAAAATAAACAGGAACTGATAAATATAATTAAGAAACTAGAAAAAATAGATAATGTCTATGAAGTATACCGGGTAAAGAATTAGGAGGATGGATGTGCGAGCAGTCGTCCAAAGGGCAGCTTCAGCCCATGTAGAAGTTGAGGGTGAAATCATTGGTAAAATTGACAAGGGACTTGTCGTCTTACTGGGAATTTCAAACGAGGATACTGAAGAAGATTTAAATTATTTAACAAAGAAAATCTCTAAACTTCGAATCTTTGATGATGAAGATGGTGTCATGAATCGATCCGTCATGGACATTGGAGGAGAAATTCTACTCATCAGTCAATTTACACTCTATGGTGATGGCCGCAAGGGCAATCGACCAAGCTATGTAAGAGCAGCTAAAGGGGAAGTCTCAGAGCCACTGTACGAGTCCATGATCGAGAAACTTCGAGAACTAGATATTCATGTGGAAACCGGAGAGTTTGGCGCCGATATGAAAGTGAATTTAGTCAACGATGGTCCGGTGACCATATTATTAGATAGTGAAAGGAATTTTTAATGATTAATATTTTAAGATTAGTCCTAGGTGGTACGGCAACGAATTCTTATATCATTCACGATGGTAAGCATGGGATTCTAATCGATCCTGCAGACAATGCAACGGCACTTTTAAATGTCATCAATGATCAAAAGATTGATATTGAGGCGATTCTATTGACTCACGGTCATGGAGATCACTTAGGTGCACTCAATGAAGTGCGAGATACACTTCAGGTGCCGGTCTATCTACCTAAGAATGACTTGATTGTCTATAATACACCAAGTATGAACCTGGCTAGGATGCTTGGACTTGAAGAACCTACAAAGGCGCCGGATGTGTTAATTGAGGATGGCGAAGTGCTGGACTTTAAAATGGGACCGGTACGCGCCATTGAAACACCAGGACATACACCGGGCTCCATGTGCTTTTTGATTGACAATAGCGTACTTATCTCAGGAGATACGCTGTTTGAGGGCTCCATTGGTCGTACCGATTTTGAAGGTGGAAGTTGGGAAGAGATGAAAAAGTCTCTTGATTTTCTCATGACACTACCTGATGAATTACAAGTTTTACCTGGTCATGGAGAAGCGACGACCATTGGCAGAGAAAAAGTCAGCAATCCATTTATTGTGAACCGATGATAAAGATTTATGGCATCGATGAGGGAACGGCACACCACTTTTTCGAATTACTGCGTATCTACTATCCTAGTTATGAACAGGGGGAGGATTTAGCAGTCACCATTCATGAGGATGGAGACAAGGTCCTTGTGGATGTAAATTTTGAAGATGAAAGATTTAGTGGGCGATTTAATCCTTCAGATAACTTTGTTGATACTAGAAACGAAATTGCAAGATGGATGATTCAATCTCTAAAGGAAGAGGGAAAGTCAAACAGTCCCTGGGGTATATTAACAGGGGTCCGGCCCATCAAGTTTACGATTAATCTTTTGGATACACTGGGTGATGATAAGAAAGTCTTTGATGAACTGACATTGACTTACTGTGTTGAATCTAAGAAGGCGAAGGAACTTATCTTTATCGCTCAGAGAGAACTGGAATTGACAAGAGACCTAAATCCCTTGGGTCATAGTCTCTATATCAACATTCCATTTTGCCCCACAAGATGTGACTACTGCTCTTATCCAACGATAATCCACTTTGACGAGGAGCAACTTAATGCCTATCTGGAATTGTTAAAGTTAGAAATTGACAAGACCTATCGTACATTAAATGTCCTGCCAAGCTCAGTCTATGTAGGTGGGGGAACGCCTTCCGTATTAAGTGAAGTGCAACTTGAAGATTTTTTAGAATTTTTACAAGAGTATACAAGTGGCGTGGAATTTACCTTTGAGGCGGGACGACCGGATACATTAAATCGCGCGAAGCTTGAAATCTTGCGTAACTTTGGCGTCAATCGAATTAGTATCAACCCTCAGACAATGAAACAAGAGACTTTGGAGCTCATTGGTCGTAAACATTCGGTAGAAGATACATTGAGGATCTATTCTCTTGCTAGAGAATTGAAATTTAATACGATAAATATGGACTTGATTTTGGGACTTTCCGGTGAGACTGAGAAAGATTTCATGGATTCCCTGAGATCGGTTCAAGCTTTGAGACCTGAAAATATTACTATTCATACTCTGTCCCTAAAAAATGGATCTAAACTCTTTGAACGAGAGGGAACCATCGTGAGAAATATCTATGATATAGAAACTAAAATCAATGATCTCTGCTTGGAGGAAGGCTATCATCCATATTATCTCTACAGACAAAAGAGAATTTTAGGCAATGGTAGCAATACGGGATACAGTGTAGAGGGACATGAATGTCTATACAATATCATTATGATGGAGGAGCGACATTCGGTACTGGCAATGGGAATGGGCTCAACAAGTAAAATATTTACAAGTGATGGTAAGCTTAAAAAGTTTACAAACTACAGAAATCTAAGAGATTATACTGATAATTTAGATAAATTGATCGAGAAGAAGTGTAAGCTTCTACAGGTGGGAGGTCCCAATGAAGTGGATTAATTTAAGGGAAAATTTAGAGTTTGAAGAACTCAAAGATATGGATATCATAGGGGATGATTTTAATATTGAAAAAATCACCCATGATTCAAGAGAAGTCATTGAAAACTCTATTTTCGTTGCCATTAAGGGATACCTGGTGGAT
>CAYFQX010000014.1:5627-20942 GCA_964345405.1 uncultured Peptoniphilaceae bacterium
CAAGAAGCTAAGTACCGGGGAGCTAAGATTGCAGTAGTTGAAGATTTTGTCGATGTCGACATTTGCCAAGTAAAGGTGAAAAACAGTCGAATTGCACTTGCAGAGCTCGCCAATGCTTTTTATGATTTTCCATCTAAAAAACTTACAGTCATTGGCATTACTGCGACCAACGGCAAAACATCGACCTCCTTTTTGTTAGATGAGATTCTTCGCCACGCCGGGTATACGACAGGTATCATTGGAACTGTGGAAATTAAATATCCCGGTGTCACGATTCCATCTGTACTGACGACACCTGAAAGTATTGTGCTACAGGAACATCTACATGAGATGCTCAAGCGCAAGGTGGATTATGTCATCATGGAAGTCAGCTCCTCAGCACAGGAACTGGAGCGTGTCTATGGCATTGACTATGATATTGTAAGTTTTAATAACATCAGTAAAGAACATATTGAACAACATGGTAGTTTTGAAAGATATTTTCAAGTAAAATCTAAGACGATTACACAAGCTTCAAAGAATGCAGCTGCTGTGCTAAATGTAGATTATCCTGAAATTGCAAGTTTAATAGAGCAGACTAAGGCTGAAGTTTTCTCCTATGGCTTTAATCATCCTACAGGCATTCATATTGAGGACTTAGATCTTTCAACCGGCCAGGGGAAATTTAATTATGTAGTAGATGATAATTTCACCAAGGGCAAATGGACACTGCCAAAGATTAATCTTCCCATCGATCTTCATGTCGCCGGCTATCATTCAGTGATGAATGCTGTTGTAGCAATTACTATTGCGCTTTTATTAAAGATACAGCCGGAGGATATCCAAGAAGCACTTAGTGAGTTTAGAGGTGTGGAACGACGCTTTGAGCTGATTTTTGATGAAGATTTTAGAATTTTAGATGATCACTTCGCCAATACTAAAAATATTGAAATCACCATGGAGACCTTGAGTCAAATGGAATTTAATAATCTGCATTTGCTCTACGCGATCCGAGGTAGTCGTGGCGTGGAACTTAATAAGGAAAATGCTCAGGAAATGGTGAAGTGGCTAGATAAATTAAAACCTGCAACTTTTTACGCCACCACTTCCTGTGAGTGCGTCAATTCGAAGGATGTCGTTCGAGAGGATGAACGTGAAGTTTTTGAAAAAGTGATGAAACAAGGTGGCTATGAACCTCCCATCTATGAGGATTTAGAACCTGCAGTACAGGACATCATTTCAAGGGCAAAAACAGGCGATGTCATCTTACTTGCAGGCTGCCAGGGAATGGATCCGGCAGGGAAGATCGCCTGGAAATATTTAATTGATCATCAATTGACAAAATCACCTGAGATACTTAGGGATAAAATAGAGAACAGAATTTGTTAGGAGGCTATTATGGTAGAAACCATGGGAGAAATGAAGAGGACAAACTTTTGTGGTGATCTGAGAGAGGATCATATTGGAGAGAAAGTAACCATCATGGGATGGGTTTCTAAAAGTAGAGATTTAGGCGCTTTGATTTTCACAGATGTGCGTGACTATAAGGGCATTGTTCAAGTTGTCTTTGACGTCACCGAGGATGCGGATCTCTTTGAAAAAGCTAAGACACTTCGCTCCGAATTTGTCATTGCCGTGGAGGGAACCGTCCGTGAACGTAGTTCAATCAATGAGGAAATACCAACCGGACATATTGAGATTTTAGCAGATCAGTTAAAGATTCTATCTAAATCAGATATTCCGCCTATTTATATCAAAGATGACGACAATGTAAGTGAAGATATGAGACTAAAGTATCGTACTTTGGATCTTAGAAAACCTTTTATGCAGCGCAACATGAGAACCAGAGCAAAGATTGCAAAACTTACACGGGACTTTTTTGACAGTGAAAACTTTATTGAAATTGAAACACCAATGCTTAATAAACCTACGCCGGAAGGTGCAAGAGACTACTTAGTGCCAAGTCGTGTCCACCCAGGTCACTTCTATGCACTTCCTCAATCACCACAGCTTATGAAACAACTTCTTATGGTTTCTGGTTTTGATCGCTATATTCAAATTACAAAGTGTTTTAGAGACGAGGATTTACGAGCAAATCGTCAACCTGAATTTACACAAATCGATATGGAACTGAGTTTTGTAGATGTTGATGAAATTATTGACATTAACGAGAGATATCTTAAGTTCCTATTTAAAGAATTAATTGACTATGATTTAAAACTTCCACTACCACGCATGACCTTTGATGAGGCCATGGATCGCTTTGGTGTGGATAAACCGGATCTACGATTTGGCATGGAAATTATAAATTTCTCTGAAGAAGTTAAATCTTCAGGTTTTAAAGTGTTTGGCCAAACGGTTAAAGATGGTGGCAAAGTAAAGGGTCTAAAGATTGATAGTGGCGCAGAAAGCTTTAGTCGTCGTAAAATTGATGCATTGGAAGATTTTGTCAAAGATTATGGCGCCAAAGGTCTAGCGTGGATTAAACTCAATGAGGACGGTATTCAAAGTCCGATTGCGAAATTCCTAGAA
This sequence comes from uncultured Peptoniphilaceae bacterium, assembly GCA_964345405.1. Classification (GTDB taxonomy): domain Bacteria; phylum Bacillota; class Clostridia; order Tissierellales; family Peptoniphilaceae; genus CAYFQX01. The sequence goes on from CAYFQX010000014.1 coordinate 8,139, forward strand.
GAGGATGTCATGGAGGCAATTATTGCCAAAGCTGAAGCTGTAACGGGTGACTTACTTGTCTTTGTAGCGGATAAAGACAGCGTATGTAGTCATTCTTTAGGAAATTTACGCGTTCACTTAGGTAGAGAACTGGATCTAATTGACGAGGATGCCTATGAACTACTTTGGATTGTAGATTTCCCATTACTTGAGTTTGATGAGGACGAAAATCGCTATGTAGCTAAGCATCATCCATTTACAAGTCCTAAGGCGGAAGATTTAGAACTTCTAGAGACAAGTCCTGAAAAATGTAAGGCAAATGCATATGACATTGTAATCAACGGGGAGGAAGTTGGTGGCGGTTCCATCCGTATCAATGATCCGGAAGTTCAAGCGAAGATGTTTAAAGCCCTTGGACTTTCCGACGAGGAAGTCGAAGAGAAATTTAGTTTCTTAATTGAAGCCTTTAAATTTGGTGCACCTCCTCACGGTGGTTTAGCATACGGCTTGGATCGTCTTGTTATGCTCTTTACTGGAGAAGAAAATATTCGCAATGTCATCGCTTTTCCAAAAACTCAGTCTGCAACTGATTTACTAACAGGGGCACCTGGGTACCTAGATAATGAGCACTTAAGTGAAGTGCATATAGAAGTTGTAGGAGATGATAAGAATGGATCAAATAGGTAGAGTAATCTCCGTAGATCACGAAATGGCACTGTTGGAAGTAAAACGTGTTGGCGGCTGCGGAAGTAGCTGTCCTTCCTGTAAACTAGCCTGTGGTGAAAAAGCTGAATACTTGAGTCTACCCAATGTTGTTCATGCAAAGGAAGGTGACTTTGTAGAAGTCGAGGCAGACTCAGGAAGTGTTTTAAAATATTTCTTTACAATCTATGGAATTCCCCTTATCTTACTTGTCATTTTTATGACGGCAAGTTATATGTATTTTCAAACACGTATTAGTTCACCGGAAGTTGTGGCACTTTTATTTGGAGTAGGTTCTTTCCTTTTAAGTTACTTCATCATTAAATTCATCGATAAGAGAGCCAAGACTTCAGATGTCTTAGTGATCAAGAGAATTTTAACTTCATAATAAAAACGGCAAACAAAGTTTGCCGTTTTTTAATACATATTTATTTGATTTGTTCCATTTTTTGAATTTGAGTGTGAAATCCCGGTCGATGAACTTTTTTCTTGCGATTACGCTTAAGAGATCTGGAAAATATGGTAGAGAATACTATACCCATGGAAAGTGAGGCAGCAATTAAAAATGTCTCCACCGCTTTTAGTACGAAGGCCTCATAATTTTGCTCAATGAGATGGCTCATACTATAGTACATCCCGCCACCGGGCACCAAGGTAATCATCGCAGGCAAGACAAAGAGTGTCGCCGGACTTTTGAGTAATCTACTTAAAGTTTCGCCACAAAGTCCAATGAAAAATGCGGCGATAAATGATGAGATGATGTAATTGATGTTTAATTTCCCCATGGTGAAAAAGATAATATAACCAAGAGCACCAACAAGTGCGGAGTAGGGGATAAGTTTTTTAGGTGAGTTTGCCGGAATTGCGTAGCCTACCGTGGTAATGTAGGCAAGTAGTAATTGGATGACAATAATTTTAGTACTCATAATTGACCTCCCCAAGTGAGATGAACATTCATCAATGCACCGATGCCTAGAGCGATGGCAAATGAAATGATAATTGCCTTAACCACACCAATGAGCCCGGATAGATAGTCACCACTCATAATGTCGCGGAGAGCATTGGTTACCATCATGCCCGGAACAAGTAGCATAATACCTGCAATGATGATCTTATCGACACTGACATCAAGGCCTGCAAAATAGGCGAGTTCTGCAACGCCGGCGACAAAGAGGGCACTAAAAAAACTCTCAGCCAGAAATGTAATATTGCGCTTTTGGAAAAACTGTTGAATGATATTCAGGCACATGCCAATAAAAAAAGTAATGATAAAATCATAGATATTTCCATGAAATAATAGCGAATAAAAACCACTGAATATACCTGAAAACGCAATTTTAGAAAATTTTGAATAAGTGGGTTTATTTTGTATTTTTAGAAGTTCATCCAGTGCCTTTTCCAGGGGAATTTCATTATTTACAAATTGTCTTGAAAATTCATTGATGGCATTAATTCGATCCAGATTTATGGTTGAGGTCTCTACGGATTTAAAGACAGTGATAATCTCATAGTCATATTCCAGAGACACAAATATCGCCGTAGGAAAGGCAAATACGTCGACTTCATATAGATTGGCTCTTGTAGCGCAAATCCGCTCTACTGTGTCCTCGGCACGGTAAATTTCAGCACCGTTTCGTAGTAAAAGTTGGCCCGCATAGATTGCCAAGTTTATGACATCGCGAGCTTCACCTACGTCTTTTACTCTTAGCTTTTCTGTCAATCACTTCACTTCCTTTCTCTTTTTGAATCAAAAGCATCTTCTGCCTTTTGGTAAGCTGCTTAATTGCATACTCTCGTTTCATGGCTTCAGATTTATCTTGAAACTCCTCCACATGGACAATCTTAAATGGTCCTCTACCACGCGTATATTTAGCACCCTTATTTTTTTGGTGCATCTTCAGGCGGCGATCTAAATCATTAGTGTAACCTGTGTATAGTGATTTGTCGCCACATTCTAAAATATAGACATAGTGAATCATTCTTCTTGACCTCGTTTAATCACGGACTTTATAATATCATAGGTAAAGCCTCGACCGCTCAAATAGTTGGCAAGTTTCCCCTGATCTTTAAACTTAGACAGATCATAGCGGTGTCTGCGCTTCTCATAGAGTTTCCACGCAATGTCAAATTGGCGATCTAAGACTTCGTCAAGGGCCACCTGAATGGTGTGATCACGCACGCCTTTTTGACGCAACAAGTAGGAAATCTTTATCTGACCGTATTGATTGATATTTGTCTTGTCTCGTGCGAATAGGATGGCATACTCCTGATCGTCTAATAGATTATATTTATATAAATAGTGGATCGCTCCATCCATGACGGGCTCTGGAAATCCCTCATCTTTTAAAAATGAGCGAATTTCAAACTCCGTCTTCCGATTTCTAAGTTTGCGAATACTCAGTTCAATGGCCTCTTGAACTAGAGACTCTCTTCTCAAATGTTCGATCTCATCCACAGTGATTTCTCTACCTTTATAGAGATTATGTCTGACAAAGACATTTTCAGTTAAAATTATCTCAGGATGGTCATTGAATTCGATGAGAAATTCTCTCTTTCCATTGGAAATTATCTTAGTAATAATCATAGATCCTCCTTAGGTACATCTTAGCATAAAATTAGTATATTATAAGTACTGTAAAACTGCATTTTATTGTAAATATGCAAGTCATGTGGTAGTATTAAATTACTAATTAAAAGAGGTGAAACATGTTTGGATTGCTATCTCAAGCGCTTAAATATATCTTTATAATTATCATTTATTTATTTATCTTGACGATAATCCGAATGATTTATTTAGATATACGATCCATGAAGCAAGTTGACAATATTAAAGATGCAGCCTACTTAAAAGTTGTCAATCGATTGGATTCATTAAATTTTAAAATGCAGGAATACTATGTTCTAAAAAATAAAATTGACATTGGCCGTTCATCAAAGAATGATATGGTCATTAAGGATAATTTTGTCTCGAAGAATCACGCGAGAATATTTGAATCTGAGGGATCTTATTTTATTGAAGATCTCAACAGTGCAAATGGTACTTATCTAAACGGTCAGGAACTTGACAATATTGTGGAACTGCGCGATGGTGACAACATCGGCATTGGTTTTATCCAATTTATATTCGTAGATAAATAGGAGGGACTTATGATTGAAAAACTTAACATGAGACGTCGTCCTAGAGATCTACTCTTACTATTTGAATTACTAACCATTGGATTGATGTTTTTATTTTATAAGGGAGAAGTAGATCGACAACTGATCTTTTTAGCCATTGGCCTTATCTTTATCATCTACATCTCTAACTTTGTACTTGGCAAAGTCACTACCGGAGATAATTATATCTTTTTAATCGTTAGTTTTTTATTGTCTATAGGGATCATTACCATTTTTAGAATCAACCCACAAACAGGGATTCAACAGCTACAATGGAGCTTTGTAGGTATATTGTTTTTTTACTTAACCTATTTTTCTGTTCGTTACCTGCGAAACTTAGAAAACTTAGGTTCTCTTTATTTTATTATATCATTTGTACTGTTCTTGTTGACTTTAATACTGGGTGTTGTTTCCGGTGGTGCTAAGAACTGGCTAAACATCGGTATTGGTACTTTTCAACCGGCAGAATTTATCAAGATTTTACTGATGTTTATCTTGGCAAGTTTCTACACAAAATATAATAAATATAAGAAAAACTTTAACAGACCGGGGCTGATTATCCTGTTTATAAATTACCTCTTTATAGGCATGCTCTTTCTTCAAAGAGACTTGGGGATGGCGGCGATCTTTACCCTTATGTTTGTAGGGGTTCAGTTTATCTATGAGAGAGATCGTAAATTAGTCTTGGCAAATATTGGGCTTCTTGTTCTTGGTGCCATAGTAGGATATCTGCTCTTTAGTCATGTTAAAATAAGAGTTGCCATTTGGCTCGATCCCTGGTCCGATGTCTACAACACCGGTAGACAAATTGTCCAAAGTCTCTTTGCTATTGCAGAGGGAGGATTTTTTGGCACAGGTATCGGCTTTGGTTATCCAAATCTAATTCCTGTCAGTTACTCGGATTTTATTTTCCCTGTGATCTGTGAAGAAATGGGGATTTTTATGGGGATTGGAATTATCATGCTTTACATGTTACTTTCCTATCGCAGTATCAAAATTGCACTAAATCAGGAGTACACATTTTATCGAATCCTAGCTCTCTGTGTTGGCATTTTATTTACAGCTCAGATGTTTTTAAATATCGGCGGCGTTGTTAAACTGATTCCCATGACTGGGATCACACTTCCTTTTGTATCCTATGGGGGAAGCTCCATGCTGTCAAGTTTTATCGCACTGGGTATTCTTCAGGTAACTTCTGAAGATTTATCATGGAAATATGAAAGGGGAGAATCATGAGACCGAAAGAACGAAGTCGTATCCTCATTCTTTTAAGTGGACTGATTGTTCTCTCCCTGTCACTGATTGTCTACTTAAGTTACTTTATTATTTTTGAAGCAGAAGCAGTGAAAAAACATCCGGCTAACCGTAGAGCTTCCATCGTTGAGTCGGAAATTCAACGGGGCAGTATCTATGACTGCAATGGAGAGGTTTTAGCTTATTCTGAAGGGGAACCGGGAAATTACACTCGTATAAATAATTTCCCAAATTTGTACTCACATATAATCGGCTACAGTCATCCGTCTCTAGGTAAATCAGGTTTGGAATCTTCCTACAATGATTATCTTCTCAATCGAAATGGAAATCAGACATTAAAACAAATGTCAAATTTTCTTAGAGATGATAAAAAAATGGGTAATAATTTGGTGCTTACTATTGATACAAGGGTACAATCTAAGGCGAGAGATTTATTAAGTAATGCAGCTGAAAAGGGAAGTATTGTCTTAATGAATCCTAAAACCGGTGAAATCTATGCGATGGTGAGTCTACCCGACTACAATGTCATGACGATTTCAGAGGATTGGGACAGCATTAATCAGAGTAAGGACGGCGTCTTGCTAAACCGTAGCATCAGTGGGGCCTATCCGCCGGGATCGACTTTTAAAATTATCACTGCTGCGGCATTACTGGAAAACAAAGACATTAAACAGAGTTATCTCGACGAAGGTGTTCAGGTCATTAATGGACGAGAATTTTCCAATGCCGGCGGCAAGGAATATGGAAGCGTCAATCTAAAGGCGGCCTTTTCTTACTCACTTAACACCTACTTTGTAAGTAAGGGTGTTGAGCTTGGTCAGCAAAAACTTGGCTCTGAAGCGGATAAATTTATGTTTAATCAAAAAATTCCATTTGATTTAAAAGTTAAAAATTCTATATTTGACTATAGTAAGCGAATGGATAATACAAAACTTGCCGCTTCAAGTATTGGGCAGGGCGATGTCCTGGCTACCCCATTAAACATGGCGATGGTTGCTTCAGCGGTGGCAAATGAGGGTAAGATGCAAAAGCCAATATTAGTATCAAGAGTTGAGGATCCAAAGGGAGCGACTATTTGGGAGAATAAAAAGGAAGTTCTCAAGGAGTCACTTACACCTGAAATTGCCGAGGAGCTTAAGGATCTTATGATTGCCGTTGTCCGTGAAGGAAATGGTGGTAATGCGTCACTTAGAAATTATCAAGTGGCAGGTAAGACGGGTACTGCAGAGAATGCAAGTGGCAAAAACCATGCATGGTTTGTGGGCTTTGCACCTGCAAATGATCCGGAACTTGCCGTTGCAGTCATCATTGAAGAGTCAGGTTCAACTGGTGGTAAAGCAGCAGCTCCAGTGGCAAGAGATTTAATTCTATATGCTAAAAACAACTTGAATTTTGAAAAATCCACAATTAAAGATGATGAGTAAGTATAATTTATTATAGAAAGTTTTGTTTTACGAAAGGAGACATTGTGTTAGTTTCAGGTAAAGATATTTTAAAACATGCAGATGAAAATAATTATGCAGTAGGTGCTTTTAATGTAAACAATATGGAGATCTGCCAAGCAATCTTAATTGCAGCCAATGAGCTTCAATCTCCTGTATTTTTACAAGCTTCTCAAGGTGCGATTAAATATGCAGGTATCGAATATATTGCAGCACTTGGAAAGTTGGCAGCGAAACTAAGTGAGGTACCGGTGACTCTACACTTAGATCATGGGACAGATTTTGAAGAAATCATCAAATGTATTCGACATGGATTTTCATCTGTCATGATTGATGCCTCCAAGTATCCATTGGAAGAGAACATTGCTAGAACTAAGGAAATAGTTCGCATTGCGCATAGCGTAGGTGTCTCTGTAGAAGCAGAACTTGGTAAAATTGGTGGTACTGAAGAACACATTACCGTTGCAGATCGTGATGTTGTCTTTACAGATCCAAAAGAAGCAAAGATTTTTGTTGAAGAAACTGGTGTAGACCCTAGAGGGAGTGGTATCAGTAATGCACAAGGCGTTGATAAGGGAGAACCTAAGATTGACTTTGACCGCATCAGAGAAATTGACAATATGGTGGAAGTGCCACTTGTGCTCCATGGATCCAGTGGTGTGCCATACGAATCATTAGACAAAGCCATCGACTGCGGTATCCGTAAAATCAATATTGACACTGACATTCGCGCTTCTTTTGCAAAATCTGTTCATGAATTTACAAGAAATAATCCTGAAGAGATTGACCCTCGTAAAATTTTAGGACCTGCAAGAGAGGCAATGTCTGAAGTAGTAAAGGAAAAGATCAAAGTCTTCCGCAGTAACGGGCAGGCTTGGAAATAAGGATTAAAATGAAGCTATTTATTGATACGGCAAATATAGAGGAAATAAGAGAAATTAACACATGGGGTGTACTAGACGGAGTTACTACTAATCCGAGTCTCATTGCAAAAGAAGGCGGTGTCTTTGAAGATGTTGTCGAGGAAATTGCAAAGATTGTCGATGGCCCCATCAGTGCTGAGGTCATAGGTACAAGTGCCGATGAGATGGTTGAGGAAGGTGTTCAACTTTCTAAAATCCATAAAAATATCGTCATTAAAGTTCCCATGACAGATGAAGGTCTTAAGGCAATCAAAATCTTAAGGGAGAAGGGGATTAAGACAAATTGTACATTAATTTTTTCGCCTCTTCAGGCTCTACTTGCAGCCAGAGCCGGTGCCACTTATGTGAGTCCATTTATCGGGCGACTTGATGATATTGGCCATTACGGCTATGATTTAATTGAACAAATTGTCAATATTTTTGACAAACACCATATTGAGACAGAAGTTATTGCAGCCAGCATCCGTCATCCAATACATGTCTTAGATGCAGCTCAAGGAGGTAGTCACATCTGCACAATTCCCTACAAAGTATTTAAACAAATGCTAAATCACCCTTTAACAGGGAAAGGTGTGGAACAATTTCTAGCAGATTTTGAAGGAACTCAAAGGAGATAAGTACATGGATAGAGATTTAGGTTTAAATTTGGCAAGAGTTACAGAAGCAGCTGCACTTTCAGGCGCAAAGTTTTTAGGTCGTGGCGATAAAAATGCTGCAGATGGAGCAGCAGTCGATGCCATGCGCCGTATGTTTGATACTGTGCGCATTGACGGTACCGTCGTTATTGGCGAAGGTGAAATGGACGAAGCGCCTATGCTCTACATTGGCGAAAACATCGGTACACAAGATGAACATGCAGATAAGGTAGATATTGCAGTGGATCCACTGGATGGTACGACTGCAGTTGCCAAGGGAATTGAAAATGCCATTGCAGTTGTAGCACTTGCACCGAAGGGATGTCTACTGAATGCACCTGATGTCTACATGAATAAAATTGCCTGTGGGCCAAAGGCAAAGGGACAAATCAATCTTGAGGATTCTGTAGAGGACAATATTAAGCGCGTTGCTAAGGCGTTAAATAAAAAACCTGAAGACATTACCGTATCCGTCTTAGATCGTCCAAGACATGATAAATTAGTTGAAGAGATTCGTGCCGTTGGTGCACGCATTAAAAAGATTTCTGACGGAGATATTGTCACTGCACTCTCTACTTGCTTTGATGACTCCGGTGTAGACTTAATCATGGGGGTAGGTGGTGCACCGGAAGGTGTCATTGCTGCGGCAGCTCTAAAATGTCTAGGTGGTGACTTCCAAGGTAGACTTACCTACTATGATGATAAACAAAAGAAACGCTGCGAAGAATTGGGCTCGAACTTAGAAAAAATCTACACTATTGAAGATCTTGTAAAGGGTAATGATGTCTTATTTTCTGCCACCGGCGTAACTTCAGGTGAGCTATTAAAAGGTGTGCGTTATTTAGAAGATGATATGGCTACGACTGAAACTTTAGTCTTAAGATTACCTTCAGGTACTATTCGATTTATAGATAGTGTTCATAAACTTGATCAAAAGCCCGATTATGCGCAATAATTGATTGCAACATTGATAAATTCATGTTATAATGAATAAGTTATTGGGGAAAGATTACATTTTCTAAATTATCGATAAAGGAGTGTTAACAATGAAGCAAGGAATTCATCCAGAATATAAAGAAGCTACAGTTACTTGTGCTTGTGGCAATACTTGGAAAACCGGTTCTGTAAAAGATGAACTTAAAGTTGAAATCTGTTCAGAATGTCATCCATTCTTTACCGGACGTCAAAAATTCACAGATACTGGTGGACGAATCGATCGATTCAATAAAAAATATAACAGAAAATAATAAAAGGGTTCGCCATTTCTGTGGCGGACCTTTTTTATATAGGAGAATTTATGAACAATCATGAAACATTTAAAACGACAATCGGAGGCCAAGCCTTAATTGAAGGAGTCATGATGGTTGGACCTTCAAAGACCTCCATTGCAGTACGAAAACCTGATGGCGAAATTGATTTAAAAATTACACAAAATGAAAAATTCGAAGAGAAGTATCCGATTTTAAAACTTCCAATTATTCGCGGTGCTTACAAGCTCTTGGAGGCCATGGTTAGAGGAGTGAATGCCCTCACTTATTCTGCATCTTTTTATGAAGAGGATCATAGCGGTAAGGACACCTTCCTTCAACGTACCTTTCCAAAGCATGGAGAATCCATCGAGACAGGACTTACAATTTTACTCTCCCTCTTTTTAGCAACCTTGTTCTTTATGATATTGCCAAGTGCACTCGTTGGTTTATTAAAGAAATATACAACAAGTTCCATTACTTTAAATATCATTGAGGGGATTGTAAGACTTATCTTTTTCTTTATCTATCTCATTGGCGTGTCAAAGATTGACGATATTGCCAGAGTGTTTGAATATCATGGTGCAGAGCACAAGAGTATCCACTGTTATGAAAATGGCGAGGAACTGACAGTGGAAAATGTGATAAAATACTCAAGAATGCACCCGCGTTGTGGTACGAGCTTTCTATTTATGGTGCTCATTATCTCCATTGTCGTCTTATCCTTCTTTGGCTGGCCCAATCCGCTGCAGAGAGTATTGATTCGACTACTGCTATTTCCTGTTATTGCAGGGATTTCCTATGAGGTGAATCGTCTCGTTGGTAAGTCAAATGGCAAATTGTCTGAAATTCTTCGCTATCCGGGAATTAAAATCCAAGAACTTGCGACAGTTAAAGAGCCCGATGCAGAGCAAATAGAAGTTGGCATATCTGCTCTAAAGGCAGTCTTACCACAAGAAGGTGAAGATGATCTGTGGAAATAAGAGAAGCAATTGAATATGGCCATGAGGCCCTTGAGGGCATCTGCACAAATCCCTATCAAGAGACTGTGTTTATATTAGAAGATCTACTGCAGCGTGATAAGACTTATTTAATTTTTCACCACGATGAGAATTTAACTCGAGCCCAAGAGGATCAATTTCTAGAAATCATTGTGAAGAGAAGGCAACACATGCCCCTTGCCTATGTAAATAATCGTGCAGATTTTATGAACTGGGAATTTTTTGTGAATCAAGATGTGTTGATTCCGCGATTTGACACTGAGCGAAGTGTGGAAGTGCTGCAGTCCCTTTTGGCAGGGAATCATAAAAAGTTTTTAGAGATTGGCGTTGGAAGTGGAGCAGTGATTTTATCTCTTGCATTGACAGATCCAAATCACATCTATCATGGCGTCGATATCAGCTCAAAGGCACTGGAAGTGGCAATGAAAAATAGGGATCGATATGAGCTTAAGCAAGTAGAGCTTTGGGAAAGTGATCTCTTTGAACATGTTGATGAGAGCTATAATATTATTTATTCCAATCCGCCCTATATTACAACAAGTGCTATGGAAGAATTAGATCAAAGCGTCAGGGACTACGAACCCTACCTGGCACTTCACGGAGGAGAGGATGGACTGGATTTTTACCGTGCGATTATTGAGCAGGGTAGAAATTATCTAAATCCAAAGGGGCATCTCATGTTTGAAATTGGCTACGATCAAAAAGATCAAGTGAAGGAACTATTATTAAACCATCAGTATACGGATATAGAGATTATCTATGACTATCAGGATCATCCGCGGGTAGTCTTAGCGCGTAAAGGAGAATAGAATGTTTGAGAATATTTCAGTATTTGAGGATCGATATAAGGAACTTGAAACGAAGATGACTGATCCTGAAGTCATTAGCAACAGTGAACTTTTGCAGCAAACTGCCATTGAACATGCAGAAATTGAACCCATCGTTTTAAAATATAGAGAATATCTTAAGACAAAGGAAGCACTTGACGAAAATAAGTCCTACTTTGACGAAGACTTAGATGCTGAAATGAGAGAGCTCGTCAATGAAGAAGTAAAAACTCTAGAAGCAAATCTTGTAAAGATTGAAGAAGAGCTAAAGATCTTGTTGATTCCAAAGGATAAGAACGATGATAAGAACGTAATGTTAGAGATTCGTGCCGGCGCCGGTGGGGATGAAGCGGCTTTGTTTGCAGGTGTATTACTGAGACAATATATGCACTATGCTGAAAATAAGGGTTGGAAGACAGAGATCTTATCATCAAATGAAATTGGTATTGGCGGCTATAAGGAAGTTGTCCTTCAAATTGATGGGCGCGGTGCCTACTCACGATTGAAATATGAATCCGGTGTTCACCGCGTACAGAGAGTACCTGAGACCGAGAGTTCAGGACGTATTCACACATCAACTGCGACTGTAGCAGTTATGCCCGAAATTGACGATGTTGAAATTGATATGGATATGAATGATCTAAGAATTGATACCTATCGTTCCAGTGGTGCAGGTGGTCAGCACGTAAACACCACAGATAGTGCGATTCGTATCACCCATATTCCAACAGGCATTGTTGTAAGTTGCCAGGACGAGAAGAGTCAGCATAAAAATAAGGAAAAAGCCTTGAAGATCTTAAAGTCAAGACTATACGACTATGAATTACAAAAGCAATCGGCCGAGACTTCAGAGGCTCGTCGTTCACAAGTTGGAACAGGTGACCGCTCAGAACGCGTTCGAACCTATAACTATCCGCAAGGTCGTGTCACTGATCACAGAATTAACTTTACTAGTCACCAAATTGAGGCCATCAATGACGGAGAGCTTGATGAGATCATCGATGCCTTGACTGCAGCGGATCAAGCGGAAAAACTTGCAAACTTAGAAGGTAATTCGAATTAACTTCGCCTACTTGACTTTAAAGTAGGCTTGAAGTATAATAAACGCAGAAAGTATGTTTAGTTAATAGGAGGTATTTAATATGAATGCTATGACTCAAGACAATCTACGTTCTGCCTTTGGCGGTGAAAGCCAAGCTCACATGAGATATACTATTTGGGCAGATGTTGCTGGTAAAGAAGGCTTCCCAAATGTTGAAAGACTATTTAACTGTACTGCAGATGCTGAATCTGTTCACGCAAACCTACATTTTAAAGCATTAAAAGATGTTCATGGAGACTTTCCTGTAACTAGTATGGCAGGCTTTGGTATTGCCGATACTTCTGAAAATCTTCAAAAAGGTATTGATGGTGAAATGTTTGAAGTTGGACAAATGTATCCTGCCTACATGGCTGTTGCAGAACTTCAAGGCGAAGAAGAAGCAGTTAAAGCAATGAGATTTGCTGTTGCAGCTGAAAAAGTTCATGCTGAACGCTACACAGAAGCTAAAAAAGCTGTAGATGCTGGTCATGACTTAGAAGTTGAAGATATCCTACTATGCCCAGTATGTGGTTACATTACATTTGATGCTAACGAAG
>CAYFQX010000015.1:0-1592 GCA_964345405.1 uncultured Peptoniphilaceae bacterium
CATGGTGATTTTAAGGAAGGGTAACATGGGGAGGCCAAAGAACATAAACATCAGTTGAAGTAAAAGTGGCGTCCCACGCATGAAATAGATATAGATGGCCATGATTTTTGAAATAATGAAATTGTTCGAAAGTCTAAGCCTTGCAACTACAACCCCCAGAGGAAGGGACCCGACAAGTGTGATAAAGAACACTCCAAAGGTCGTCTTCATTCCCTCCAACAACAGGGGGATCAACATCCTAATGACTTCCACTTTTACCTCCTAAATTTACTAAATCTTAATTATCTGAGAACCACTTCTTGTATAGTTTGTCGTAGGTTCCGTCTTCTTTTTGCTCTTCAAATGCTTTGTTCAGTGCTTCCACTAGAGCGGTATCCTCTTTGCGCATACCAACGGCAAATTCTTCTTCGCCAAAGTTGTCATCAAGTACTTTGTATTTTTCTTCGCCATTTTGCTTCATATAGTAGCGAGCAAGCACTTCGTCAACGACGATGGCATCACTGCGTCCCGCTTCCACATCTTTAAAACATTCAACATTGGTTGCATACTCTACAAATGGATTTTCAAGTTTATCCATAAACTCTGCGTCCTTGTTCATGGCATCCAGTGCAGAAGATTCCGCCTGTACAGTAACTTGCTTGTCATAGAGATCCGCCTTGGAATTAATGTCGGAATCAGCCATGGTAACGATGATTTGCCTATTTTCTAAGTAAGGTGTACTAAAGGCCACTTGCTTTTCACGTTCAGGTGTAATAGAGTAGCCGTTCCAAATAAAGTCGATGGTACCGGATTTAAGTTCGGTTTCCTTCATAGACCATTCAATGGGTTGGAACTCAAGCTTGATGCCCATCTTATCTGCAGCATCCTTTGCAAGTTCTATGTCAAATCCCACAAGCTCACCGGATTCATCTCTAAATCCCATAGGAGCAAAGGTATCGTCCAGACCAAGTACATAGACCTTGTCCTTATCTAGTTCAGTAACTTCCGCTGCAGGTTCAGCATTTCCATTGGCAGTGTTTGCATTGTTGGCTGTATTTCCTCCACCGGAGCATCCTACCAATAATAACATACTTGCTAGTAATACCGTGAGTGTCTTTTTCATTTTGTCCTCCTAAATAATTTTATAACCGCTTTATTGATTTAGTGTGGTAAATAACTAAAGACTATGATAGCATCTCTTATTCGTTTTGTAAAGGGCTTTTTTGAAAGATTTTTATAAATATCAATTTCCTTTGGATTTACCCAATTTTCAATATGTTATAATGAACATATTATATCTATAGGAGGTCCTCATGTCTCGTAAAATCCTTGGTTTCACCATTCTCATCGGCTGTCTGTGTCTGGGCGAGCTTTTGTTTTTTATTAGTCCCGTAAAGATTCCATCACCGGTCATTGGGATGCTGATCTTACTGATCTTACTCTTAAGTGGAGTAGTCGATCTCTCCCTTGTGGAGTCCTCTGCCAATGGACTCATTGGATTGATGCTACTCTTGTTGGTGCCTCCAGCTGTAAATCTACTCTCTGTCTACGATTCGATTCGCGGTGAGATACCGGCACTTGTCATCTCCATTCTCATCTCTTCAGCACTTCTT
>CAYFQX010000015.1:1602-20941 GCA_964345405.1 uncultured Peptoniphilaceae bacterium
CGAACCGTACAGTACTTGAGACGAAAAGTCCAGCGACCTTCGAAAGGATCTCTACGATGAATAGTTTTATACAATGGAGTGAAAATCCTCTCTTTGGCATTGCCTTGACGCTGATCTTTTTCACTCTTTCACATCAATTACTTAAAAATTATCCCGTGCCGCTGCTCAATCCCATGATCCTAGCGACGGCACTTGTCATTGGATTTTTAGTCCTTACAGGCGTACCCATTGAAAACTATCAAGCGGGCGGTTCCATGCTGAGCTTTTTACTTGGACCGGCAACGGTGGCTCTTGCCGTGCCACTGTACCGCCAATTTGACACCTTTAAACAATATGTACTGCCCATCTTAGGGGGCATGATTGTGGGAATTTTTGTGGGACTTAGTAGCACCATCTTACTTTCAAAACTCTTTGGATTGGATTTGAAATTGATTTACTCATTACTACCTAAGAATACAACGACGCCCTACGCCATTGAAGTTTCGAAACTCATTGGCGGACTGCCTCCACTAACGGTGGCATCTGTCACCATTGCCGGTATGTTTGGCAGCGTCGTCATTCCAACGATTTTTAAATTGATCAAGGTGGATGATCCCGTGGCACGAGGTGTGGCCACAGGAACCACTTCCCATGCCATTGGCACTGCCAAGGCCTTTGAGTTCAGCGAAGAAGTAGGAGCCATGTCCTCCATGTCCATTGGCCTTGCTGGACTGTTGACCTCAATGATGATCCCCTTGATGATTAAATTATTTCTATCTTAGGAGGTGGATCTTGAAGAAAGTTCTTCCTTTGATACTTGCCCTCTGTCTGCTCACTGCGTGCAAGTATCGCCCTTCAGAAATCTTCTATAGGGAAAACCCGGATGTCATCAAAATCGGCGTCTTTGAACCCACTTCAGGCGAACACGAATACTATGGTCGCGCCATCAATCGCGGCATTCAACTTGCCAATCGTCAGCGTCAGGAAGTGCTTGCAAAAAGAATTCAGCTGATCTTTTATGATACAAAGTCCCAAGCTTATGAGGCCGCCAATGCCGTCACTTATCTCACTCAACGCGACAGAGTCCAGGCGCTGATTGGCACGTACGGTTCTCTTGCATCAAAGCATTCCCTTGGCGTGGTGGAAGCTGCTGGAATTCCAGCGGTGGCAAGTGGTACAACCCTTCCGGAAATTAAAGACAGCCAGTGGTACAATGTCCTCTCCATCGATCTCATGGAACAGGCCCAGGCCATGGCAAAGTTTGCAAGCAATGACTTAAATTTAAAGCACATCGCCGTAATGACCGCTCAAGAGGATGCCTACGGAGAGGTTCTCAGCGAGACTTTTATAAAAAATCTTCCTAAAGATGTCCAGGTAGTGAATTTATACTATCACTCCGGCGACCGGGGATTTAAATCACAGATTCGCCAGTTGAAGGGAAAGGTGCTGGACGGTATCTATTGTCCGGGAGATCCAAATACGGCCTCACTACTCATTGCAGAAATTAAGCAGGAATTTCCGGAGATCGAGGTGCTGGGTGCCGACAAGTGGGACAATCCTGAATTTTATAGTCTGTGGCCAAGTGCCATTAATCACGCCTACTTTACCACGTATTTTAGCGAGGATCATCTTCCCACCAATGTGTCGTCCTATTTCCTGCGCTCCTACAAGCAGGAATACGGTGCGTCGCCATCTGCCTTTTCCGCCCTCGGCTACGATGCCTATATGAATCTTGTCTATGCCTTTGAGCAAGCGGAATCTACAGATCCCAAGTCTGTGGAAGAGGCGCTGCAAAAAGTGTATCGCCGCCCCGGCGCAACAGGCTATGTCACCCATGGCAATGATCCCGAAAGTAAAAAAGTCGATATTGTGCAACAGCGCGGACCCTATACTCATTGGATTACAGAAGTGGAGGTGAATGGTGAACCGCAATCTTAAACTCTCATTGATATTTGAAATTCTGTGCTTTGTGATCTTGGTCATCCTAGAGCTTCAGGGACATCTCAAGCTGACCACGGTGCTCGTTTCTCTGGGACTGCTCCTCATGGCTGTAATCTTAGTCTCTCTAGCCCACGACTTTCACGGAGTCCTGCAAAAACTCTGCATCCTCCTTGGTGTGCTGCTCTATCCCTTTAGCTTTTATTTCTTCAGTCAACTCAGTGTCCCAAGGGCTACGGCGTTCAATCTCCTTCTGTTTTTTATCGTGCGCTCCTTTATTGGCCTTTGGCTTCACTTTTACGAGCAACTTCGCCAATGGTTTCCTCTGCGCGGAAAGGAGTTTCTCCCGGTTCTCATTCTCTCCCTCTATTTTGGACTGGCGGCCAATGTCCTCCACGTCCACAATATCAATCTCTTTGATATGCTCCAGCATCTGAGACTTCCCCGCCTCTATGCCTTTGATGTCAATTTATTCCTAACTTATACTGCCGCTCACGGACTATTCAGTCTATCTATGAGTGCCCTGAGAAAATTTCAATCCTTTTATTAAAAAAGCTGCTGATACAAATCAGCGGCTCTTTTATTTTATGAACGATTGTTGTAGGCCTTAAGTCCGGCATCTAAGATCTTCATCGCTTCCTTGAGATCGTCATTGTTTAGGATAAAGGCAATGCGCACCTCGCTCTTGTGGTCTTCTGCATGTTCGTAGAATCCGGCAGCGGGTGCCATCATGAGTGTCTTGCCGTCAATGTCAAACTCTTCAAGTAGCCAGATACAGAACTCTTCCGCATCCTCTACGGGGAGATCTGCAATGGTGTAGAAGGCACCGCCGGCGCGATTGGAGGTGACGCCTTCAATTTTATTTAACTCTTCATAGATACAGTCCCTGCGAGATTGATAGATCTCCTTGATTTCATCAAAGTACTCTTCACCTAAGTTGTAAAGAGCCGTTGCCCCCATCATCTCAATGGTTGGCGCTGCAAGGCGAACGGTGGCAAGTTTAACCATGGCTGCGATGATTTCCCTATTCTTAGAGGCCACACAGCCAATGCGCGCACCGCAGGCACTAAATCTTTTAGAGATGGAGTCGATGATGATGACGCGATCCTTGACTTCCTCCAGTGAACCGAAACTTAAATACTCTTGTCCGTCAAAGATAAATTCACGGTACACTTCGTCGGCAAGGATGTAGAGATCATTTTTCAGCGCAATGTCTGCAATCATCTTTACTTCTTGTTCAGTATAGACAGCGCCCGTTGGGTTGCCCGGATTGGAAAGTAATATGGCCCTGGTGCGATCGTTGATCTTCTCTTCAATCTTTTCTCTTTCAGGAAGTCTGAAATTCTCTTCTACTTTTGTTTCAAAGGTTCTGACTGTGGTGGATGTTTCACTGAAGTAGGAAAAATAGTTTGCGTAGTAAGGTTCGCAAGATAAGATCTCATCTCCGGGATCGGTCACGGCAAGTAGGGCAAAGTAAAGGGCTTCGGAGCCGCCGTTGGTGACGACAATTTCATCGGCTTCCAGGTCAATGTCCTGAGCCTTGTAATAGCGACTCATGGCCTCTCTCAGTTCCTTTAAACCGGGCGATGGAGCGTAACTTAGGACATCGAGATCCACTTTGTGAATGGCTTCGAAAAATTCCTTCGGTGTCTTGACATCCGGAGCGCCGATGTTTAAGTGGTAAACTTCCTTTCCCCTTGCTTTGGCAGCATCTGAGTAGGGAATCAGTTTACGAATGGCACTAAATGGAAGTTCAGTGATTCTCTTTGATAATTTCATGGTCATATGTGGGCCTCCTTTATTTAATTACTTTCACTCTTCCGAACCGCTTCGTCTGCCACAGTGATCGCAGTTACACTTTGTGCAATCAAATCCTGTGAGAAAATCATCGGACGGAGGATGATAAAAGACTGTCTTGCGATGAGGATTGGTCGAGATGGTCTTGGCCGGCATACCTACGGCTGTGCTGTAGTCCGGCACATCAGTTAAGAGGACAGAGTTGGCACCGATGCGGACGTGCTTTCCTAAGGTGACCGGTCCTAAAATTTTAGCACCGGAACCAATGAAGGAGTGATCGCCAACAGTAGGGTGGCGCTTTGCTCCCTTTTCATTACCCGTTCCCCCAAGGGTGACGCCGTGATACATGGTGACGTAATTTCCAATCTCTGCCGTCTCACCTATGACCACGCCCATACCGTGGTCGATAAAAAAGTACTTTCCAATCTTTGCACCGGGATGAATTTCAATGCCGGTCTTTTTCCTGGCGCGCTGACTGATCATTCTTGCCAGTGTCGTGTAGTTTTTGTTGTAGAGCCAATGAGCAACGCGGTGATACCTAAGCGAAGTGACCACGGGATAAGTAGTGAGTGCTTCAAATACGGTGCGACAGGCCGGATCGATGGCGAGGATATATCTTCCGTAATTGATAAGTTCTTTAATTCTACGCTTCATAGAGCATCGTGCTTAAATAGCGCTCCCCTTGATCAGGTAGAACTGTCACCACAACGGAATCCTCCCCGAGCGCCCTTGCAAGTTTGATGGCGCCCCAAAGATTTGCGCCGCCACTAAAGCCTGTCAAGATCCCCATCTCATCTCTTAGCTTTCTCGCATGGCAAACTGCCTCTTCCGTGGACACTTCATAGACCTCTTCAACGATATCAAGATCTAAAATCGTCGGAATAAAGTTTGCGCCGATTCCTTGAATCTCGTGTGAACCGCTCTTTCCTTCATTAATAAGGGGACTGTCCTTAGGTTCAATGCCGTAGATTTTAATCTCAGGATTTCTCTCCTTTAAGTAAGTGCCCGTACCGGTGAGGGTCCCGCCGGTTCCAATACCTGCGACAAATGCCGAAAGTTTCGGAAGTTCTCTGTAGATTTCAGGACCTGTCATCTGATAGTGAGCAGTGACATTGGCAGTATTTTCAAATTGACGGATCATAAAATAGCCCTTTTCATCGGCAAGTCTTGTGGCCTCTTTAACTGCCGTCGCCATGCCTCCCTCTCCTGTCAGAATTAATTCTGCACCGTAGGCTCTCATCAATTGTTTACGCTCCTCACTCATGCTTTCCGGCATGACAATGATGACGTGATAACCCAGGGCGCGACCAATCATACTAAGAGCAATGCCCGTGTTGCCACTGGTGGCTTCAATGAGCGTATCTCCCTCTTTAATCTTACCCTCTTTCCTTGCCACTTCAATCATGCCAAGGACGGCGCGATCCTTAATGGAACCTCCCGGGTTTTTACCCTCGACTTTAAAATATACCTCGCCTCGCCCCTCCTCTGAGGGAAGTTTCATCAGGGGCGTATTTCCTATTAATTCAATGACAGAATCTTTAATCATTTCTTACCTCGCTTAACTCCTATTGACTCAGTCTGATTTCGCTTATTATATCGAAAAATCTACAACAATTCAATCATTCATTACAAATAGAGAGACGCAAACTGCGTCTCTTACATCTGTTTTATTGCGCAGATTCTACCACTTTTTCAATGGAAAGTTCAATGGCTCGAACAATATCTTTCACAGACATAAAGGCAGTTTCTGCTGGTTTATTTAATACTTGATCTGCAATATAGGGAACGTGAATAAATCCACTCTTCATCTTAAGATCGTGGGTTGCAATATAGTCGCTGACAGAGTAGAGAACGTCGTTACAGACATAGGCGCCGGCAGTCATTGAGACATAGGCCGGAATGCCGTTTGCCTTGAGATGATCCACCATGTCGCGGACGGGAAGGTTTGAGATATATGCGTCCGGTCCTTCGGGACTGATCTTTTCATACATCGGTTCATTTCCCTCATTGTCAGGAATACGTGCCACTCGAACATTGACACCTACATATTCCACGGCAATTTGCGCACGTCCCCCTGCCTGGCCAATGGAAATAACCACATCGGGACGGATCTCTTCAATCTTCTCAAAGATCTTTTCCGGTCCCTTTCCAAAGACAGTTGGGATCATGAGTTTTACAATTTCTGCACCTGAAATTTCATCACTAACTTGTTTTACAGCTTCCCAAGCGGGGTTGATTTTTTCTCCGCCAAAGGGATCAAAGCCTGTGAGTAATACTTTCATTACTTCCTCCTTAACTAAAGGCAATCATATAGATAATTTGAACGACAAGCAGAATCACTGCCGGTACGACTTGATTTTTAATTACGCCGTACTTGTCCTTCATTTCTAAAATTGCCACCGGAACAATATTAAAGTTTGCCGCCATTGGTGTCATAAGAGTACCACAGTAACCTGCAGTCAGCGCCACCATACCGACGATGGTAGGATCCGCACCATAGGCAAGGACAAAAGGAGCCCCAATTCCTACGGTCATGACAGTAATTGCAGCAAAGGCATTCCCCATGATAATGGTAAATAGTGCCATGCCCACACAGTAGACAATGATTCCTACGACAAGATTTCCCTCAGGAATTAGATGTCCTACAAGACTTGAGACGACATCGCCGACGCCGGCCTCAGTAAATACCGCGCCAAGGGATGCTAAAAACATAGGAAGCATACAGAGCGGGCCTACAATATCTAGAAGTCGCTTGTTGTCCTTTAGATAGGTATCCAGGGTGTTGTCGCGGTTGAGTAGGGAGAGGACAACCATGGCAAGTAAAACCCCAACGCCGACACCAACCAGTGCACCAAGTTCTGTAAATAGGGCAAAGCCTACGGCACAAATCCCAATGAGAAATGCCGGTATAAAGATCTTATACCCAAGTTTTTCTGAAACTTTTTGTGCATATTCCTTTGTGCCCACCTCGTTATCGCCGGGCTTTACTTTGCCAAGGATGGGTGGAAGTGCCATTAAGATCACAAGAGCACCTACCACTTTCGCCGGAATCCAGCGACCAAAGGAGACGACGACACCTAGTGTACACCAAAAGGTGGCCGTACCGACAGGGGATGGATTGTTTTTATCTGTGGCGTTTTTTACACCGGTATTGATTAAAATAAGTCCAATGACAATAAAGAGGATTTCAAGTAATTTTGCGCCAAGGGTAACCTCAGCTGAAGTAAAGTATGACATTAGTTTTCCTCCTTATAATATTTCTTGACCAGTTGCTTGTCTTTCCAAGTGTAGTAGACAATGGCAACGAGGGTTGCAATAATGGCAATTGGAATTTCTACCTTGGCAAGATCAATCAGTTCCACTTGGTAGCCAAGTTCCTTTAGAGTACTTTGAACTAACAGTCCGCCGGCACCACCGACAAAGAGCACTTGTCCAAAGAACCAGGTGATGTTTTCAATCCCACTACTCATGCCCTTGATTTGTTCCAAGTGATCGGGATTGATTTCCCCGTGCGTTGTAGTCACAGCTGCTTCAGCCATTGGTAGAACTACGGGACGTACAAATCCTGCCACGCCACCAAAACTTGCATTAAATGCAGCAAAGACAACTCTCATGACGCCGTAAGCACTGATGATTTTAGCGGCAGTGGCATTTTTAACTTGAGAGATAAATTTCGCTGCGGATTCTCTGAGTCCGTTTCTCTCAAGGGTTCCTGTCACGAGCATGATGATGACAAAGATCATCATGGAGCGATTGGCAACAAAGCTTGTGCCTAGAGTTTCAAGCAGTCCACTTACGCCAAGTCCACCTACAAGGGCAGTGGCAAGCATGGCTGCAAAGATAATTGCAATGGCATCCCAGTTGAGGGCAAAGCCGATAACCAGGATGGCGATGCCAATAAGTTTAATCATTAGATCCTCCTTCTCTTTCGATAAATTGTTAAGTGATGATGATTCAGATTTACTATTTTATCATATTCAATTTCTCTTGAGGCCATGAGTTCCATTGCCGAGAGATTATTTTGATATTGAGCATGGACACAGCGCGTCAAATGCTCATCTTGAGCCGTCTCGTCAATGACTTCACTTGTATAGCCGACAACGGTGATTTCAGGATAGCGAATGGAGAGGTAGCGGTGGGTTCTCTCCGCTTCAAATCCAATCCAGTAGAAGATCATGTCCTTGTAGTAACCTGTAGGGAACATCTTCGGCATCCACTGATGGGCGTATTTTTCAAATCGATCCTTCCACTCCAAGTTTAACTCACGCATCGTCTCATGGGAGTTGATGCCATCGGCAATCTTATCTTCCATGGCCTTGGCGTAGTCGTAATTTTTCTTCCACTCCTCGCCCTCAGGATACCAAAAATAGCCGTAGAGTAGAGAGCGCGGCAACCAAAATCCCTTGTAGGCCGGTGCCGTATAGCCTGAAAATTGTTGATTCCATTCATGCGTAGGCACGCCATGATTGTCAATGTAGACGTCGGGAAGATGTCTATGAAAGATGTGAGTCAGCGGAAGGGCCTCTGTATGGATGGTCTCATCCTTAAAGTATTCCAGTGAAAATTCCTTGCCCAGTGCATTAAATCTAGCAATATGATAGATCCAATAGGGATGTTCCTCCATGAGCTTGGCATGAATTTCACTGCCATCGGGGTTTTCCATAGGCAAAATGACAAGATTTAATTTATCTAAAAGTGCAGGCTCTGCAAGGACCTTCTCTGTCAAGATAAAGACTGCATTGGTACTGGAAACTTCGTTGGCATGATGTCTTGCATTGATGTATAAACTTGGACGAAGTTCACCGGAGCGATAGACAGATTCAAATCGCTCGCCGGGTTTTATGAGGTCGAGACCGCGAATCTTGCGTCCAAAGAAACTCTGACCAAGATAGGATACCTCCGCCCGCTCACTTAAGAATTCCAGATTCACTTCGCTGTCCTGATAGTCATAGACCTTGGTCTCTAAATTAGGAAGGGCGCCCTTGACTTTGGGTGCTTTTCCCAGGGAGATGAGTTCATCGCCCAGGCGCACACCTGTCAAATCAAGTTCACTGAGTAGGGAGCCGCCAATTTCTAAAATTTGCTTAAAGATTGCCTCTTCTCTACTGGAGAGTCCGGACTCGAGGATGAGATAGATTTCATCCTCCTGCATTTCAAAGCCTAAAATTCTCGGCAAGTCTCCCGCCATCTCCAAATAGACGCGCTCTTCTCCTATTTTTGCAAAGGGTTTGTGATCTAAAAATCTTCGAATTTCACAGACAAATTCCGGCGCCTGTGGCTGATTGTGAATTTCAGGCAAGATGAGCCCCGGCGCGTCAAAGGCCGTGCCTGTCAGTTGCTCGCCGAGAACTTTAAAGTAGTCAAGTCCTGTAAAGTAGAGATCTTCATGAAAACCGTCAATGGATGAGATCATATCCTCCCGGACACCCAATCTGCGATCATCCTCAGAGAGAATCATGTCCATGTGAAGCTCTGCAAAGAAAGGTTGATCCTCAACTGTCCGTTTGCGACTCTCAATCTCCTCCCCAAGTTCCATAAGGATACTCTGATAGTCGCTCCAAATATTTTCAAGATCCGTTGGGAAAATTTCCATACTTTCCGAGCCGTCCTCATAGATGACCTTGAGATAGGCTGTGGAAGGATGAACAAGTCCCATACCCGGATAGGCATCTAAGTAATGCCTTTCTGAAAAGATGGCCTGTAAGTGCTCTTCAAAAATCATTTCCCCGCCGCAATAGGCGCGCACGGCATAGGCGTAGTCTCCCGCTTCCATTGGAAACTCGATCTTGTTTCGATCCAAATTTAAGTCGCGACTTAGTACATCGTCAATGGGATAGAGTTCCTGTAGATGTCGAATGGGCAAGTCGTACCAACGACCGTGGTTGTTGATGTCGGTATTGCTGTAGGTTGGCACGGCACCGGCCTCTGTCGTCCACTCCTCATCTTCCTTTTGAAAAGGTGTCCAGGCAATGTCGATGCGGTCCATGGTGCGTCCCATTAGTTTGGGAAGGATGATCTCTTCAATCCAGGAAAATCCCTGCTTGTAGCTGTTGATCAGCTGAATCTGTTCCCCGGTGAGGCCCATCTGATCCATGAGTTCAATTTTTAGTTCATCGCGTACGGATTTCGGTTCACTGAGGGCGCCCTCAATAGCTACGATCTTCTTAGAATTTTGACTTAGTTTGTGAAGTTTTTCCAAAAAGACCTCTCGCTCCCAAGGATAGGTGAAATGGTAGGCATCGTCGGTCCACTTTTCCTTGTAGCTTCTTAAATTGACATCTTCAAAGGCGCTCTCATAGAGCTTTTTAATTTCTCTGGTCGTCGGTTCAATAAAGACTTCGCGGGACTGAGCGTAGGCCTTGATAAATTGCCACTCAAAGGAATTCTTGGAGGCCATCTCTCCCACTAGGAACTTTGTCTTTTCTAAATTTCTATTTAGTAGGATTTGTTTAAAGGAGTTTGCATCACAAATTTCAAAGACAATCCCGTCCTCATAGAGCATGCGATTCTTTTCTCCTTCTTGAAAGAAAAGTGTCGCCTCTTTCACATCCTCTGTAACCACGGGAAACTGAATGGTGTTTGCATCCATGGAGAGTCGAGCCACTGCAAGGGCTGCAAAATTTAAAAACTCATCGGCAAGTTTCCTGCCGTAGATCTTAAGCTTTCCCTCGCGTACAAAGAGCTCATCCTCCACTAAAACTTCTGTAAAGAGTCCGTGATCCGGTGACTTTACACTCTTAAACTCAGGCACCTGGCCAAGTTTATAGCCAAAGACGGTCTCCGCCACTTCCTGAAGTCCCCTTAGATAACTCTCTTCATTAATAGTGACCTTTTTGTGCATTCCCACATCTTCTAAATTAAACTTTCCGTAGTCAATTTCGAGTGCCGGGCAGTTTCCCGGCTCCGTAACCACGATCTCATCTAAAATTCCCTCACCACTGAGGCCAATTAGTGCCGCCATTTCCAGAGCAAAGCACTTGACTGTCTCCTCTTTAGAGCGAAGTATGAGTTGCTCAATCATATAAAACCTTCTTTCTATAAATAATCTACCTGCCAAGTGTAAAGATCTTTGAGACAGGTAGATGCAGTAAACTATGAACTTATTCCAATGATATCCGCATTTAGGCTACTCCCATCTTAAATCCGGACCGAAAAATTTCAAGGGGACGAATTTATCAAAGATTCTTGAAAAGATTCGATCGGAGTAGACTCTTGAAATTTCCTGAGGCGTCAAGTTGGTGGAAATTAAAATCTTCTTTCCCTTAATGAGCCTTGTGTTGACAATGTTAAAGATCTCGGAATTTGTAAAATTATTTGAAAGTTCCGTGCCTAAATCATCAATAATTAACAGGTCGCAGTTAAAGAGGAGCTCATACTGAAGTTGAACTTCCTCGCTGCCCTTATCGTGAAACTTTCGCTTTTCAAGTATATCCAGAAGTGTAAAGGCCGTTTGATAGACTACGGTATAGTTGCGATCCAGTAGTTCTCTTGCAATGGCGTTGGAGAGGAAAGTCTTTCCAAGGCCGGTGGTGCCATAGAAGAGAAGATTCATATCATTGGGCTCATCAAAGGTGTCGATAAAGATCTTTACATCCTCTAAGATATGAGCCATATTCTCCCTTGGGGTCAGTTCCTCATTGCCAAAGGGCAAGTTTGAAAACACATTGATGTCAAAGGTGGCAAAGTTTTCACGGGCAATCATGCGCTCTAAATTGCTCATCTCGTAGAGGTGACGTGCCAACTTTTGAACATAGCAGGTGCAGCGGGAGCCATCTTCTAAAAATCCCTCGTCATGACAATAGGGACAGGTGTAGATGGGCTCGAGATAGTCCCGGGGAAATCCGTTGGTGACAAGAATGGACTCCTTCATGGCTCTTAAGTTTTCCATTTCCGCTCTTACGGCCCCATCGCCTGAGATCTGCGGATTTGTCAGCTGCCTCTTCACCGCTTCAAAGCCAAGTTTGCGAATATTTCTGTCAATTCCCAAGATGTCCGGGCATCTTTGATAGACCTCCTCCCGGCGCTGCTGCTCCTTGCGCTGATTCTCATCTCGAAGATGCTCATATTCCCGATCAATCTGCTCATAAATGGAACGCCTCATCCCTAGTCACCTCGCTTCCTTCTAAAACTATCTCTCTTTCGCTGCGCCATCTTTTCAAGTTCGGTTTCTGAGTAGGTTTGGGTTCGTCCGCCGGTAATTTGCCCACGTTCCCTGACCAGTCGCTTTGGCGGCTCTTCCTGTTGAACTTTTTCCAAGGTGTCCAGTCCCTTTTCTTTCCAATTCATCAAGATGGCCTCTAGATAATTTAAATTTGGGCGATTGGACTTGGCGGCGCGGCGCGCACCCTCTTCCACAATTTCCATGGGAATATTGAGCTGATCAAACCAGTGATTGACTTGATTCACTTCAGATTCGGCAAAGTTGCTCTTTTGAACTCCCATCACTCTGAGGACATGATTGTAGCGGTAATAGCGCTCGTCGTGCTGTCTAAAATTATCCTCCAGTGCCTGGGGTGTCCTCACATTGGCCTCGGACCAGTTTCTTACAATGGCTTCAATATAGTTTAAATTACGCTTGCCCTTGACCTCCGCACCATAGCGAAAGGCCTCTTCAATTAAACTTGGGGGCATGTTGTACACATCAATCCACCGGGCAATGTCCATCTTTTTCTGATAGGAGATGTCCCTGCGCATATAGAAATTCACCATGGTAAAGAGATGGGCCACCTCCGGATTGTCAAGCACAGACAAAAACGCCGGTTGCTCCTGCTTCGGCTGAGATTGACCCACATAGACATACTGAGTGTAGAGCTCTTTTAAGCTGAGAAAGCGAACGCCGTACGCCCCGGAGTTGTCGTAGATCTTCTCGATGATCCCCTCCTGCTCCCAATAGTCCCAAGCACGAAGGACATCCGTCTCCAGTAAATTCAGTTTGGATGCAATGGTTCTGTGGGTAAAGGGCTGATGCTCTCTCACACTTTGGTAGGCCATCTGCAGTCCTGTAAGGTAGACTTTGACAAAGGTCCCGTCGGCAGAGGGCATGTATTCATTGAGAAAGATATTTTCAATGGGTGTGTCCCCAAAGTCCATCTTTAGTTCCTGTAATTCAAACTTCATCGACTCACCCTTTCAACTTTGTCATTCGATGCATATATATCAGGTAGCGTGGTCCCAAGTATTTGACATCCTCAAGATAGGGCTCCAGGGCCTCCTCTACCACGCGGTCATCGGCGTCAAAATAAATCTCCTGCCACTTTCTTCCCTCGTAGTGAAAACCCAATTTTTCATAGACATGAATGGCCCTCTGGTTCCAAGGAAGCACGTAGAGCTCGATCTGACTTAACTTCAGCTCGTGAAAACCATAGTCTAAAATCCATTCAATTGCCCAAGTTCCAAACCCTTGGTCCATGTAGTTGCTATCAATAATTATGCCAAGCTCTCCCTTGCCAAAGAGAGTACTCACACCGCGTAGTCCCACATAGCCTATGGCCTTTCCCTCGTAGAGAACGGCAAAGTAATGATCCTTGTGAGATCGCGTCTTCCAACGATACCAAGAGTCTAAAGATTCCGGTCCCTCTTCAAAATTATACATGGAGCTTAGGGGATCTTCATGCTTTCCCCAATCCATAAAATCCTCAATATGGCGGCGCCTAAGTGGCTCGATCTTCAATGTATCCACGGTATCCCCTCTCTCACAAATTCTATCATTTTATTATAACACAGTCCCGTCAAGTTCAACTCAATCCTTTAGATAGGAACAGAAGTGACTTGACTTTCCAGTCTGTCAAAAAATTAGCAGGTTGAAATTAGTTTGGAAAGATGTTATAATAAACCATAATGATAACCACTATCAATACATATTTGAAAATAGAGAGGAGCATCAGCATGACACTTGATTTAGTACCTAACGGATCTTCCTGCGAAGTGAAGTTTATTCATGGAAAAGATGCAGTTAAACGTAGAATTATGGATATGGGTGTCACCAAGGGGACAAAGGTCTCCGTTGTTAAACGTGCCCCTTTGGGCGACCCCATTGAACTCAATGTGAGGGGATATCAACTTCTTCTTCGAGCAGAAGATGCTCAAAGGATTGTTGTCATATGATGAGAATTGCACTTGTCGGAAACCCAAACTCCGGAAAGACTACGCTGTTTAACCAACTGACGGGGACCTATCAAACGGTGGGGAACTGGCCCGGAGTAACTGTTGAAAAAAAAGAAGGCTGGATTAAAGGTGCCAAGGATATGGCACTCATTGACTTACCGGGGATTTATTCGCTCTCACCCTATAGCCTGGAAGAAATCGTCACCCGCGACTACATAGCTTATGAACGCCCAGACTTAATTATCAATATTATTGACGGATCCAATCTTGAGAGAAACCTCTATCTTACAAGTCAAGTGATGGAGGTTGGGATCCCTGTCCTCATTGCGCTAAACATGATGGATGTAGTAAAGCGACGTGGCGACGAAATTGACATCCCCGCCCTTGAGAAAAAACTAAATACTCAGATCATCCCCATCTCTGCTGTCAAAGGGGAGGGAATGGAGGCGTTGATTCACGCCATTCACCATCCGGATTCCAAATTAACGGGAAGCTTAATGACCTTTAATAGCCCCATTGAGGATGCCATTGACAAGACGGTGAGTCTCTTTACGGAAGATCAGGGCCCTCTCAGTCGCTA
The DNA here is from genome assembly GCA_964345405.1 of uncultured Peptoniphilaceae bacterium. Lineage (GTDB taxonomy): Bacteria > Bacillota > Clostridia > Tissierellales > Peptoniphilaceae > CAYFQX01. The sequence goes on from CAYFQX010000015.1 coordinate 16,001, forward strand.
CAACGCTATTAAGCTACTCGAAGAGGATCCGCGAATTTCAAAGGAAGTACCTCTTAAATCAAAGGAGGAAATGGACGAGCTCATCGATGGCCTGCATTCCATCTACGATGAAGATACAGAGGCTATCTTTATCAATGCTCGCTACGACTTGATCACAGATTTACTCCGCGGCGTCTATCACAAGAAGTACGATCACAGCAGCTCCATCACAGAAAAGATCGACCGCATTGTCACGAATAAATATCTGGCACTGCCTATCTTCTTTGGTATCCTATGGTTTATCTACTGGATTTCTGTCACTACGGTGGGAGAGTACACCATCGGCGTCATTGAAGGCGGCGTGGAGAATCTCCAATCCAACCTCTTTAACTTCTTGACAGCTCAGGGAGCCAATGAGATGCTCATTTCCCTCTTTGTCAATGGAATCATCGGTAGTCTTGGCGCCGTCTTTACTTTCCTACCACAATTAATGATCTTGTTCCTGTGCCTTGGGCTGTTGGAGGACACAGGCTATATGTCGCGTATTGCCTTTATTATGGACAGATTGTTTCGACGCTTTGGCCTCTCTGGAAAGTCCATCATCCCAATGCTTGTCGGCACAGGGTGTAGTGTACCGGGGATTATGGCTACGCGAACCATTGAAAATAAAAAAGACCGTGAGCTCACCATTCTGCTCACACCTTTCATGCCCTGTGGCGCGAAACTTCCCATCTTTGGTATGATCATCGCCATGATGTTCCCGGGAGCTTCCTGGGTAGGACCAAGTGTTTACTTCATCGCCCTTGGCGGGATCATCCTCTCCGGCCTCTTCCTAAAACAATTTGGTCGTTATAAGGGTGATTCAGAACCGTTTATTCTGGAGCTGCCAAGTTATCACATTCCAAGTTTTAAGGGAACCATGCAAAATCTAATAAACAAGGCCAAGGAATTTATCGCAAAGGCTGGAACAATCATCTTCTTAGGCGTCTTACTCATTTGGTTTTTACAGAGCTTTAGCCCTGGACTCAAATTTATCGGCGATGAGATTGAACTCTCCATTTTAGCGCGCTTTGGCAAGTCCATTCAGTGGCTCTTTAAGCCTCTGGGCTTTGGCGACTGGGCACCGGTGGTGTCTGTCCTTACAGGATTTGTCGCTAAGGAAATGGTCGTGGCAACTATGGCCTCCATTGGACAGGTCGCCCCTATTGTCTTCACTCAAGTCAGTGCCTTTGCCTTTATGGTATTTATCATCTTCTCAGCACCTTGCTTTGCAGCCATTGGCGCCATGAAGAGTGAATTTGGCAGTGTAAAAAAGACACTCAAGGCGCTAGGCTATCAGATGGGTTTTGCCTATGTGCTGTCCTTCCTAGTCAACTTTATCGGTAGCAAGATCTTTGCAGGTGCCAACGCCATGAAACCCATGGTCCTTGACTATAACAATATCGAGGCCATGTCCGAATCTTTAGATATTTCAAATGGCGGACACAACTTTATCTACTTCCTACTTGCCGGGCTTGTCATTGGTGGAGTCATCATTCTCTTCAATCACTTTTCTGAGAACAAACGAAGGAGTGAACAATCATGAAACCTATTAATATAATTTTAGTACTCATCCTAATCGTCGTCGTCTACTTTGTGGGCAGACGGTACCTAAAGACCAGATCCCAGGGCGGTTGTGCCGGATGTAGTATGAGCGGTTCCTGCCCTTCTGCAAATAAATCAAACAGCAAATGCTAGACTCCTATAGATATGAAAACAGGCGAACCATAACACGTTCGCCTGTTTTTTATTGGATATTTTTAGATAAGCTGTCATCTGCTTGGTATCCGCACTCCGGCCTAAAAAGAATTTTCGTTTTTCATAGGTAAAATTTCCCGGCTTTTGACACTTATAGGTTGAGAGGAGATGTGATTGTTAATAAAACGATCATTTCTCCTAATTTAAGCTTCCTCGCCTACATATTTTCCCATGAAGATGGGCAGATTGTTTTCACAATCGATGATCAAATAGACAAAGGGACGATTGAGTTTAACTTTCTTAGCATCCTCATCAAAGTCGGCTGCCTCTTCCATCATTTCCAGTGTCACAGCACCCGCACGAGTTCCCAGCTCATCGACTTCAATGAAAGTCTTGTGTAGCGCGCTGTCCAAGTAGAGATTTCCTATGTTTGTCTTGCCCATTTTTGTAAAGTCGGCACGCCCTCCATCCCAGGGAGAGATCAGCCCCATGGACATGAGAGGATTTTTAAGTTGCAGTCCATCCTCCACTTTAAACTTCGGCATTTGGCTATATACCACGCGGTTCTCCTGACTGTTTAACAGTCCGTTCATCTTTTGCTCTGTAAAATTCTCAACATACTCATTGATGTCTGTCCCCTCTTTGGGAAGAAGTGCTACAAAGGCGTAGCGATCACTCTTGTAGGGTTTGATAAATCCTACCGTGTCTTCATCTTCCAGATAGATCCACTCCTTGGAGGACATAAATTCTCTGTCGATTTTTGTTCCCTTATCCGTAGTAAATTTTGAATTAAAGATGTCAGTCTTAAGATAGGGTTCACTCCAATCTCCTTGAAAACTGAGGGCATTGGCTAAAATCATGATGGTGTCATCTTTCAGCTCATTGATGATTTTGGGGATCATGTGATCCGTATTTTCATCGACCCACCCGTTGATCTTTTCTACACCGGACACGTCAAAGGCCATGCTCTCCACTTGTGAGCCAAAATATTTCTGTGTCAAGCTTTCAAACTCATGACTGATTTCAAAGCCTGCCTCTTCGTTGATCCAAATATTGTTGGCAAGATAGAGACGGTATCCCTCTGCCTCCCCAGCATGCTCTCTTAAGTTCTTAAGCTCTTCACTTAAGTCCTCAGGATTCATATTTAAGAGCTCTTGAAACTCAGTTAGCGTCTTTCCGTCGGCACCACAGGATGTCATGGCAAGGGCATTTAAGACAGAGTAGGGCGAGATCAAGGTGTTGCCGTCGCGACTTCCGGCGTAGCGAAAGAGCTCCGCAGAGAAGTGACTTAAGGGTTCCTCCACCGGCGTCTTTTCTAATTCCTTCATTTCAACGGTGTCAATGAACTCCTCGGTAGTTTTTGTCTTTGAAGCTTCATCCTTTGTTGAAGCGACGCCGCAGCCCGTTAAGACAAGACTCAAGCTGAGGATCATTGCCAGGGATTTGACAACTTTCATCTTACTCTCCCTTGCTTAAAATATAGTGCTGACAGAGATAGAAGGTGCTTTGAATTCCGTCCATGTGCGTGCGCTCCATGCCGTGAGAGGCATCGACGCCGGGACCAATGAGCGCCACCTTAAAGTTCCCGCCGGCACGTAGGGCCGCTGAACCGTCAGAGCCGTAGTGAGGATAGATGTCCACCTTGTAGCGAAGTTCATGTTCTCTGGCCACGTCAATGAGGCGATTGCGAAGTTCAAAATCGTAGGGACCGGTGGAGTCCATGGCGCAGATGGTGCAGTAGCTCTCGTGGGACTCCTGTCCCTCGCCTGGCGCGGCCATATCCAAGCAGATGAGCTCCTCGGTGTTCTCAGGCAGTCCGGCAGAGGCACCGTGGCCGACCTCTTCATAGTTGGAGATGAAGAAGTGGAGAGTCACAGGTGGCTGATTGGCAGCAAAGTACTCCGCCAGCATGAGGAGCACGTGGACGCAGACCTTGTCGTCAAGATGTCTGGACTTGATGTAGCCGGAGTCCAGATGTTCATAGCGGTTATCGATGCTGATAAAATCTCCAATATTGATGCCAAGATCGCGCACATCCTGTGCCGATTCCACCACTTCATCCAGGCGAATCTCCATATTTTCCTCATCTCGTGCATTGGACTCATGCTTGTCCCCGTGAACATGAACGGAGGCCTTGGTGTTGAGCATGGTGCCGCGATAGTCTCCCTCCTCCATGGTGTGGATAGTGACATATTCATTTTCAACGGATTGGAAACTGAAGCCGCCAATTCGGGACGCCTTGATGCGCCCGTTGGCCTTGATCTCCTTGACCATCAGTCCCAAGGTATCTACGTGAGCTGCCAAACTGATGACTCTTGAAGTATCCCTTCCCTCAATGGTTCCCACAAGGGCGCCCTTGGCAGTTCTACTGGTTGCAACGCCAAAGGAGTTTAGCTTTTCCTCCACAATTTCCAAAACCTTGTAGGTGTAGCCCGATGGAGACGGGGTATTTAAAATTTCCTCTAAAAATTCAATATTCACTGTGCACCTCTTTCAAAATTATTAATAAAAAAGACAGACCCTCAAGGGATCTGTCCTTTTGCTTCAAAAGGCTCATGTACCTTGAAGTTATCATTAAAATTAAAACTAAATCCAAAGACTAAGTGTCTTAAGTCTACGAGTTTATTATCTTACAGTCCCCAAGACTTCTCAAGATTTCTAAAGTCGATTCCGCTGCCATCCTCACTTTAGATTTAAGTCAAATCCCTGCGCTTCCATGATCCTTATAATTTCACTTCGCATGGGATTGGCGTCTTTCAAGCGAGAGACGACTTGTTTAGAAAAGCAGTCCACGCGGCGATTGGCATCTCTGAGATCGTAATAGGTCTCCATCTCCCGATCATAGTCCTCAATGGTCTCGAGATAGTTCTCATAGATGTGGTACTCGTCGGTGAAGAACTTCAAGTTCTTGTCCATTCTAGGCTTCATTTGCGGCGATTGATCGGGGTAGCCAAAGCCGATGCCAAGGATGGGGAAAGTGTACTTTGGAAGATTTAACAGCTCAATGACACGGCGAATATCATTTAAGATACTGCCCAAGTAGACGGAGCCAAGTCCTAAGGATTCCAGAGCATTGGTTACATTTTGCGCTGCTAAGATGCCATCTGTAAATCCTTGAAAAAAGCGGTCGGGACTGACCGTATCGCCGACGGGATAGTCCTGTTCCTTGGCAATTTGATAATTGCGGTAGCAATCTACGATAAAGACCCAAAGTTCAGGTGCTCG
>CAYFQX010000016.1:0-1306 GCA_964345405.1 uncultured Peptoniphilaceae bacterium
GGCTTCTGCTTCAAGTAAAGAAATCATTTCATTCTTCTCGACAATGACTTCGCCGGTGTGAGGATTTATTACATCTTCAAAGGCGTAGCGCCCTTCAATACGGTCTTGCAGTTCCTCAATGACTTCACGACCGTCAGAGACAGCGTGAGCTACGATGTATTCCTCAGTGCCACAGTCTTGCTCAGTGATGATAACTTGCTGTGCAACATCGACTAGACGTCTTGTCAAGTAACCGGAGTCAGCTGTACGAAGCGCCGTATCCGCAAGTCCCTTACGGGAACCGTGAGTGGACATGAAGAATTCCAGTACGGATAGTCCTTCCCTAAAGTTTGAAGTAATCGGAACCTCGATGGTCTTTCCGGATGGAGAAGCCATCAGTCCACGCATACCTGCTAACTGACGAATTTGGTTCTTACTACCACGCGCACCAGAGTCCGCCATGATGTAGATATTGTTTAGTCGGTCAAAGGTCCTCATAACCTCATCAGTCAAGTCATCGGTTGCCTTGTTCCAAACTTCGATAACACGCTCATAGCGTTCGTCGTCGCTGATAAGTCCGCGTCTAAAGGCAGTTTCATATTTATTTACTTGTTCAAGCGCCTTATCGAGTAGTTCCGGTTTGGTATCCGGTACGACAACGTCACTCATGGAAATTGAGATGGCACTGATGGTAGAATAATGGAAACCCAGTTCCTTCATCTTATCTAGGAAGTAGGCAGTGTCTAAGTTTCCGTGAAGTTTGTAAGTTCTTTCTACAATCTTAGCAAGTAGTTTTTTATCTACCACTTGATCGATTTCTAAAGAGTACGGATCTTTTTCACGATCGACAAAACCAAGGTCTTGTAAGATGTAGTGATTGATTAAGAAGCGACCTACGGTTGATTCAACCAGCTTGCCGCGCTTGTCGTTTTCATCTTTGTAGCGTCTGACCTGTACTCTTGAGTGTAGATGAAGATGTCCGCTGTAGTAAGCATGGAGCATTTCATCATAATTCATAAAGCGCATACCATCGCCAATCATCGGTTCTTCTCTTTCAATGGTCAAGTAATAGATACCTAGTACCATATCCTGAGTTGGCGTTGTAATTGGCTTACCGTCTTTTAGCGCCAAAATATTGTTGGTTGATAGCATCAGTAATCTTGCTTCAGCTTGTGCTTCAGCAGATAGCGGCAAGTGAACTGCCATTTGGTCTCCGTCAAAGTCCGCATTGTAGGCAGGACAAGCCAGTGGATGTAGTTTAATTGCCTTTCCGTCTACAAGGACAGGTTCAAATGCTTGAATACCTAAGCGGTGAAGGGTCGGAGCA
>CAYFQX010000016.1:1316-14637 GCA_964345405.1 uncultured Peptoniphilaceae bacterium
GTACCGGATGATCCTTGATGATTTCATCGAGAATATCCCAAACCAATGGTTTAGCGCGCTCAACCATGCGCTTGGCACTCTTAATATTGTGGGCAATTTCCTTTTCCACAAGTTCCTTCATGACAAAGGGCTTAAATAGTTCCAGCGCCATATTCTTTGGCAGACCACATTGATAGAACTTAAGATCCGGACCAACGACAATGACTGAACGTCCGGAGTAATCCACGCGCTTACCAAGTAAGTTTTGACGGAAACGACCTTGTTTCCCCTTTAGCATCTCAGATAGAGATTTTAAAGGACGATTTCCGGGGCCGGTCACCGGACGACCACGACGACCGTTGTCCACTAGAGCGTCTACAGATTCTTGTAGCATTCTCTTTTCGTTGCGGACAATAATTTCTGGTGCGCCAATATCTAAGAGTCTACGAAGACGATTGTTACGGTTAATCACTCGACGATAGAGATCGTTTAAGTCAGAGGTTGCAAAACGCCCACCATCCAGTTGAACCATGGGACGTAGATCCGGCGGAATTACCGGGATACAATCCATGATCATCGATTCCGGTTTGTTGCCGGATTGTCTGAAGGCTTCCACACCTTCAAGACGACGAGTGACGCGAATCTTTCGTTGTTCAGTTGCGCCTTCTAACTCATCTCTAAGTTCTTGGCTTTCCTTATCTAAGTCAATGGTCAAGAGAATGTCACGAATGGATTCCGCCCCCATGCCGGCTTTAAATTTGTCCCCATAAGTTCTCTTGTACTCTCTGTATTCTGTTTCTGTAAGAAGTTGCTTGACATAGAGCTCTTTTACTTCAGGATCCACTTCAGTAACGATATAGCTACCAAAGTAAAGCACACGCTCTAACGCTCTAGGTGACATATCTAAGATAAGTCCCATACGAGAGGGAATTCCCTTGAAGTACCAGATATGAGAGACGGGAGCTGCAAGTTCAATGTGCCCCATTCTCTCACGACGTACTTTGGACTTGGTCACTTCTACGCCACACTTTTCACAGACAACGCCTTTATATTTAATACGTTTATATTTACCGCAGTTACATTCCCAGTCCTTGGTCGGTCCAAAGATTTTCTCACAGAAGAGACCTTCTTTTTCCGGCTTCAACGTACGATAATTGATGGTCTCAGGTTTTTTAACTTCACCATAGGACCACTCTCTCACCTTTTGAGGTGATGCCAGACCGATTTTAATTGAATGAAATAATTCTTGTTCGCTCAAGGAGCATGCTCTCCTTTCATATCATCAAAAGAAATTCCTATTCTTCCTCATCTTCCACAAATCCCTCAGGCATATCATCGCCGGTAATGCGTCGAATTCCTGCGGTTGCAGATTCCTGTACCTCGCCTGAGATTAATTCGTTGGTGTCTTCACCCTCAATCTTGCCTTCCATGTTCTCTAAACGTGTCAGATCATCGTCGACTTCATTGAGGTCCACTGCATTGCCATTGGCATCCAACACTTCCACTTGAAGTGCCAGAGCTTCAAGTTCTTTAATGAGGACCTTGAAACTTTCCGGTACGCCAGGTTTTGGAATGTTTTCTCCCTTAACAATGGCTTCATAAGTTTGAACACGACCGACAATATCGTCTGATTTTACAGTCAACATCTCTTGTAGTGTATGACTTGCACCGTACGCTTCCAGTGCCCAAACTTCCATTTCACCAAATCTTTGACCACCAAATTGAGCTTTACCGCCCAGTGGTTGTTGCGTAACTAGAGAGTAAGGTCCTGTGGAACGAGCATGGATTTTCTCATCAACTAAGTGATGCAGCTTCAGCATATACATATAACCGACCGTAACGCGGTTCTTAAAGAGTTCGCCGGTTCGACCGTCACGAAGTTCCATCTTGCCGTCCGGTGCCATACCTGCTTTGACAAGTGTATCGACTATATCCTGTTCATTTGCACCGTCAAATACCGGTGTAGACACATGCCAGCCAAGTTTTTTCGCCGCAAGACCAAGATGCACTTCAAGTACTTGACCTAAGTTCATTCGAGACGGAACCCCCAGTGGGTTCAGTACAAGATCTACAGAGCGTCCATCCGGCATGTATGGCATATCTTCAGCAGGTAGTACTTTTGCAATAACACCCTTGTTACCGTGGCGACCACACATCTTGTCCCCAACTTGTACTTTTCTCTTTGTAGCTACAAATACACGAACCATTTCATTGACGCCCGGTTGCAGTTCGTCACCATCGGCGCGGTTAAATGTCTTTACATCGACAACAATCCCTTCCTCACCATGAGGTAGAGTCAGTGAAGTATCTCTAACTTCTCTTGCCTTTTCACCAAAGATGGCACGTAATAGGCGTTCTTCAGCAGAAAGTTCGGTTTCGCCCTTTGGCGTTACCTTGCCGACTAAGATGTCCCCAGGCTTAACTTCTGCACCAACGCGAATGATGCCGCGTTCATCTAAATCTTTAAGCATTTCATCGCTGACATTTGGAATGTCGCGTGTAATTTCTTCCGCACCAAGTTTAGTGTCTCGCGCTTCCGATTCATACTCTTCAATATGAAGGGAAGTCAGTGTATCGTTAATAACTAAATCTTCATTAATAAGCATGGCGTCCTCGTAGTTATAACCTTCCCAGTTCATGAAGGCAATGAGGATATTTTTACCAAGAGCCATCTCACCCATGTCAGTGGATGGGCCGTCTGCAATGACTTCGCCCGCTTCCACACGCTGTCCCTGTTTGACAATTGGACGTTGATTGATGGTGGTACCTTGGTTGGCGCCCTTAAATTTTGAAAGTTGGAAATGAATGTCATCGCCCTCATCCGGGGTCAAGGTAATGTCATAACTTGTGACTTTAGAGATCACACCGGCCTTTGGCGCAATGACGACAACGCCGGAGTCTCTTGCTGCCTTATATTCAATTCCTGTTGCAACAATTGGCGCTTCACTCTTAAGTAGAGGCACCGCTTGACGCTGCATGTTCGCGCCCATCAGCGCGCGGTTGGCGTCGTCATTTTCAAGGAATGGAATCATGGAAGTACCTACCGCTACAATTTGCTTTGGTGAAACGTCCATGTAGGTAATATCCTTTTGATCAAAGATATCTACAACCCCTTCATAACCACGAGCAACCACTCGATCATTGACAAAACGGCCGGTTTCATCCAGTGGTTCGTTAGATTGAGCAATGATATTTTCATATTCTTCATCTGCTGTTAGATATTCCACTTCCCCAGTGACACGACCTGTCCCCTTTTCAACTTTACGATAAGGGGCTTCAATAAATCCGTACTCATTGATGCGCGCATAGGTTGTAAGTGATGTAATCAGACCAATATTTGGTCCTTCCGGTGTTTCTATCGGACACATACGCCCATAGTGAGAGTTGTGAACGTCACGAACTTCCATCCCTGCACGATCACGACTTAAACCGCCCGGTCCAAGTGCTGAAAGACGTCTTTTATGAGTCAACTCAGACAGCGGGTTGTTTTGATCCATAAATTGTGACAACTGAGAGGATCCGAAGAACTCTTTAATTGCCGCTGTTACAGGACGGATGTTGATCAGCGATTGCGGTGTAGAAGCTTCCACTTCTTGAACTGCCATACGCTCTCTAACCACACGCTCCATACGAGTTAAACCAATTCTAAATTGATTTTGTAGCAGTTCGCCGACAGAGCGAATGCGTCTATTGCCCAGATGATCGATATCATCTACGCCACCAATGTCGTAGAACAAGTTGAACTCATAGTTTACAGCTGCAATGATGTCATCTACGGTAATATTTTTCGGACTGAGTTCTTTATAGCGAAGCTCAAGTTGCATCAGGAGGTCGTCCCCCTCATACTCATCCATGAGCTCTTGTAGTAGAGGTAGGTAGATCTTTTCCTTATAGCCAAGCGCTTCAAAATCAATATCAAGATCTAAGTTTTTAGGATCGACAAAGTTGTTGCCAACAACTACAACTAAGTGGTGATCTCCCATTTCCTTGACATCATTGACGATAATTTCCACGCGATTGATTCCACTATTTTCAATGCGAATGGCTGTTTCACGATCAATGCGCTCCCCTTCGCGAGCTAAAACTTCCCCGGTTTCATCATCGATGACATCGTGAGCAAGCACTTGATTTTGAATGCGTTCACGAAGGGCAAGTTTCTTGTTGAACTTGTAGCGGCCCACACGCGCCATATCATAGCGGCGAGGATCAAAGAACATATTCTCAAAGAGTGACTGTGCCGACTCAATGGTTGGCGGTTCACCCGGTCTTAACTTCTTATAGATCTCTAGTAGAGCCTCGTTTTGGTTTGTTGTAGGATCCTTTTCTAAAGATTTTAAAAGTTCTTCACTTTCACCCATGAACTTTTTAATCTCTAGATCCGACTCCATGCCAATGGCTCTTAAAAGCACTGTAATTGGGATTTTTCTCGTACGATCGATACGAACATTAACTACACCTTGTGCGTCTGTTTCAAATTCCAACCAAGCACCGCGGTTTGGAATCAAAGTCGCAAAGAAGTTACTCTTACCGGTCTTGTCTTTTTCCATACGGTAGTAAGCACCCGGCGAGCGCACGAGCTGACTGACAACGACACGCTCTGCACCGTTAATGATAAAAGTTCCCGTCTGGGTCATTAACGGCAAGTCACCCATAAAGACTTCCTGCTCTTTAACTTCTCCAGTCTCCGCATTAATCAAACGCACTCTTACCTTTAAAGGTGCTGAATAATTCGTATCTCTTGACTTTGCTTCATCAATATCGTATTTAATCTCATCTGATACGTAGTAGTCTACAAACTCAAGGACTAAACTTCCTGCAAAGTCCTCGATGGGCGAAATGTCATCAAACACTTCGCGAAGGCCCTCATCGATTAACCACTGAAAAGAAGATGTCTGTACCTCCAGTAGATTCGGTAGGTCTAATACATCGTCGATGCGAGAAAAGGACATTCTCTCCCGTTTACCAAACTGCACAGGATATACCATCTAAATACTCCACCCCTTATCAAACTGCCCTAGAAAGAAAAAAATGTATCCTGCAAACCGGCTGTTCTATTTTCCATTCAATTCTTCGCCTCGTTTACATATACATTTTTCCAATCTTTTATAACTTCAATATACATTTTCCACTTGAAAATCTCTTAATAAAATAGATTATTATGCAATTTAATATATTACCATGAAGACTCTGATAATACAAGCTTATTTTTAAAGTTTTTTAAATAAATTTTAAAAATCCCTAATTCATCCTTAACTTGCGCTTGAATGCAATGAATAACAAAAAAGACCTAGAGCAAACCCTAAGTCTTTTACTATATTATTAGTGTTTTCGATAGGAGCCGTTAAGCTCTGCATATTCCGGCGTAAGATCGCAGCCCCAAGCAGTGGCCTCATGCTCACCCTCATGACAGTTTACGGCAATTGTAATTGGATCCACTGACAGTATCTTCTCTGCCTCTTCTTCAGAAAATGGAATGCCCTTTCCCTGTGAGTAGATAGTCAGCGTACCTTCAAAGGTTTCGTAGGCGCAGTCAATCTTTTCAGGATCGAGTGTCACACCGGTTTGACCCATGGCGGCAAAGATTCTGCCCCAGTAGGCGTCGGCAAATCGTAGAGACGCTTTGACAAGATTGGAACTGATGATGGATTTAGCAAGAATTCTCGCGTCCTCTCTAGATTTTACGCCTGCCACTCTTGCTTCAATAAGTTTTGTAGCCCCATTGCCATCCCTTGCTATATCCTTTGCTGTCTCTCTTGTCAAGAGACCTAAGCAAGTGGCGAAGAGATTGTAGTTCTCATCTTCCTCAGAAATTTCAGCATTTCCCGCTTGAGATGAGGTGGCAATTAACACCATGTCATTTGTAGAATTACAACGATCTACGTTGATCATATTAAAGCTCTCATCGACACTTTCGCTGATGGCCTTTTGCAAAAGTTCCGGCGCTATAACCACATCCGTTGTAACAAAGGCAAGCATTGTCGCCATATTCGGTTCAATCATGCCACTTCCCTTGGCAATGATGCCCATGCGGCATTCAACGCCATCAATGACAAAGGAGATGGAGCGCTCCTTCTTAAAGGTGTCTGAAGTCATAATTCCCTGAGCCGCCTTGTCACTGTGATCTCCCAAGCCGCTGACAAGTTCGTCCATGCCATCTTTAATTAAACCGGTGTCCAGTTCCACACCTATGGTTCCCGTTGAACCCACAAGCACCTCCTCCGGTTTAATTCCAAGTGCCTTTGCTGCAATGTCGCAGGACTCCTTGGCTCTTTCCATTCCATTGACAGTACAGGAATTTGAAACGCCACTGTTGACTAGAATCGCCTTGGTCTTCGAAACTTTCATATGTTCCTGTGTAACTTTTAGTGGCGCCGCTTTAAATAAGTTCTTAGTAAAGGTTCCCGCAACATGGGCACCCTCTTTACAATAGATTAGCGCAAGATCCTTTTTATCTCCCTTTTTAAAGCCCACATGAACTCCGTTGGCCTCAAAGCCCTTCGGTGCACAAATACCCCCTGCAATCGACTTCATTTCATCACCTCATCCAACGATGTATTTAAATAGTAGTATTCATCTTTTCCTTATTTTATATGAATATAATATGAAATTCAAAAGATATTATCCCTCTTCTTTCATTTAATAAAATTTTATTCAAAAAAAATCAATCGGCGAAGAAGCCAATTGATCCTCAATGATTATTTAATTGCCGGTAATGGCACTACTATTACTTCCATTGCCTTGCGTACTTTGGGTTTCCATAGGTTTTGTTCCTTGAATCACCACGCGATTGCTTGGAGTGTAATAGGATTCGTTGAGTAATGTACGCTCCACTTCCTTGTCTCCCACTTTTTTAACGCGGTAAGTCTTGTAAGAGTAACCTCTGGAACCGATCTTTTCAACTTTTTGCTGTCCAACATACAGTGCATTGGAGTACTTGACCACCGTCTTGGGTCCGTAAGAGCCAAGGGAAACCGGCACCAGCTCGATGTCGTAGTCCTTGTCCTTCTTACTACCATAGACAATGTATTCAAGTTTTTTGCCGTCTGCCTTGGCTGTAATATAGACAGGATGGGCAAAGTCGTTTTTAAAGATCAGATCTTTTGAAGGCTGAACGACGGCAGCATCGGTCCCGTTGGCAACATAGCCAATGGGTTTGGAATGACTGTGGCGTTCCACAATCTCAAGATCAGCACGGACGATGGCATTGTAAAGTGTCGTTGAAACTTGGCAGATCCCGCCACCAAGTCCTCGTTGAAATTCTCCGTCGGAGATGACATTGGAGGTCTTAAATCCATTTTCCTTTGTAATATCACCAATGGTATTTAAAAACGAAATTTCTTCACCCGGTTTTAGTAGGACGTGACTAAACTTTATGGAACTAAGGGCAATGTTGTCCTTACGATTTGGTTCAGAACTGGAGTAATCGGTGCTAAACTCCCCAAGAACTGAGTCCATGTCCACAAGATCTTCCTTTTTAATATTAGCGCTTAGCTGCTTGATGGGAAGTTCAAGAACCTGACCTTCCTCCACCGGCATTTGAAGAAGCTCTCTCGTCTTTTTTTGATTGAGCTTGGTACCACTGTGGTCCCCGGTGAGTTTAACCTTTAGCTCGCCATCCTTTTCAGTGAAACTTAACTGTGCATCTTCCGGTTCGCGGTCAATCTTCTCAGCCAGGATCTTGACTTGCTCATCTAAATTCTCATCGGAGTACAGATCTTTAATTTCTAAATGCTTGGACACAATCAATGTCTTAGCTGCCTCCATGATGTTTTCAAAACCGTCGCCGCTTCGACCAACGGCGTAGGCTTCATCGACCAGTTCATCTACATTGAGTTTGTAGCCAAGATCTCTAAGGGGAATTTTATAAGTTGTGTATTCGCCCTTTAGTTGAATTTCCTTATCTTGATTTTCTTTCTCAAAGGCTCTTAAAATTTCCTCTGCCTGCTCCCTTGTCTTTCCTGAAAGTGATGTTCCCTCCACTTGAACTCCGGGGATGATTCTATCTTGTCTTGTAATGGCACTTCCATAGACAATCAACATCAAGACGATAAAGACAACGGAAACCCCCATCCATAGGAAGGGAGTTTTTTTATTTTCATGAAACCAGTTTTTCAATTTTTCCACACACTCACCTATTTTGATTAAAATACTTACAATGTTTCGTCAACGGACAGTTGGGACAGTCCGGATTTTGAGATTTACAGATATATCTACCCAAAAAGATCAGTAGATGATGGGCCTTGGTCCAGTTTTCTCTTGGCAGGATTTCCTCCAGCTGTTTCTCTGTCTTTTCCACGGTCGTTGCTTCAGCAAGTCCCAGCCGATTGGAGGTTCGAAAGACATGGGTGTCCACCGCAATGGCCGGCACACCAAAGGCATTGCTCGCCACAACATTGGCCGTCTTTTTACCAACGCCGGGCAGCTTGACAAGCTCTTTAATGGTCTCAGGCACCTTGCCATCATATTTATCCAACAGGATTCTTGTTGTCTCTAAAATATTCTTAGATTTATTGCGGTAAAAGCCACAGGAATAGATGATTTTCCCCAGCTCTTCCTGACTCAGCTTGGCAATATCTTCAGGGGTTGGGTATTTTTCAAAGAGCACCCGCGTCACTTTATTAACTCGCACATCTGTGCATTGCGCCGATAAAATCGTTGCAATTAAGAGCTCGTAAGGATTTGAGAATTCAAGCTCTGCCTTTGCATCAGGGAATCGCACCTCCAACAAATCATAGACCACCAGGGCCTCTTCTTTTGACATTCTACTCATACTTGACTCCACTCTAACTCTATTATTTCCACAGGATAATTTTCCTCAATCCAGCGGAGGAATTCTCTTAAGTTTCGTTCAACAACGCGGCCGTCATTCCCGCAATAAGACGCCTCAATCACTGTCATATTGTAAAGTTTCAAGTCCTCAAGTTCACAGGCAGCTACGGAAAACTGTTGTCGTCCCCGTGACAACAAACTGGACAGCACACGACGCTTATCCTTGAGAGAATAGGCTTCGGGAATTCTTAGTTTACATTTTACGCCGACAATCATAAGTCTTCTCCATTATATCATAGTCCCTTTTGATTTTTTAAAATAATCTCAGCGTTGCGCACCCATACTTTCTTCCCTCGCCAAGATCCGCTCAGATGTCCATAGATTTTCTTAAACTCGCGATTGGAAAGTTCGCTTAAGTGGCTGCACTCCACCTGAGTAGTAAGTTTTCCCCAACGACTCACATCCTTACGTGAGATCTTATTATTTTGCGGGCAGACCAGCTGACAGAGATCACAGCCATAGAGGGATGAGCCCATGGACTTTTCTTCCAATGCACTGAGTTCTCCCTTTTTTTGCGTCAACCACGACACGCAGCGTTTGGGATTCACTCCTCCATCCATCGAGATGGCACTTCCGGGACAGACTGCGAGGCATCGCCTGCACTCACCACATCTGTTTTCTAATGGAAACTCTTCACCATCTACTTTTAAACTTGTAAGCACAAGTCCAATGGCAACATAGGAACCCAGACTTGAATGAATAAAGTTGCCGTGTCTGCCGATGGTGCCGGCGCCGGTGAGATTTGCAAAGCTTCGCTCGCAAAGCGGCCCCGTATCTACCTGCGTCGTGAATTTTTCCTTAGGATAGCGTTCACGGAGTGCCTCTACCAGTTCATCAAGCAAATTTCCCATGACGCGGTGATAATCTTCGCCCCAGGAGACGCTACTGAGATTTCCCCGGTCCGGTGTTATTTGAGGCATTTTCGGAATGGGAATCTGCACAAAACCTACGAGAACGGTCTCAACTTCCCTTAAACTTAGAGAGGGGTCCACTCTTTTCAAAAGATCCTTCTCTTCAATCTCAAGTTCACGTCCTAACTGGCGGCGCAACTTGAGAATGTCCAGCGTTTCATGAAGTTTTCGAGCACGGACCCAGGCCAAATCATCAAAGCCAATTTCACCCGCTAATTTTTTGACACTTTCCAAAACAGACATCCTTCCTATGCAATTTCTTCTATCTATACTATAATATCATATGAACTTATTACTACCGGATAAGGAGTACTTATGAATTCCAAAAAATCTTCTTTAAGAGATCAATTTAAACTACATACGACTGGTTTAAACCGTAAAATTGACTTTCAACTGATCTGCGTCACACTCTTACTCAGTTTATTTGGCATCCTCATTATCTCAACTGCAACGAAGAGTTACGGTACGCTTAACTTTGTAAAAAAACAGAGTATTGCCACATTTATCGGTCTTGTCACCATGATTGTGTTCATGTTGATTGACTATCAAATTTGGAAAAAGCTCTATCCACTGATTTACATTGTCTCCGTAGGTCTACTTGCTGCCACTCTCCTCTTTGGACATGGGGAGGCAACTTGGGGGGCGCGTTCGTGGCTAAAGATCGGCCCCATTAATTTTCAACCGGCAGAATTTGTAAAGCTAGGTCTCATATTGGCCTTTGCTGCTTGGCTTGAGGATCACGAAAGGGAGCTTAACGAACCGCTGACACTTATCAAGGGTTTAGTTTTCATGGGCATTCCCATGGGACTTATCAGCGTTCAACCGGACTTTGGAACAACTATGGTGGTTCTATTTTTTACAGCGACGATGCTGTTTTTTGCAAATATTGATTGGAAATATATCTTAGGCGCCATTGGACTTGGACTGGCTAGTATCCCCTTTGTCTATATGTCTCTGGGCGAATATCAAAAAAATAGAATTCTAGACTTTTTAAAACCAAGTGAAAACCTCTCCGGATCAGGCTATCAGGCAAATGAGGGGAAGATCGCCATTGGCAGCGGAAGATTTTTTGGCAAGGGACTCTATAGGGGAAGTCAGACACAGTATAATTACATTCCAACTAAGGAAACAGACTACATCTTCCCGGTTCTTGCCGAGGAATTGGGATTTCTAGGTGGGACATTTTTAATTCTACTCTACGCCGCACTACTCATGCGAATTTTAAAAATTGCAAAGCTCAGTCGCGACCGCATGGGTACCTTTATTGCCGCCGGTTTTCTCGCACTGTTTTTTATTCACATTTGGGAAAACATGGGCATGACCTTGGGGCTTATGCCGCTGACGGGAATTCCCCTTCCCTTTATGAGTTACGGCGGCAGTTTTCAAACGGCAAACTATATGAGTATCGGTCTACTCTTAAGTATCTTTTACCATCGCAAAAAGGAACCCTTCACCGAACCAACGACACGCTTCGGGAATTTCCTTATGGATCACTACGACTATGTCATGGATAAATTGGACAAGAGACTTCAAAGAGATTATGACAAGAGACGATAAAAAGAAAGACTCGAGATGGAAGATTCCGTCCCGAGTCTTTCTTTTTATAATTTATAGGCTCTTAGCAATTTGAGCGGCAAGGTCACAATTATTGTAGACAAGTGCAATATTTGCCTCTAAGCTATCTCCCTCAGTTACTTCTAAAACTTTTGAAAGTAGGAATGGAGTTGCTTCCTTACCGGAGATACCTTGAATGTCCGCTTCTTTAATTGCCTGTTCAATGGCATTGTTAATGAGATCTTCATCCATTGCGTATTCTTCAGGAATCGGATTAGTTACAAGCACGCCGCCATCAAGTCCAATACCCCACTGAGTGCGAATATCCTTGGCAATTGCTTCCGGAGTATCAAGAGCGTAGTCTAGTTTAAATCCGCTCTTGCGGGTGTAGAATGCGGGCATTTCTTCAGTTTTATAACCAAGAACAGGCACGCCATAAGTTTCTAAATATTCCAAAGTAAGTCCAATGTCAAGAATTGATTTACAACCTGCACAGACAACGGCCATGTTGGTAGTTGCAAGTTCTTGAAGGTCTCTTGAAATATCCATCGTTTCTTGAGCACCGCGGTGCACGCCACCAATCCCGCCGGTTGCAAGAATTGGAATACCTGCAAGATTGGCAGTGATAATAGTTGTAGCTACAGTAGTTGCACCATGAAGACCATTGGCTAGAATGTGCGCATAATCGCGACGACTTGCTTTAATCACTTCTTTTGAAGTTGCCATAAATTCAAGTTCTTCTTCAGTTAAGCCGACTTTGATTTTACCGCCGATAATAGCAGTGGTCGCAGGCATGACACCGTGAGAGCGAATGATTGCTTCACATTCTTTTGCAGTTTCTAAGTTTTTTGGATAAGGCATACCGTGAGAAATAATTGTAGATTCTAGTGCTACCACCGGTTTGCCGGCATCCAATGCTTCTTGTACTTCTGGTTTAATTTCTAAAAAATCAGCTAACTTTACACCATCAAATGTTCTCATAAGAGACCTCCTTTTTTTCCTTTAAAAGTTTTTCATCCGTTATATGACCGCTACTATCCATCGATTTAAGCATCACTCGCGCACCGGCCGTTGCATTGATCATGGCATCTTTCATTGGGATGTTTCGCACCAATCCATGAATAATCAACGATGTAAAGGCATCGCCGGCACCTGTTGCATTGACAATTTCCAAAGGTGTTGAGTTGTATTTTAAAATCTCACCCTGGTGGAAGAGATAACTTCCCTCTTTGCCGTAAGTAATAATGAGAGTACCTACGCCCTCTCTCATTATCTTCTTTCCAGCTTCAATCAGACTCTCATGATCAACTATGGAATCCTCTGCAAGAACTTCCGCCTCATGATGATTCACCTTGAGCACATCGATATAATTCAGTAGACCCTTTAACTTCTTAGCCTTGACACCGGATACGGCATCTACCACTGTGGTCGTCCTTGTGTTTCTTAACAAGTATTTCAAAGTTTCTTCCGTAAGATTTGTATCAAAGACGGCCACCTTCGCCTCATTTACGACATCCATCATGTCCTTTAAAATATGAGGGGTGAGTTTTCTCATGATCTTCATATCATTGACAGAGACGACAACTTCGCCATACTCATCTAAGATGACTAGATAGGTGCTCGTTGCCTCATCAAGAAAGACCATGGAGTGCTCCATACTGAAAAATCTATTGCCATCCTTGCGAATGATATTTGACGACTCGTCCCCACCCAGAGGCGTAATAAACTCCGTCATGACATTCATCTTCGAGAGATTGTAGGCAATGTTTCTGCCAACGCCACCTGGAGACATGGTCACTTGTCCGGGATTGGAATCCTCAGGAATTAGATGATCTGTAGCTGCACCTGTAATATCTACATTGGCACCACCAACGACGGTGACATAAATTGGGCTCGTATCTTTATCATCCGGCAGAAGATAACCTCTACCTAAGATAGCCCCCTTTGTAATCATGTGTGAAATGTGCACTGCCACTGAAGACCTTGCAATCCCCAGGGTATCTGCAATCTCCTGTACTGCAAACGGGTTGGCAGCTGTACGGGCACCA
>CAYFQX010000016.1:14647-20209 GCA_964345405.1 uncultured Peptoniphilaceae bacterium
TCCTGTTGGGTGATGTAAGGATTTGCACGAATCAACTCCATGATTCTCTTTTCACTTGGCGTCAATATCTTCCCTCCTATTCCTTTTCTTTATTCTTAATCTCCAAGTAACAATTCCTGCAGACCGGTTCATACGTCTCCGTTGCCCCAATGACAACTCGCTCTGTATCTTTCGACGTTCTGTGACTTACCCATGCATCCGTTCCGCAATGTGAGCACACGGCGTGGTGCTTTTCAAGATAATCTGCACGAGGTAGTAGCTCTTTGACAATTTCAAAGGGTTGGGCTTCATAGTCCATATCCAGCCCTGCCGTGACGACGGTCTTTCCGCCCTCAAGAAGTCTGTCAATTAAATCTAAAATATCCGACAGATCATCCTTGAAAAATTGAATTTCATCGACGCCAACGACATCCACGGAATGCTCTTTGAGATAATCCTCGATCTCTGTAAAGTGATCAATGACGATGCACTCCATAAATGTGTTATCGTGAGTTGAAATATGAGCGGTGTTCACGCGATTGTCTGTGGACGGCTTAAACACCACCGTCTTATAGCCGGCAATCTTAAATCGCTTCATATCCTTTTCAAGACTCGACGTCTTACCTGAAAACATACTTCCCGTATGTACCATTAACTTACCTCTATATTGATGCATGACTTCCTCCTTCTAGAATATTATATCACAGAAATTGAAAAATAGATCACATAAATTAAATTTTTCCATGAAATAAATAACGATTGTTGTAATCCCGTTTTGACTATGTAAAGTGAGATTTTACATTTATCATCACATTTATTCCAAGATGTAATTTTTATTGGCAAGTAATCGGGTATACTTATCTGTGGACATTTATATACCGAGACAAAGGAGGGCCTATGTTAGAGATCCAAAATTTAAGCAAGTATTACGGAAAAAAACAAATTTTACATCATGTCTCTTTTAAACTGGAGCCGGGAGATATCTGTGGTTTTATTGGTGCCAACGGCGCAGGTAAGACGACCACTATTAAATCTGCCATTGGACTCATACCCTTTGAAGAGGGAAGTGTAACTATTGATGAACATTCCATTGAGTCCTCACCTGTGGAATGTAAAAAAATCCTATCTTACGTTCCAGACAATCCCTCTCTCTATACCTTTATGACAGGCATCGAGTATCTGAACTTTATTGGCGATGTCTTTGAGATGACCCGGGAACAGAGAAAGGAAAAGATTGACTACTACGGCAATGCCTTTGATATATTTTCAAGACTTAATGAGACAATCAGCGACTACTCCCACGGGATGCAACAAAAGCTCGCCCTCATTGCAGCTCTAATGCATTCACCAAAGTTACTCATCTTAGACGAACCCTTTGTCGGGCTCGATCCTACAGCAACCCGCTTTATCCGCGAAGAATTTAAACGACTTGCAGATGAAGAGGGCATGAGTATTTTATTTTCAACTCATGTACTTGAAGTTGCCGAGAAATTATGTAATCGCGTCGTTATCATTAGAGATGGTCACATTGTCCTTGACGAATCCATGGAGGAAGCGTTGAAGGAGGAATCCTTAGAGGATCTATTTATAAGTAGGATGAGCGATCATGAATGATTTAAAACTCTTAATTAAATTAGAACTTAAAAAGAGCCTTGCCCTCTTAAAATCAAACAAGCATCGAGCCCTTCAAGTTTTTATTTGGATTTTTTCAATCATAGGATTTATCACCGTTGGCGGACTCCTCTGTATGTTGTACTTTATTGCCATGGCACAATCCTACGGAGGCATAGATGGTCTGCCTGAAAATATAGAACTCCTCAAGGACCTCATGAAGGGTCTTCCGGATTTTATCGTCTACCTCATCTTCATCTACAACTTTATCGTCTATTTCCTCGTTGGGAGACAGTACTTTGTATCTGAAGATGAAGACATCGTCCTCTCACTTCCATTTTCCATTAGAAATATTATATTGGGAAAATTTATCACAGGCATTATTTTTAGTCTTGTTGGAAATCTTATCATCACATTGCCAAGTCTTGTGCTCTACTCCATCTTATACCGCATCAAAACCTTGATTCCATTTTTGCTACTCATAATAATCGCTTCCATCCTGGGTTTTGCACTTGGACTACTATTGCGCCATGTATTATATCTAATCTTCCCGAGACTTCACTGGCCAAAATGGGTAAGAACCGTTGTATTTCTAGTTCTGTTTCCGCCGCTTTTTGCCCTCTATATGTACAAAATTTCCAATCAATTTGCACAACTCAGTCAGCTACTCTATCGTTTCATCCTGTGGTATCAACAGTTTTACGGCCCAACAGACTTTATTAAACACCCACTGCTATTGATACCGGCACTACTTGTCACTGCACTGGTCACTGCGTGCTTACTACAATTTATCTACAAGTATTTCTATAAATTTAAGTCAAAGGATCAAATACCTACCAAGACTAAAAAATTCGACGACAAGAGCTACCAAGTACACTCACCTATGGTCGCCTTAATTTTAAAGGAGTACAGACTCTACTGGAGCATCACACCCCTTGTTCAAAACAGTGCAACTGGCGCCGCTCTACTTTTAATGGTATCCATTGCATGTCTGTTCCCTGCCGTCCGTGAATTTGTAATTCAAGGACTCACTCAGTTTTCAACTGCATCCATAGACATCATCTTGTTTTTTGTTTTACTCATGGGCGCAGGAATTATCAATGTCTGCTATTTGAGTTTCAGTGCCGAGCAGCAACAAGCTTACAACACCTACGTACTTCCACTGTCTGCCTCTCAAATTTTCCTAGGGAAATTAATGGGACCTCTGCTCTTTGTGCTCCCCTTTTATCTCATCTCCTGCTTATTACTCATCTACTCTTTCAAACCGAGTGGAATGTACATCCCGTTTTTAATTCTCGGTCCGCTGCTTTATCTCATCTTTAGCAATGGACTTGGCCTATTCTTTGATTCGAAAATGGCAAATTATGATTGGGATAATCCGGCCAAACTTGTCAAAAATAGTAAACAAGCCTTCTTCTCATCTTTTGGAAGTTTTATCCTGAGTATACTCATTATCTTAATCGGCTTTCAAATCATGGTTGTCTATCCTCTCCTATTTATCATCATCTTGACGGTGCTGTTGTTCATTGCAAATATCATTCTGCTGGTGCTCATTAGGGATATGAAAATTTATCATCAGTAGCAACACAAAAGTTCCATGGTCATCCATGGAGCTTTTTTAAATTAAATATCCTCTAAGTATTTAAATCTAGAGGATATTTTAATGAAGTTTATAGAATCGTTAAAGCATTTCGTTTCGATTTAACCAAATGGAACATATTCACCATAGAGATAGTAGTATGCGTCCATTTCTTCGTCATATTTCATGACGACCGTACCGGTTTCATTGATAAAGTAGGTTTCATCCTTTGGTACATTCGGTGCACTTTCAGATCGAATGACAACGGCATATCCTACGCGGCGATCCACTTCTGAGAAATCACTATATGGAATGTATTTTACATCCATAACTTCGTAGAAGTCAGCCTTAGGTCCCATCTTCAAGTGTTGAAGGATTTTCACAAGTTCGGGGCCACAGTTGTCTTCAGTAATTACCTTCTCCGGTCTATTGATATACATGTCATTTTGAAAGAGGACTTGACCGGTTTTGGCACGTGTGATGACATTATCCTTCACTGCAAATCTCTCAACCAGCTCTCGACTGGAGCCATTCATCTTCCAAAGATCAAACTCAAGATGATCTCCCTTTAGATAGACCACAGATTCCAGATTGTCATCTTTATGAGCCTTTCCCTCTTGCATCATCAATGCGCGGAAAATTTCAGTCATCTCTACACCACTGCGAAAGACGGTCCCCTCTTCGACGCCGGTTAACAATTTAAAGGCGTCCCCGGCATGGACCACTCTGTTTTCAGGAAGTGAAAAGATGGATCCCAATAGACTGTAATAAGCTTTGCCGGTGTCCCTTTCAATAAATAAATAACTTGAGAATCCGGCCATCTCATTACTTCTGTCACTGACAAAATAAGTCTCATAGTTTCCTGGAATCACTTCATTTAATCTTGCCTCGAATATTTTTATCATACCAAAGTCGGCAGCTGTGATCTTTACATTGGTGTTGAAGTTATTAATCTCCACTTGACTGCGTGGAATCTTACCAGCTAAATCTTTAAGCTTGTTTAAATTATTCTGATCAATTTGTATTAAATTGGGTTTTTGGCCGACAAATACAGATTTAGTGGCATCGTCCCAATCGACGTTCTTACCGAAAAATTCTGATATCGCTCGAATCGGAACCATGGTGCGGTCCTGCTTGATATAAGGTGCAGATTCAATTTTGAAACTGTCTTGAAGTTTAGAATTGATAAAGACCTTAATGAGCGGATCCCCAATCTTCACTTCCATTTCACGCTCGCCACTGACAAGAGACACGGTTCGAGTCTTGCCGTTCCAGCTGACAGATTCACCCATGTGCTCTGAAATGACGCGAAGGGGCACAAATGTACGTCCGCTGCGAATCTCAGGTTCAACATCGGAGCTGATCTTTTCACCTTCAATGTAAATAGTCACAGCCTTGACGACCTCTGTCAGCGGACCTGTGAAAATGAGAAGGGCAGCAAAAATGACTGCAATAGACAGCTTCATTCTACTCTTTTTCACCATGATTACCTCACTTTACAATATCATTTTATTAAAGACTAAAATCTCTATTCAGTAACTTTTTCCAAATGGAATTGATAATTATTTGCGCCATCAATGACATAAGCTACCAACTTATCTTCATCAATTTCAGCCATTATATCCAGTGAATCCGATTCAATAGTAATATAGTGACCGACCGATGACCATGGAGCATCGCCTAGATCATTGCCCTTATAGATGATATTGACATTGCCATCTCCCTTAAAATTAAATCGCAATGCATTTTGAATGTCATCGACACCTTCCATCGCTGTCTTAGGTTCATCATCTAAGACTTCCTGGACTGTAGTTGCCACCCACTCACCTACAATCAGACTTTC
This sequence comes from uncultured Peptoniphilaceae bacterium, assembly GCA_964345405.1. Lineage (GTDB taxonomy): Bacteria > Bacillota > Clostridia > Tissierellales > Peptoniphilaceae > CAYFQX01. Next base: position 19,660 of record CAYFQX010000016.1, read on the forward strand.
TTCTTCAGTTAAGTAGTTGGCAGAATTCATCGCATCTGTACCTTCTCTTCCATAGAAAGCAGTGATACCGGTACCTAAGAAATCATCCATACGGAGCACGTCCCCATTGATGACGGTAGGAAGATCTATATCATCGAAAGTAAGGGTGACGTTATTTCCATCGGCTTTCCACGTACCATCGACAGTTTCACCTTCCATAGTCATAATGGCCTTTCCTCCATCCTTGATTTCAAAGGAGTATTCTTCTTCTGAAATCTCACTAAAGTCCGATGTAGTGCCAAGTGCTTGGGCTGCAACGGCAATCCACTTTCCTACGAAAGGATTTTCAACTTCTACCTCTTCCTTAGCCGGTTCATTGGCAGTTTTTCCTGAATTTCCCCCGCCACAAGCAGTCATTACAAACATGGAAAATATCAGTAGGAATGCTAATATTAAACTCGTCTTCTTTTTCATTTTGTCACCTCATTTTATAAATTCAATACTTACTTAATTATTAAATTCATTCTACCATCTTTTACTTCAGGAAGATATCATCAAAATGGGTGATGTG
>CAYFQX010000017.1:0-6922 GCA_964345405.1 uncultured Peptoniphilaceae bacterium
CACTTTATCTCCCTTGGATAAAGTCTTAAGTTGTGAGGGCTTGATGCCAAATCTCTGTTGATTGTCAACATAGAAGTCATACTCAGTATCATTTGCAAGTTTTAAAGTTAATTTACCTTCTTTTTCAAACTTAGTATCTGATTTAACTTCGACCACTGCCCCATTGACATAGGTATCGCTTGGTACAATATAGATCTTCGTAATCAAACCATTTTCAGCAATGAAACGGACATGCATATTCTTGCCTAACTCACCGAACTTTTTCGCTTGACCTAATTGAACAATCTCTATATCCTTGGCATAACCAAATTCACCGGTAAGTGGATTTTTTAGCTTTGCGTCTGGATGGATCGCTTGGAATTTTTCATCCTAGTTGATCTTTACTTTTTCCGCATCGATGGACTCGATGGTCCCTGTACCGACAACTTTGTCTGTCTTAACATTGAGTTCAACGGCGTGTAGTAGTTCCTTGTTGGCGATATTTCCTGTCACCTTGGCAGTCACTTTTTGATTGACTTTAAGGTCGTCGTATTTACCGACTTTATCATCAATCTTAATCTTCGTATTGTCGTCAAGAACGAGTGTATAGGAAGATCCCTTGGCATCTTCAATAAATATTAGGTTTCTTGCATAGACATCGCCCACATGAATGATGTGACCTTCTAAGTCGCTAGTCAAGCGATGTGCATATTGGTAAGATTTTGAAGTAATCTTTGCCATTTCTGCTCTTCTTAGAGGGCGTCTTGGCTCAAAGTTTCCATCACTACCAGTGTCTGCAAAGATACCGTTTGAGATTAAATCTGCAAGATAATTTTTAACATTTGTCTTGTCAATCAGTTGATTGTTTACGACACCAATGTCATTGAAATCCTTGTATTTAAGGAGACTATGATCTTCGCTCCCCTTCATGCCCAGTGCCTTCGCATAGTAGACGGCAATAGTTTCACGATTAGGATATTGACCATCTTTCGGAAAATCTGTGATGAGTCCTTGACTGTAGGCTGCTGTCAAGTTATCAACAGTGATGATGTTCTCTTCAAGTGCCACTGCTACCGCTTCATGTGCCCAGGCAGGGACGCCGTATTTTTCTAAGGTTGTCTTATGTTTTGTAACGTATCTTGACATCTCAGCCTTTGGTACATCCTTGACACCCTTTAAAAGCTCAAGAATCTCAAGATAAGAGACATAGTTGTCAGGCTTAAACTGTCCATTTGGATAACCTTTAACTACCTGTTTTTCAGTCAGTTCTTCAATGAATTCATAGGCCCAGTGACCTTGATTTACATCTGAAAAACGTGCCGCTTCTGCCACCATTGGATTAAGCAGGAGAATCCCAGCCAATAGTAGCACAAATAAATTTTGAATTAATTTTTTCATTTTAAACCTCCTAAAGTTTAACTTCAGTTGATAGCTTTATTATATCACAGAACAATAAAACTCATATGAAATGTCTGTGACGTTGCCAGTGTTAAATCTTATATTCAAGTTAAATATATTTCTTCAATATGAAAGTTTAGTTAAATGCTTATCCAAAATTGGAATATCCATAGGGTAAAATAAATTGCATTTTTAGCCATTTAATATAAAATAAATAGTAGTAATAGTTTTGGAGGAGGAAATAAATGAAATTTGGTTCAGTGGGAATTAATCATCACATTACCCCAATTGATGTTCGAGAAAAGGCAACTTTTCAAGATTCAGATATAATCGAAGCGACTGACGCACTCATCTCAGGTACATTGACTGAAGTTGTCATCTTATCGACATGCAATCGTTCAGAAGTTTATTTTATAAGCGATGACGCTGCCATTATCGATAATTTAGAGAGAGTTCGCGACTTTTTTCTTACATACTTTGACATTGACGGATTGGAAAAGTATCTCTACTTGAAACATGGAAGAGAAGCCATCCGTCATTTATTTGCCGTGACCTTAGGACTGGACTCCCTCGTCATCGGTGAGGATCAGATTTTAGGGCAGGTGACCGATGCCCACTTAACTGCCATGGAAATGGGTGTGACAAAGAAGCACATCAATAAGATCTTTAGAGAGGCAGTTACTTTCTCCAAGCGAATTAAGACAGAAAGTCCCATAGCTCACCAGCCGACAAGTATTGCCTATGTTGGCGTGAAGCTGATCGAACAGGAAATGGGTTCTATAAATGATGCAAAGACACTCATCATCGGACTTGGCGATATGGGAACGCTGGCACTACAACATTTAAACGAACTCCATGCAGACATCACCATTTGCAATCGCACCTATGCCAACTCACTTAAGATGCAGGAACTCTATCCCAGTGTGAAGATTCTTCCCTACGAGGATCGTATCAAGGGCATTGAAGAGGCCGATATTTTAATTTCCGCCACTGCTTCGCCTCACACCATTGTCAATCCATCGGATATCGACAAGCGAGACAAGGAACTCTACATCATGGACTTGTCACTACCACGCGATGTGGACCCACTGGTAGGTAAAAAGGAACATGTGAAGTTGTTTGACATTGATCACCTAGAGCAAGTTGTTCGTCATAATGTCAGCGAGCGCGAGTCGATTCTTGCCTCCTATGAAGACGAAATGAATGAAATTATTGACGAGACGCTACACTGGATTACAGCGACTCGCGTCGATCCCATTATGAAGAGTTTAAATAATCGCAGCGATCAAATAGCTCAGGAGACACTGGACTATATTTTTAGAAAGACAGATTTAACACACAGCCAAAAATTAAAAGTAGATAAAATCGTTCGTTCTGCCCTCAAAAAAGTTGCACGAGAACCGATCCTGCAGTTGAAGGAATATCCACAGACTGAAGAGGTACTCTCTGCTATCAAAATACTAGAGGAGGTTTATTTATCATGAGGTATTTCCCCATTAATATTGATACAAAAGACAAAACCTTACTTTGCCTAGGTGCCGGTGCTGCCATGGCAAAAAAGCTTGAGTCACTTGTTGAAACGGAATTTATCATCTATGTCATTGGCGAGGATATAAATGACCGGATACTTGCTCTCGCTGAAAAATATCCCGAGAAAGTTCATGTCAAGTCCTTGAAAATCGAACCGGACTATAAGTATTTCGGCTACGATTATCTCATCATCGGGACAGACAGTAAGCTCATTAACGACGCGATGGAGCGCCGTGCCATTCAACTGTCTACCCCTTATTTGAGACTGGACCGCACGGGAGACAGTAGCTTTATTATGAACAAGGTACTCACTCGCGGTCCGATCACTATCGGCGTATCCACCGGAGGAGAAAATCCAACGCTGACTAAGAAGGTCTCACAAGATATTGAAAAGACACTGGAAACTTACGACCTTAAAAAAAAGAAGATATTATCTAATCCAAAATTCGTTCGAAATTGGCTACAACAACAAACAACATGAAGATTTTATCTGAAATTCGTCAGGCTCTGGTAGCTAAGGGTGCAGAAAATATTGGTGACACCATGAGCGAATTATGGGACCGCGAAATTATCAGCTTAAATAAGTATTTGGAGGACATGAATGAAACTGAAACTGGGAACAAGATCGAGTAATCTTGCACTAATACAAGCAAGATATGTAAAAGAATTAATTGAAAATCACAGACCCGAGATCGAGGTTGAGATTGTAAAGATGAGCACGATTGGCGATCGCATCCAACATAAGCCCATTGACCAAATTAATGAGAAGGGTGTCTTTGTTCGTGAAATTGAAAAAGCGCTGATATTAAAGGAAATCGATCTAGCTGTTCACTCTATGAAAGACATGCCTTCTGTTATTGATGAGCGACTTATCTTTGTCAATCCACCAAAATCAGAGCATCCAGAAGATGTATTCGTTGGCGATCCCTCCATTACCTCTCTCGTTGACTTAGAGGGTAAGACCGTTGGTACAGGAAGTAATCGTAGGCGCGCTCAACTCAAGCATTGGGTTGAACATCTTGAGACAAAACCCATTCGCGGCAATATTGAGACGCGAATGAATAAGATTGAGACAGAACAACTTGATGGAACGATCCTCGCACGTTCGGGACTGATTCGAGGCGGCTACGAGGACCGCATTGGATTTATCCTGGATCCTAGAAAAATCATCCCCTCACCATCACAGGGAATTTTAGCTATTGAGATCCGAAAGGAAGATCAGGAACTCTTCAATCTCTTTGATGAAATCAAAGATCCGTGGGCCACGCTTCGCATGGAAGTAGAGAGAACCTATCAGGCAACCCTCTCTGCTACTTGCGAAAGTCCCATCGGTATCTATACGGAGCTAGAAAACGATCAATTGACACTCTACGGTGCCTATGCAGAAAACCCAGGAGATCCGCTACATTATGAGCAAGTTCGAGGATCTGTCGACGAAGGTAAGCAACTAGCTATGACATTAGCACAACGTTTAAAGGAGAAAGCCAATGAATCCTAAAGTGATCCTTGCCGGTGGCGGCATTGGAAGTCCAAAAAATTTAACGATCCAAGTCAAAGAAGCTTTGGATCAGGCAGACATGATCATCTATGACCGTCTATTGAATCCTGCCATCATTGATCCCTACCGCGACTCAAAAGAGCTCTACTATGTCGGTAAAAAAGCGGGAGACCACACCCTAACTCAAGACGAGATCAACGATCTCATCGTTGAGTCTGCAAAGGCTGGAAAAAAGGTCGTGCGACTGAAGGGTGGCGATCCCTACGTCTTTGGTCGCGGCAGCGAAGAGGCACTCTTTTTACTGGAGCATGGCGTAGATTTTGAAGTTCTACCTGGTGTAACCGCAGGTGTTGTAGCACTGATGGATGCGGGCATTCCTGCAACTCACAGAGATATCTCCACTTCCGTCTCTTTCATTACCGGTCACAGAAAGACTGGCGTTGTCGGCGACTTTAAAGCCTATGGTTCCCTTGAAGGAACCTTAGTCTTCTACATGGGACTCAATAATCTCCCAAAGATTATCCCAGATCTATTAGAAGGCGGAATGGATCCTAAAAAACCCATCGCCATTATCTCTAGGGGAGCATACAACAACCAAGAGACCTTTGTCTCCACCGTTGAACAAATTCTAGATGAAATTGAAGGACGAGAATTCCCCTCCCCTTCCATTATCGTCGTAGGCGATACAATCAAACTTCGTAGCGAGTTGAACTTCTTTGAAAACCGTCCACTCTTTGGTCAAAATATTGTCATTACAAGAGCATTAAAACAGTCACGAGGACTTGCCAGTTCGTTGGATGAACTGGGTGCTGTCGTTCACAATATGCCGACCATCGAAATTCGTCCTAAAAATGAAGATGTCCTTCGTGAAAAGCTTCAAAAAAATAAATACACACATATCCTGCTCATGTCTGCTAATAGTGTAGAAATTTTCTTTAGAAATTATTTCAAAGATCATGATATCCGTGATTTACACAATGTAAAGATCTGTGTCATTGGCAAAAAGACTCGTGATATGGTGCGTAAATACCATATTGAACCAGACATTTGGCCGGATATCTATGTTGGCGAGGAATTTTTAAAAGCCGTCGAGCCTACGGTTGATGAAAACTCCAAGGCTCTTCTACTCCACTCCAATCTCAGTCGCAAGACACTGATTGAAGAGGCGAAGCGCCTTGGTGATGTAGACACGCTAGTGGCGTACGAAAATGTAAAACCTGACCTACTTTCACCACTACCTGAGGCGATGGATATGATTATCTTTACTTCCTCATCAACGGTTCATAACTTTATTGAACTCTACGGCATTGATGCCATTAAAGATGTAAAAATCTTCTCAATTGGAAGAATTACAACAAAGACGATTGAAAATTATGGGATGAAGGTCTATAGAGAGTCTCCTGAAGCCACTATCCCCTCACTTGTTGAAACGATAAAGGAGGATGCAAACCATGAGAATGCGTAGAATTAGAAACTCCAAGATCCTAAGACACATGACTCGTGAGACGAGTCTTGATGTCTCAGATCTTATTTATCCCCTTTTTGTCATTGAAGGGGAAGATATCTACCGTGAGATCCCTTCCCTTCCGGATAACTACCACATTTCAGTGGATCGACTACCGAAAGTCATTGACGAACTTATCGACTTAGGTATCCACGCCGTGATTTTATTTGGTATTCCCGGCACGAAAGATGCCGTAGGCACCAGTGGCTTTGTCGATGATGGTATCATTCAACGTGCCGTTCGCAAAATCAAGTCACACACCGATGATATGGTCGTCATCACCGATGTCTGCATGTGTGAATATACAGATCACGGTCACTGCGGCATCTTAGATGAAGACGGAAATGTCTTAAATGATGAGACGGTCGAGTATTTAAAAAAGATTGCACTTTCCCATGCCAGAGCCGGCGCAGATATCGTTGCACCTTCGGATATGATGGATCTTAGAATCAAGGGCATTCGTGAAGCACTGGATGCAGAAGGCTTTGTCAATATTCCCATCATGGCCTATAGTGCAAAATATGCCTCAAGTTATTACGGTCCCTTTAGAGATGCTGCAGGTTCTGCTCCATCAAAGGGCGATCGCAAATCCTATCAAATGGACTACCACAACGCTAGAGAAGCCATGCGTGAAGTTGAGGCAGACGTGGAAGAGGGCGCGGACTTTATCATTGTGAAACCAACCCTTGCCTATCTGGACATTCTCTATCAAACAAGACAAAAAGTTGATCTACCTATCGTAGCCTATAATGTCAGTGGTGAGTACTCCATGTTAAAGGAAGCCGTTGCACTGGGATTATTAGGTGAAGAAGTTATTTATGAGACCTTGATTTCCATGAAGCGTGCCGGCGCCGACATGATTATCACTTATCACGCTAAAGAGATTGCAAAGAAACTAAAAGAGGAGGACTATTAATGAAGTTATTTGAAGATGCAAAGAAGTATATTCCTGGTGGAGTGAACTCCCCTGTCCGAGCCTTTGAATCTGTTAATCATGATCCACTCTTGGTTGC
>CAYFQX010000017.1:6983-10083 GCA_964345405.1 uncultured Peptoniphilaceae bacterium
TAAGGGACCCTATGTCTACGATCAAGAGGGACGCGAATACATTGACTACATCGGCTCTTGGGGACCCATGATCCTAGGTCACAGCCGTGACGATCTAATGGAAAAAGCCGCAGAGTATTTAAAAGAAGGTACCACCTACGGACTGCCGACGGCTGAAGAAGTTGAAATGGCAAAGTTCTTTACTGAAGCGACAAACACTGAGATGGTTCGACTTGTCAACAGTGGGACTGAGGCAACCATGACGCTCATTCGTCTTGCTCGTGGCTATACCGGTAGAAATAAACTTATAAAATTTGAAGGTAACTATCACGGTCACAGTGATGCACTACTTGTCAAGAGTGGCAGTGGAACGCTCACATACAACGCTCCCACCTCTGCCGGTGTACCTGAAGAAGTCATCAAAGACACTTTAGTTTGTCGTTACAACGACATTGAGAATGTCAAGGAAACTATTGAGGCAAACAAGGGCGAAATTGCCTGTGTCATCATTGAGCCTATTGCAGGAAATATGGGGGTTGTCCCAGCTGATGTTGAATTTATGAAGGAACTTCGTAAAGTCACTGAAGAAAATGGGATCCTGCTTATCTTTGATGAAGTTATTACGGGCTTCCGCTGTAAATTCGGCTCTGTTGCTGATGACTTCGGTATTAAGCCTGATCTCTACAGTTTTGGTAAAATCATTGGTGGCGGACTTCCTGTAGGTGCTTTTGCTGGTCCAAGAGACATTCTAAATCACTTAAGTCCAGTTGGAGATGTCTATCAAGCGGGTACCCTAAGCGGGAACCCACTCGCTGTCAAGATGGGCCTCGATGTTTTACGCATCTTAAAGAATGAGCCTGAAATTTACGAGCGACTTGAACAAAAGGCGATGTGGCTTGAAGAGGGCTTTAACGAAAACATCAAGAAAACCGGCATTCCTGCAAAGGTCACTCGCCACCGTTCTATGTTAAGTCTATTCTTTGGTGAATTTGACGAAATCAAGAGTTATGACGACGTAGCACATGCCGATACTGAAATGTTTGCCGACTACTTCAACTTTATGTTTAATAAGCACATTCTCATTGCTCCGGCACAATTTGAAGCACTTTTCTTAAGCGATGCCCACAATGATGAAATTATCGACTACACTATTCGTCAAAATAAGGATGCGCTAGAGTTTCTTGCAAGTAAATAGGTAAAAAAAGAGGAGCTATTAGGCTCCTTTTTTATTTAAAATGATTCACAAGTTTTTCCTTAAATCAGTAATTAAATAGAGAGATCCCACGACAAAGATGACGGTCTTTTCATCCCTTTCTTTTTCTGCAAGATCTAAAATTGTCTTAAGTGGGTCTTCCGTAATTTCTGTCTGTCTAGTCCCTATGCGCTCTGCCAATGCCTCAAGTTTTTGAGAACTTATCCCTCGGTCCGTTTGAGGTGTTGTAAAAAAGAAGTGACCATCCAGGCTTAAGAGCTCAGGCAAGATCGTCTCTATGTCCTTGTCATCGACAAATCCAGTGACAATATACTTTTTACTATCTTTAAAATGTTCACTGACATACTTTGTGAAGGCACTGATACCATCTGCATTATGTGCCCCATCTAAAATAATAAGAGGATGTCGATTTATGATCTCAAATCGACCGGCAATAATAAGCTGACCTAGTGCCCTGTTCAGTAAATCCTCTGTGATCACCAGACCATTTTTCGTACAAAAATCCTCAAAAAAAGTCAGCGTTGTCTTCATATTCTCCACTTGATAATCTGCCAAGAGATGAGTGTCGAATTTTAGATCCCTTCCCTGGAGTCGTGTCGCCATGTGTCCATCTTTCTTTTCAAGCATTAATTTCTCAGCATAGAGTGGCTTTGCATGACGTCTCTTTGCATACTCTAAAAATTGATCAGCGACTACTTTTCTTTGATTTGGAGCAAGGATGACGGTTGAGTTTTCACGCATGGCACCCAGTTTGACATCAGCAATTTCACTAATTGTCTCCCCAAGTAGGGCATGGTGATCCATACCAATCTTTGTAAATAGGGTATAGTCCACATCATTCACGCCATTGGTCGAGTCAATCACCCCACCGATTCCTGCCTCCATCACAACTAAGTCAACCTCTTTCTTTGCAAAGTACACCATGGCTGTTAAGAAAAAAGCATCAAACCAAGTCATCTCTTCAAAGTCAATACTTGTAGCTGACTCCACGGACTGCCGTACATATTCTCTGCAGATCGTGTAGTCGGACTCAGAAATATTTTTCCCGTTCACTTGAATTCGCTCATAGACCGTGTCAATGTGAGGGCTGGTAAAGAGTCCTACAGAATAACCTAAAGACTCCAGTAAGCTGGCTGTCATTCTCGCCGTGCTCCCCTTCCCATTGGTTCCTATGATATGTATTAATTTAAATACCTCATCGGGGCGACCAAGGTCGTTTAAGACAATTCTTAGAATTTTCATGCGATCTTGCGGCCCTTTAAAAAATTTTGGTTGCATTTCCTACCTCAATCTATTTATTCTGGGTATATTATAATATAGTTCCAATAAATATTAAATGCAGATCATTTAAGTTAGAAAGGTACAAGATGAAAACTCAAGTTAGCTTTATCTTATCAGAATATACAATGAAAGAATATCCCTCTATGGAAGAAATTGAAAAATCCATTGCAACCATGGGTGTCGACGGCTTGGAAGTGGTACGTGTTGGCGATGCCAATTTAGAAAATACAGATCTCATTCATGGCGTTCATCTGCCGTTTTTTACCTCGTGGATGGACTATTATTTGGAAAACAAAGACCATCTCCTTACAGAATTTGGCTCGCTTGAAAAAGCTGAATCCTTTTATGGTTATGCACCTGAAAATCTCCATCACTACTATGAGAGTGATTTAAAATTTGCAGAGGATTATGGCGAGTACACCGTCTTTCACTTGGGAAATATTGCAACGCAAAACTATATTTCCTCTCGCTCCTATTACACATCGGAGGAAGTTGTGGTAACCTCCCTTGAAATGATGAATAAACTCCTCGAGCATCGCAATTCTAAAAATTTATTCTTAATGGAAAACTTGTACTACTCAGGACTTACTTTTCTCGAGCCGAAGTTGACGGAGCAACTCATTGAAG
>CAYFQX010000017.1:10093-19765 GCA_964345405.1 uncultured Peptoniphilaceae bacterium
GGATTTATGCTGGATACAGGACATCTCATGTGCACCAATCCTAGGATCCGCACGGAAGAAGAGGGCTGGGACTATGTCTTGGAAGTCTTAAAGATGAACGAGCCTTTCTTAAAGCACATTCGAGGGATTCACTTACATGCTACTACCGGAGGTCATCGCTATCATGAAATGAAGAAAAATCCACCGCCATTTATTGAAGACTTTGACGAGCGATTTAAGTACCTCTATGACCGCGTGGGAGATATTGATCAGCACAAAATAGCAACCTCTGACAAAGTCAATCGCGTCATTGATCTAGTACAACCGGACTACCTTACCCTTGAATTTAAATCAAGCTCTAGACAAGAGCAGGAGATACTTGCAAAGAAACAGATAGAGATTTTAAACTTATAAAACCAGGTCTCGATGACCTGGTTATTTTATATCTGATGATATCAATCATATCTTCTCAGCAGATAATTATATACAACTATGCCAATGATTACTTGGCTGATGAAGTACAGACTTAAGAAGATTACTATGGGTTTAGCGTTCATTTTATCGAGGAGACCAAGTATGGAATAAATAAAGATAGATACTGTAATAATTAACATTCCAATCCAATAGGTATATTTGCCAGCTTCATTTCTAAGTAGTTGTTTTAATTCATCTTGTTGTTCAACACGGTGCTTATTCCAGTAAAAGTATCGGAAAGTTGCGAATATACCACCTGCACCCATTGCTCCTGCTAGGCCATAAATAACACCAGTCAATGGATGCTCTCCAAGTGAAATCGCTAGATATAGACAGCCAAGAGCTATTATAATCTTGATGATACCTGAGGTTAAATTGCGTCTATCCATTGTCCTCCCCCTTATATATAAATATTTCTTCAATACTTCTATTAAAATAGTTTGCAATCTCAAATGCTAAAGTTAAGGACGGATTGTACTTTCCATTTTCAATGGCGCTGATAGTCTGTCTTGATACGCGCATGGCCTTGGCTAAATCTTCTTGATTAATTCCTCTCTCTCTCCTAAGTTCCTTTAATTTATTTTCCAATTAAATCTCCTTAATGTAAAGTTTTCTTTACATTAAGTTTAGTACTAAATTTTATCTATGTCAAGTTAACTTTACAACTTATGTAAAAAATACATCTGGGTACTTAGATGTATTTTCGCCTTCTATATTTTATAAATAAAAAAAGACACTGATTAAACAGTGTCCTTTTTTTATATTAGTTATCTTCTCTTAATTTCTTTAGGATCATCTTTTGTTCAACACCGGCAACAAGTCTACGAGTGTAGTCTACAGTGTCAGGGTTGACAGACATAGAAGTGATACCAGATTGAACTAAGAATTCAGCAAATTCTGGGTATTGGCTTGGACCTTGACCGCAGATACTGATGGTCTTGCCCTTCTTGTTACATGCATCAATTAAAATCTTGATGGCACGTTTGACGGCTTCATTTCGTTCGTCAAAGTAACCCATGTTATTGAGTACGCCGGAGTCACGATCCGCACCCATGACAAGTTGAGTTAAGTCGTTGGATCCAATGGAGAATCCGTCAACAAGTTCAGCAAATTCTTCAGCTTGGAAAACTACAGAAGGAACTTCCGCCATGATCCAAATCTTGAAGTCCTTGGATTGTTTTAGACCTTCTTCAGCCATGATGTCTTTAACTACGATGAGTTCTTCAGGTGTACGAACGAATGGAAGCATAGCAATGACATTATCTAGGCCGAATTCTTCACGAACTTTAAGAAGTGCTTGACATTCAAGTCTGAATCCCTCTTCGTATTCAGGTGAAATGTAACGGCTAACACCTCTCCAACCAATCATTGGGTTTTGCTCGTGTGGTTCGACTTCGTCCCCACCCTTTAGACCTCTAAACTCGTTGGTTCTAAAGTCTGACATACGAACGACGATTGGACGAGGATAGACGACACTTGCAACTTCTGAGATTCCTTCCGCAAGTTTTTCGACCATGAGATCCCCTTGACCAGTCTTTACTAGATACATTGGATGCGCGCCAATTTTATTCGTAAAGATAAATTCGGTTCTCATGAGTCCGATACCATCAAATGGAAGATCTTTATAGCGCTCGATTAGCTCAGGTTCACCAAGGTTCATGTAGATCTTAGTTCCTGTTGGAGGCGCCATTAATTTTCTAAATTCATCCATGTTGATGTTGCCGCCAACTCCGTTTGTTTCTTCTTTCTTTTCTTCCTTAAGCACATCGCCCTCATAAACTACACCACGAGTTGCATCAACAGTGACAAAGTCGCCGTCCTTTAGAACAGTGGTAGCATCTTTACAACCTACGATGGCAGGAATTTGAAGTTCACGACTCACGATGGCCGCGTGACAAGTACGTCCACCTTCGTCAGTGACAACAGCAGCACTCTTACGCATAGCAGGAACCATGTCAGGATTAGTCATGTCTGTTACTAGAATGTCGCCTTCTTGAACAAGGTTAATTTCTGTAATGTCTTTAATTAGTCTTACTTTACCGCGGCCAATACCTGGAGAAGCTGCAAGACCTCTAACTAATGGATTTAGTTTTTCTGGAGTTTTTTCCACTGTTTCTTCCACCTTTTCATCCCCTAAAGTAGTGATTGGTCTGGATTGTAAGATGTACAGACCCTTCGTATGTTTATCTAGACCCCATTCAATATCTTGAACTGAACCATAGAGTTTTTCGATTTTTAATCCGGCATCGATGAGAGTATTTAGCTCATCTTCAGTAAGACACTCTGCTTCAACTGCATCAGCGCCAAGTACATCGGCAACTTTTGCTTCATAAGTTCCCACGCCATCATCTTTTTTAACGACCATGACGTTCTTATGAGCAATGTGTCTTTCTAGTACTTCACGATCGCTCTTGCGTACGATGTACTCATCAGGAGTTACACTACCTGATACTACCGCTTCACCAAGACCCCATGATGCGTTGATCATCATCTCGTCGCGAGAGTTAGTGATTGGGTTGGCAGTAAACATAACGCCACTCTTTTCACTTTCAACCATCAGTTGAACGACGACTGATAGAGATACATCAAAGTGGTCGTAGTTTTGTTTTTCTCTATAGTAGATCGCTCTGGAAGTCCATAGAGACGCCCAACATTCACGTACATATTTGATGAGTTCATCTTCACCGGAAATGTGTAAGTAAGTATCTTGTTGACCTGCAAAGGATGCGTCCGGTAGGTCTTCTGCTGTTGCAGAGCTACGTACGGCAACTTCAGGATTTTCAATACCAATGCGCTTGCTAAAGTCGCGATAGGCCTGTCTGATTTCCTCTTCTAGGGATGGTTCAATTTCTCCCTTAGTCATAATATTTCGTAGATCTTCGCTTGCTGCAGTCAGCATATCTACGTCGTCTACATCTAAATTTTCAAGACCCACTCTTACTGCTTCAGTAAGGCCGGCATAATCTACAAAAAGATCGTAAGCTTGTGCAGTGACACAAAATCCTGGTGGCACATCCAGTCCAAATGAAGTAAGCTCGCCTAAATTTGCGCCCTTACCACCTACGATTCCAACATCATCTTTTCCAATCTCTTCAAAAGTTCGAATATACTTGTAATTTGACATCATCGACCTCCTCGATAAATATTATATCACATCTTTAAATATGTTACACTATTTAATTTTGATTATTGAAGTATTCTTTTCTAAGTTCCGTAATGGACTTTGTCGAAACCTGGTCTCTTGAGAGGCCAAATTCTTCTACAAGTGCATAGATGGCGATGCCACTGGTTCCTTCAATTTCAGCATAGGGAATGGGGTAGGTCTCCTCATCCCAGCGATCCAGATCAAAACGCGCATTTTTGTACTCGTAAGATCGTCTCAACTTTTCACCACGCTCAATCTTGTCATAGCCTAGAAGTTCCATAGTCTTTAATAGATTTTCCGCGTTGTCAACATGCGTCGTATATTCCTTACTATCTCTCGCTTCATCCTGTACAGACTGCGCTTTAAAAGTAAATTCTAGACTTTCCTCACCATTTTTTTGTGTCTTGCGTAGACGCAGATAGCCGCTGGTATCAATGGGATGGGACGTGCTGTTAATGACATAGTTCACTTGATGTTCTTCGCCTAAAAACTCCGCTCCCTTTGCCACCAGTTCCTTTTCAAGTTTCTCAAGATCCACACCTAGTAATTTTACTTCTATTTCTCTATCCATAGAAACCTCCTAAAGAATCTTCTTGACATTAAAGTCAATATAATCGCTGGAGACGCATTGATAGTAGACGCCATCCTGCTTCCCTTCGACAACAAAGCGATGCCCTTCACTATGCAGATGCCCGTAGACACAGATGTCTACACCGTACGCTGCAAGTCTTTTTGCAAAGTCATTGGGCTCACCCTTTGAAGAAAAGGGAGGATAGTGAATCATAGCAATGACCTTCTCCACTTCCTTCTCTTTTTTTAATTTATCTAATGCCTCCATGCTGAGTTCCAGACGCTGAAGTTCTCGAGCGTAGATCTTCTCATCATGATCATCGAAACCATTGGAATCTATGTCACACCAACCTCGCGTCCCGATAATACCAATCTTATCAAATATAAAGGCATTGTTGTTTAAAAAATCCAGTGACTTAAAACCCAATTGATTCATCTTATTTAAGCTGGACCACCAGTAGTCGTGATTCCCCTTAGATAATATCTTCCTTCCCGGCATGTCATCAATCTGCGCAAGATCTGGCACCACCTCTTCAAGCTTTAATGCCCAAGAGTGATCGCCTACCAACAGGACTAAGTCGTCTTCAGCTACATGTTCTTTCCAGTAACTAAAGATCTGTTCATCATGATCTGACCAATGGTCTCCAAAGACATCCATTGGCTTGCTCTTTGTATGATCTAAATGTAAATCACCGATTGCCCAAATCATATAGCTCCTTTCTATTACCAGTCCACTCGATGTGCTGAATATCCTTCCCTACTTATTATATCAAGTTCTCGAGTATGTGCACTAAATAATAAAGTTTGACGAGTTTGTTGTACTAGATATTTGAGTAAGTTTTCCAAACGTTCATTATCAAAATGAACTAAGCTGTCATCAATGACTAGAGGCACATCCTCCGTCTGATTCTGCGCAAGTAGCGCCAGACGAATGGACAAAAACAATTGGTCCTTGGTCCCTCGGCTAAGCTGATGTAGTGGCAGAACCTGTGACTTCGACTGTACAAAAATATCCCCATCTTCACCAAAATAGACACGCAGATACTTTCCATCTGTCAATTTTGAAAAGATGGAGTTTAAACTATCCTCAAAGCTTTCATACCCATCTCCGGCATGTTTCTTACTGAGTAAATTTAAAATTTCAACAGTTTTATCAATGGACTTAAGTCGCCTTTGATAAGTTTCTCTTGCTTCATTAAGTTGACTTAGTTTAATGTCAAGCTCTCCCTGTTCCACTCTCATACGCTCTAAATCATCCAATTCATAGCGAAGTTTTGACTGGGAAAGTTCCAGTTCATGTATCTCGCTCTTAAGCTGATTGATCTTATCAAAGACCAACCGATCTCCGTGGTGCCTATGGGAAAAATATGCATCAATGGCTTGAATGCACTCCTCCCCTTCCATGTCATTAGAACAAATAGCACAGGACGAAATCAACTCCCTCTCTTGATAGATGAGATGATCCAGTCCATTGAGTTGCTCTTGATAGACTTTTCGAATTTTATTTTCGCGATATGAAAATACATAGATTCCAATAAAACCAACAACTAAGATGGGAAAGGCGAACTTCATGCTTAGAAGCGTATACGACAGGATAAATAAAAGAATCACAATAACGCCGGCCACCGGTACAACTCGAGAGCTACTCCTCTGATCAAGTAGAGATGGCGCCTTTGATTCAAGCTCATCCACTTTTTGAACGAGCATCCGCTTTTGCTCTGTAAGTTCGAGAAGTTTTATTCGGGTACTTCGATACGCTTGGTCATCTTTTAATCCGTCATCTACAATGTCAAGATCTATCCTATCTTCCAGTGGCTCAAGTGCAGAACTGATCTCACTAATTTTAGCAGCATACCTCTGGTCCTCTTCAAGTAGGGACTGATATCTGTGGTTTATCTCCTTGATCTCTTGAAGTCTTGCTTCCGTTTCTGCAATTTTTCTCACCGTTTGACCAAGAGGTGTTTTCTTGGCTCGCTCCGTGCCAATCTCTGTCATCTGATCTTGTAGATAAGTCTCCGCCTTACTTAGGGAAATCTTTTCATCACCCGTGTCCTTTAGATTCATAAGCTGCTCTCTGATTTGCGACTCCACTTCCGCTAAATCAAAAGCGGCAAGATCATCGAGTAGAAAAAAGTTCTTGAAATGATTTTGATTCATCTTAAAGAAGTAAACTCCCGGCTGTGGGATGCGAGAATATTTATACCAGCTTGGATGGCTGTCCATCTGGGTTGATGTCGTTAAATTGATGACGCGGCAGGATTCGTTGTTTTTTAAAAAATTCCGCTTCATCCGGTAATCTACATGCTCCAAACTAAATTCGATCGCCCCTTGAAAGTAACCGCCCTCAAGAGGCAAATACTTATCATAATCCTCACTGTAGCGACGAACCTTGGTGCTGTCTCTTGAAAATCCGTAAAACATAGCAAGAATAAAGGCCTGGATCGTACTCTTGCCCTTTTCATTGGGACCCTCAAAGAGATTAAGTCCATCCCTCACTTCGATTCGCCTGTTGTGAAATTTTCCAAAGTGTTGAAGTTCTAAAACTTTAATCATAAGTATCACCTAGTAGAGCTTCGACTCCCAGTTCCAATATCTCTTCATAATTTTCTAGATCTCGATGTTGATTCATGAAATTTAAAAAGTTTCCAAGTAAATCATCTTCATGCTCATACATTAGTGCCTCTAAATTAATATCTCTCTTGGTCTCGTCTACAGATTTAAATTCAATCTCAAGACGCCGTAAATAATCCTCCAGGGCCTGAAGATAGTGAGGATCCTCCAGTGCACCGGTCCAAGTGATATAGTAAATTGACTCTGCATCGCCGCCATCTTTTAATTGACGTACCACTTCTGTCATGGCAGGCTGCCCCATCAAATCAATGCTTCGAGATAGAATTTGACGATGCGAAAGCGGAACGGGCGTAAAGTTCCATGTACCGTCATAGTGTCCAAGGACAGCATATCCCTGATGCAAATCTCCAAAATCTAAGGGCTCTGGTGTTCCCGGCATGTGAACCACACCGTCTGTAAATGGTCGATGGTTATGACCCATGGCAAGATAATCTACCCGCTTAAGTAGAGGATCTCTCGCATCTAGAGAAAAATAATCTGGCGCATTCCAATTTCCATGATGAATTAAAATGTGGTTGAATCCATCTCTAAAGTCCGATGGCTTTAAGCGAAGTGACTCCTTGTACTTCCCCTCATCCCAGGATTGTCCCAGAAGGCGAATCCGGCGCTTTTCATCATCAAAGTAGCTCATGTGATCTGAACTGAACAGATGAAGATGCACCGGAAGATCCATGGTTTCCATTAAGTATCTTCCCCAACGAAAGTCATGGTTTCCAAAGAGATAGAAGACCTCCGTCCCATCCAGTTGATTAAAACCGTGCATTAACCTATGAAGATCACTTCTGGTAAATAGATCTTCCTCCACAATATCACCGGCAAGCATTAAATAGTCCACTTCATTTTCGTTGCAAAAGTGAATGGCACGTTCAAATAATTTAAAACGATTCTCTCTTCCCTGTTGACGATGCTTTTCAAGTTCATAGGGAAAGCTCCGCCCCAGATGGAGATCGGCAAGATGTAAAAATTTCATATTCGTTCCTATCTAAGAAAAGGAGGGTCTCCCCTCCTTTCAGTTTATTTTATAAGATTTTGAATGGCCTTAAACTCGTCTGTTCCTGAGATGGAGCAGAGATCAAATAAAATCGACTCTGTGGAGCGAACCACCGCGCCAAGATCTCTCATTTCCTCCAAGGCAAAAAGTGCATGAAGGGAGTTTCGACTGCTGACTCCATCCGCTGCAACATAGACATCATAACCTGCGTTGAGTAGATCCCTTACTGTAAATAATACACAGATATGAGCTTCAATACCTGATACTACGATGGATTTCGGGCTATACTTTTCAATGAGATTTCGAAAATTTTCTTCCGTCATACAGGAGAAAGTTGCCTTATCATAAACTTCCCTATAGCCGGCCTTGTCGATAATCTCCGGATTGAACTCGCCAAGTCCCTTTTCATATTGAGTTGTAAAAATGGAACCGATGCCTAAAATATTCGCTGTTTCAGCTAGGATGGCCGCATTTTCCTTGACGTCCTCTTCACGATCCATGGCCTTAGCCAAGGCGTCTTGAATATCTATAAATAGAAATAATGTGTCTTCCTTCTTTAAGACATGTCGCTCGTTCATTTCATTTCCTCCAATACATTAAACTCAACTTCGTTCATCTTTGCCTTTACCGTACCAAAAGTCATCTCCTCCTCATGGGCAGCTAAGCCACAAGCAAGAGATAGTCTAAGAATCATTTCAGGATCGTAATTTCTTCCAATGGCTGAGGCAAACCCCGCCATGACACCGCTTGTAGTCATCAGCTCCAGTGCTTCCTTGTGTTTTCCATAGACAATTTGATTTTCACAAGCTAAGATGAGCCCGCGACTTCCCATGACCATGGTGACCGGAATTGTACTAAAGTGAGATTTTAAAATATTTACAATATCTCCTGTAAACTCAATGGTGCGATCGAAATAACGCGAGAGATCTTCACGCTCAAGTAGTAGAGCATATGGCTTTGCAGCAATTAAATCATCTAATTCCTGATAACGACCACTGACTACTGTATGAAGACTCTCATTGTTTGCAAGTTTAACCAAACTTAGAAGCATGTTCTCCGGCAGTTGTTCTCGCTCGTAATGTGCAATGGCAATGGCGCCATAGCGGTGATTGATTTCACGAAAATGCGCGTAAAAATCAATCATATCCTCTCTTGTTATGCGAGGTTCCTGAGAAATTACTTCCGTTGTTGAACTCTTCTCCTCAAGAGAGACCATCTCCTGCGTTTCATCTCGAAGCTTTTTCACGATGAGTCGAATGGGCATGGACATCATTTTTTCAGAAAACTGCTGTCCATTGGCTCCTCCTAGAAAAGTCATCAAACTTGCATCTTCATTCATATTGGCGGCAATTCTTGCCATTTCAACGCCCATGCCATGAGCTTCCACTTGATTGCGATCTGCAGCGGTCTTTTTCCCCTTGGGAAATTTCTCAGCCTGATAGCGGCGCTTAAGGATGGGATTTAAGTCTAGAAATAGTAACATAGGCTCCTCAATTCACACTTAAAATCATCTCATTGATAATGGTCTTGATCTCTGACAGTTTTTCATCGGACTCGGACTCAGAAGGTGTATTGACGTAGATGTAGATCTTAATCTTGGGCTCAGTACCGGATGGACGTATGGAAAACCTCGTACCGTCTTCAAGATGAAATTCCAAGACATTACTTGAACCAATCCCTTCAACTCCCGGCAAGTAGTCCACAATTTTTGCAACTTTTTCACCGGCAATTACTTGTGGTGGCGTCTTGCGTAAATAGTCCATCATGCGACCCATACGCTCTTTGCCCTCCACCCCTTCAAGATTGATACTGTAGAGTGCTTCCTTATAATAGCCGTATTGCTCGTAAATTTCATACAAGACATCGTAAAGTGACTTGCCTC
>CAYFQX010000018.1:0-7161 GCA_964345405.1 uncultured Peptoniphilaceae bacterium
TATTTACCTGGTAGGGAATTTCTGTCACGATAATTTGATGACGCTTTTTAAAGGGTTGAATCTCTGCAAGTGCACGTACACGCACTTTGCCGCGTCCGGTCTTGTAGGCTTTTTCAATTTCCTTTTTCCCCATAATCAGGGCACCTGTTGGGAAATCCGGTCCCTTAATAGTCTTCATCAACTCATCTACGGTGATGTCTTCATTTTTAAGATATTCAATGGTTCCGTCAATGACTTCATTCATATTATGAGGCGCCATATTGGTCGCCATCCCAACGGCAATCCCTGCACTTCCGTTGACTAGAAGATTTGGAATACCTGAAGGTAGGACGGAAGGTTCCATTTCAGATTCATCAAAGTTCGGAACAAAGTCTACGGTGTCCTTGTTGATATCTCTAAGCATCTCTTCAGTGAGACTTGTCATGCGCACTTCCGTATAACGCATGGCCGCTGCACCGTCTCCGTCCATGGAACCAAAGTTCCCTTGACCGTCTGCAAGAGGGTAGCGAGTACTAAAGTCCTGAGCAAGTCTTACTACCGCGTCATAGATGGAAATGTCCCCGTGAGGATGATACTTACCCATGACATCCCCCACAAGACGGGCACTCTTACGATGAGGTTTTGTAGGTGTCAGTCCCAGTTCCTGCATTCCGTAGAGAATACGTCTGTGAACGGGTTTTAATCCATCACGTACATCCGGTAGGGCTCGAGAGACAATGACACTCATGGAATAATCCAAATAGGCCTTTTGCATGGTCTCCTCAAGGATGACTTCTTTTATTCCATGTTCATGTTCAAATTCAGCCATACTTCCTCCTTTATATGTCAATATTTTCTACATAGAGTGCGTTTTCTTCAATAAACTCACGTCTTGGACCAACTTCTTGACCCATCAACATAGAAAATACCTTGTCTGCTTCAACGACATCGTCTATGGTTACTTGAAGTAAGATTCGATTGTCCGGATTCATAGTGGTTTCCCATAATTCATCGGCATTCATCTCACCAAGCCCTTTGTAACGACTGATGCGGTAATTTTTATCTCGTCCGTGGAAATCCAGTGCCTTTTGAAGTTCTTCTTCACTATAGACATATTCTAAAACTTTAGAACCTCTCTTAATACTGTAGAGTGGAGGTTTTGCCACATAGACATGGCCCTCCTTGATAAGTTCCGGTAGATATCTGAAAAAGAATGTCAGTAGCAGTGTACGAATATGGGCACCGTCCACGTCGGCATCCGTCATGATAATGATCTTGTTGTAGCGTAATTTGCTAAGGTCGAATTCCTTATCAATTCCCGTACCAAAGGCGGTAATCATGGCGCGAATTTCTTCAGAATTTAAAATACGATCCAAGCGCGCCTTTTCAACATTCATAATCTTACCTCTTAGGGGCAGGATGGCCTGGAAGGCACTGTCGCGACCTGCCTTGGCAGATCCTCCCGCAGAGTCCCCTTCCACTAGGTAGATTTCTGTACGATCGTTGTTATCCTCTTGACAGTCGGCAAGTTTACCCGGAAGGGTTGTGTTATCTAAGATGGAGCGCTTTCTTGTCAAGTCTCTTGCCTGACGAGCCGCCTCTCTTGCACGACGCGCTTGAAGTGCCTTGTCTAGAATAACTTTACCTACACTTGGATTTTCCTCTAAAAACTGACTCAGTGCACTGGAGAGAACGCGATCTACAATGGCTCTGGTCTCAGAGTTTCCAAGTTTCCCCTTGGTCTGTCCTTCAAATTGTGGATTGGGAAGTTTGACAGACATAACGGCGCTGATCCCCTCACGAACGTCCTCACCGGTAAGATTTTCTTCATTTTCCTTAATATGATTGTAAGTGCGTCCATAGTCGTTGATCACGCGAGTTAGAGCGGATCTAAAACCGGAGAGATGGGTCCCTCCCTCTTCAGTTCGAATATTATTTGCAAAAGTCAGCACATTTTCCTGATAGCCATCGGTGTATTGAATGGCAATTTCTACGGAAGTATTTTCCTCAATGCGATCCACATAGATGATCTTCTTGTGAAGGGGCGTCTTGTTTTTGTTGATGTATTCCACATAGGACATAATGCCGCCCTCGTAGTGGTAGGATTCTTCGTATCTTTCCTCTCCGCGAAGATCGATAAATTCAAATTGAACGCCCTTATTTAAAAAGGCCATTTCACGAAAACGTCGGATTAGGACCTCGTCGCTAAATTCTGTCGTCTCTTTAAAGATCTCAGGATCCGGAAGGAAAGTCGTCTTGGTTCCCGTCTCATTTCCCACATTTTCATCTTCTACAGTGAGTTCTGTCACGGGAATGCCGCGCTCAAATTCCTGCACATACTTTTTGCCGTCGCGCTTAACTTCCACCTTTAACCAAGTGGAGAGCGCATTGACAACAGAGACCCCAACGCCGTGAAGTCCCCCACTGATGCTGTAGGCACTGTTTTCAAACTTACCACCTGCATGAAGAATGGTAAGAACGGTCTCGACGGTACTTTTTCCCGTCTGTGGATGGGTGTCCACGGGAATGCCTCGTCCATTATCTTCTACGGATACGGAACCGTCTTTATAAAGTGTAATTTTAATGGTATCGCAAAAACCTGCCAGTGCCTCGTCTACGGAGTTATCCACTACTTCATAGATGAGATGATGAAGTCCCTTCGGTCCGGTGGATCCAATGTACATGCCCGGTCTTAGACGTACAGGATCCAGACCTTCCAGGACTTGAATATCCTGAGAGGAATAGTGATTGTTGTTTTGATCTGTCAAGGTCACAGCACATCCTTTCTTAAATGTAGTGTCCTCTACATTTCTGTAAGTATCGCGTTCGATTGTGTCTTTTATAAATGAGATTTATTTAAACTATGTTTGATGGTCTTCTCCCATGGAGAGTGTTTGAATGTCTCCATCTTCCACATGAAACCAGCGATGTCTTCCATTCTTAATTTCCTCCGTAGGTTCTGTCATGGTGATAAAGGTCTGCATGGAACCTAGGAGATTTAGTAGATCTTTTTTACGTTCATGATCCAGTTCAGAAAAGACATCGTCTAAGAGGACAATGGGCTTGACACCGAGAACATATCGAATCAACTTTACCTCTGCCAGTTTAAGTGCCAGGACGATGCTTCGCTGCTGTCCCTGCGAGGCAAAGATCTTGGCATCGCGACCGTTGAGTTTAAATTGTAAGTCGTCCAAATGCGGTCCCAGTCCGGTTCGTCCCTGTTTTAAATCCAATTCATAATTGTCGTTTAATTTTTCAAGATAGACTCCCTCCATCTCATTTAAATCCTGATGAAAGGGAAGGGTTGAAAGATAGCTGATTTCAAGTGTCTCCTGCTGTCTACTGATTGCACGGTAGAGTTCGGTCGTCCACTTACTTAAGAGCTTGATATTTTTAAGTCGCTCATAGAGAATCTGCGAACCTAGCTTTGCCAGCTGAATATTATAGACATTGAGAAGGGATTTTTCCCATTGAAGACGCTTGAGGGAATAATTTCTCTGATTTAATACATATTGATATTGTTTGATATTTTCATCATAGAGGGGATAGATGCCTCGCAACAATTCATCTAAGTACTTCCTCCTTAGACTTGGAGAAGACTTGACCATTAAGAGATCCTCCGGTTGAAAGGTGACGACCATTTGATTTTGTTTAAAATCCTTAATACTTTGAACCTCTTGATGATCTCTTACAAGTTTGCGAGATCCCTGTAAAATCTCCATCTCCATGGTGTGATCAAAGTCCTGAATCAGTAGTGACGCCCGCACATAGGCGCTGTCCCTTCCAAATTGAATGACATCCCTTAGGGTATTTGTACGAAAAGATCGGCCAGTCGCTACTAGAGCTATGGCCTCCATCAGATTGGTCTTTCCCCTTCCATTTAAACCGGTGATCATATTTACACCCGGTCCCGGTGAAAAGAATTGACGATTGTAATTTCTAAAGTTTACTAAGAAGATCTCTTCCAGTCGCATTCAATTCACCTCGCAAGTTCTCAGTCTATTATAGTACAAACGTTCTTATTCATCAATCTTTCTCTATTTTTTCCTCTTCGTCAAAGAAATTTACCACATCGCCGGGATAGAGTTTTTTGCCGCGACGCGTTTCAACTTCTCCATTGACAAGGACCTGACCGTCTTGAATCAACATCTTTGCCTCACCGCCGGTACCGACCCAGCCCATGAGTTTTAAAAAGGAGTCCAGTTTAATAAATTCAGTATCTATTTTCATCTTTAACCTGCCAATCTTACGGGAAGTACGAGATAGAGATAGTTCTTGTCCTCTGCCGGATGGATGATGCAGGGATTGATGGCATCGGTGAAGTAGAGATCAATGGACTCCTCTTCAATGACGCGAATCCCATCCAGTAGATATTTTGCATTGAAGGCAATGAGTAGATCCTCTCCCTGACGACTACAAGGTAGGACTTCGTGGACATTTCCAATTTCAGAATTTGATTCAATGACCATCTGATTACTTTGAATATTGATCTTTACAAGACCGGCATGTTCTCTACCGGTTAGAAGATTGGCACGCTCTAAACTGTCTTGGAATTCGCGCTTCACCACTTGAACTTCCAGTTGATGTTGGTCTCGAATAAGTCCCTCGTATTGGAAAAACTCGCCACTGAGTAGCTTGGTGTAGAACTGAGTGTCTTCTAAATCAATGCGAATGTGATTGTGTCCAAAGTAAATGGGCACCTCGTCTCGATCTTCACGGATCAATTTAATGAGTTCCTGCACGGAACGTCCCGGCAAGATGGCCTTGCGCTCAAAATTAAATTCGCCTGGGACTTTACGAAGGGCCATGCGGTAGCCATCAAGGGCAACGAAATTAATCTTATCCCTTTGAATATCCATTAAAACCCCGGTGAGTGCAATTCTCATATCGTCTGTCGAGGTGGCAAAGACCGTTTGTTTAAAGGCTTGAACTAAAGTATCTCCTGCAATGGTTAGACTTTCCTCGCCACTGACCTGTGGTAGATCCGGATATTCCTCCGCATTTTGTCCCATAATTTCAAAGGAAGATTGTTCACATTCAATGTGAATCTTCTTATCTTCCACGCGAATGTGGATCATGGCATTGGGAAGTTTTCTTACGATTTCTCCAAAGAGTGACGATTGTACGATAATCTCACCCTCTTCCTCCACCATACATGGAGCAAGGGTGCAGACGCTAAGTTCAGTATCCGTTGCCTTTAAAATCAACTGATTGTTCTTAGCTGTCATGTGAATGCCCTCTAAGATTTGCATATTGGTTCGATTGGATATGGCGCGTTGCGCTGTATTAATAAGTGAGGATAGAGCTTCCTTGTTAATTTGAAATTTCATCGGACGCCTCCTTGCGTACATAAATAATATATAGATAGTTTAGTAATAGTAGTAGGGCCTGTGAGTATGTGGATAAACCATTGGGATGATTTAAAATAAAGGGAAGGTCTGTCTATAACTTGTGGATAAACAAGGGGACAGCTTCTCTACTTATCCACAAAACTACTCTCCTTTAATTTGAGATTTTAGATTTTCAATTTGAACTTGGAGTTCTAAATCCGTCTCCAACTCCTCTTTGATCTTTTCATAGGCATGGATGACTGTGGAGTGATCTCGTCCTCCAAATTCATCGCCAATCTTTGGCAGGGACAGGTCGGTCATGATGCGAGTTAGATACATGGCGATTTGTCTTGGATAGCTGATGGCTCGCGTCCTGCGCTTACTGTCCATCTCTTCCATGGTCAGGCCATAGTAATCACAGATTGTCTCTTTAATGAGCGTTGGTGTAATGCTTCGCACCTGTTTTGACTCGTAAATATCCTTTAGTACCACAGAGGCTGTCTCCTCTGTAATTTCGCCAGTGGTAAGTCTTGCGTAGGCAGTGACTCGTGACAGCGCCCCTTCCAGCTCACGAATATTACTCTTTACATGGGTGGCAATGTAGTTCATCACTTCATCAGGCACATCAAAGCCGTCAGACTCCGCCTTTTTCCTCAAGATGGCAATTCGCGTTTCCAAATCCGGCGGTTGAATGTCCACCACCAGTCCCCAGGCAAATCTGGAGATGAGGCGCTGTTCAAGTTTTTGAATGTCCTTTGGCGGTTTATCCGAAGTCATGACAATCTGTCTGTCGGAACCGTGAAGTTCATTAAAGGTATGAAAGAACTCATCCATGGTGGATTCTTTATCTGCAATAAATTGAATATCGTCAATTAATAAGAGATCGACATTTCTATACTTCTGTCTAAAGGCCTCATTTTGATTGGTTTGAATCGAGGCGATAAATTCGTTGGTAAATTGCTCACTAGTGACATAGAGTACTCGCTTGTTGGGATCTTCTATCTGCATAAAATGGCCAATGGCATGCATTAAGTGAGTTTTCCCAAGACCAACGCCACCATAGATAAAGAGCGGATTGGCGTGGGCTTCCTTGGGATTTTCAGCTACGGCAAGACTGGCCGCATGGGCAAATTGATTGGATTGACCCACGACAAAGGAGTCAAAGGTGTATTTTGGATTGAGCTGCGGGCGAATGGGATTTTGCGCCGCGGGCTTTGCCGGTTTATAGTTGTTGTCTCCATCATCTAAGACAAAGTGGATTTGGTAGTCGATGCCACTTGCCTCCTTTAATAGATGGAGGAGTAGATTTTTATAATTGTTTTTGTTTTGACTGAGATGATTTAAAATAAACTCCGTTGGAACCCCTACAATCACTGTATTTCCCTGGATCGTCAATGGTTTGAGAGATTTAAACCAGGTGTCAATTTGCGCTTCGTAGAGATCCTCTTTTTCCACCAACTCCATGGTCTTTTGCCACAAATTGGTGAGGTAATTGTCTGCCATAGTTTCACTCCTAAAGTAAGTTTTAAAAATTATTCACATTGTCAACATGTGGATGACCTTCCTGTGAAGAGCTTATCCACAATCCGGTATAACTTGTTGATAACTTTATTAGTTCACAGCCTGTTTATAGGATTCTGTGTATAAAAAATCGGTTTATAGACAAAATAAGCGGACATTTCATAAAAAAATGTGAATAATTATCCACAAGTTATAAACAAAATGTGTATAAGTGGAATTATTCACATCCCTATTAAAATATCCACAAGCTGTCTATTATTATACAGAAATATGCAGAAGTTATCAACAATTCTACCGGGTTACTAAGCGCAACATAGTTGCACCTAGTGAA
>CAYFQX010000018.1:7171-8440 GCA_964345405.1 uncultured Peptoniphilaceae bacterium
TTTGTATTTATTTATATTTATTTATGGATTTATCTTTTGGGAACGGATGAAAGATATTGTTTCTTGCATATAGTAGATTTTATCCTGTTAAAATTTATCAAAATCCTCTATAACAATTGACTTATAGGGACTTTGTCTCTATAATAGTAATAGTGTATTCAAATTTATGCCCTGAGGGGCTTTTTTTAAGTCAATAACCTGTATTTTTCAAGTATTTTAACGTTGAGGAGGTGTGACAAGTGAAGAGAACTTATCAACCAAAGAAACGCGCAAGAAAGAGAGAACACGGCTTCCGTGCTCGTATGAAGACTAGATCCGGTCGCGCAGTCATTCGAAACAGAAGAAGAAAAGGTAGAAAGAGACTTTCTGCTTAAGATTTAATATGAAGTGAATTTTTATGGATAAATGCGGATTTTTAAAGAAGGATGAAGACTTTAAAAAGATTTATCGACATAGAAAGACCTATGGTAACAGAAATTTTACACTTTATATTAAGCCGAACCACTCAGATCAAGTGAGGATTGGTTTTTCCATCAGTAAGAAGGTAGGAAAGGCCGTCACTCGAAACTTGATCAAGCGCAGATTGAAAATGTTGTACCGAGATCATTGTGATCAATTAAAGCCGGGATATGACTTGGTACTTGTGGTGAAGAATAATGTTGCAGATTTGAGTTTTCAACAATTGAAATCTGCTTTTATTCATATTATGAGGGTGTCTAAGATGATGGACTCGCCAAAGAAGAGGTTTAAGAGTGGTAAGAAGAGTGAATAGAATCGCCTTAAGTTGGATTCGATTTTACCAAAAATATATTTCAACATATCTATTGCCCGGTGCCCATTGTAGGTTTAGTCCTACTTGCAGTCAGTATGCCTATGAGGCCTATACAAAGTATCCCTTTTTTAAGGCAAGCTGGCTTAGTTTAAAGAGAATCTTAAAGTGCCATCCACTACATAAGGGTGGCTATGATCCTCTACCCTAGATAGGAGGAACTAGGTCCATGATTAATGCATTGGCGGGTTTAATGGGAGGTTTGCTGCGTCAGGTCTATGTCATTGTGTCAAATATTGGCACAGAACCTGAGCAGGTATCTTATCTTGCCATCTCAATTATTGTGACGACAATAATTTTTAAGATACTGATGCTTCCATTTAAGGTCACTCAAACGAAGAGTCGCTTGAGAATGACTGAACTTCAGCCACAGATTCAAGAATTACAACGTAAATATAAAAACGCTCCTCGAAACATGGCTCGTACACAAAAGTAGCTCT
>CAYFQX010000018.1:8450-9826 GCA_964345405.1 uncultured Peptoniphilaceae bacterium
AAGAGGCAGACTACAATCCACTGACCGGTTGTCTACCTTTGCTTTTACAATTTCCGATTATTTTGGCCTTCTACCGAATTTTCCTATATCCGGCCAAATTTGCATTTACACAACCGGGTTTTTACGATGCAATGCAAAAGAACCTATTCTACATCAACAATCTCGATCATCCGGACAAGACGATTATTTTTCCGTTGATCGCGGCAGGTTTAACTGCGTTTGCATCCTATTTGACTCAGAAAAATAATGCTCAGGATACCGTGGATAACGAACAAGCGCAGCAGGCACAGCAGTCTATGAAGATGATGACGTATATGATGCCGATTATGATCTTTGTCTTTGCTCGACGCATGGCAGCAGGCCTTGTACTCTACTGGATTATCAATAACATCTCCATGATTATGGAAGAGATTGTCACTAAATTTATAATCGATAAAAAAAGTGAGGAGGAACAGGCGTGAATTATACCATTCAATCGGGGAAAACAATCGACGAAGCAGTTTCTAAAGCGCTGGATGAGCTGAAGTTGACACGAGATGAAGTGGAAATAGAAGTCATTGAAGAACCTTCGAAGGGTTTTTTAGGCATTCTTGGTGGTAAGGATGCGGTGGTCAAGGTTAAGAAGATCATCGACACTAAGGATATTCTCAGTGAATTCTTAGATCCCTATGCATCTGTGGAGTCAAAGGATGAAACTGAGAAGAAAAAGACCCCTGTTGAAGCGCCTGAACCTGTAAGGGAAATGCCGATTAAACCGGTGGTTGTGGAAGATCAAGTAGCAGACCAACGAGTTGAGGAGGAAGTTCCTTACGAGGATGACCAAGAAGAGGAAGTGTCATCAGTTGAAGAGGTTGATTTTGAGCGCTTTATCCGTGAATTTATGGAGCGCGTCATGGCACCTCTTGAAATTGACTATGATCTTGACATTCATAAGAAAAATAGAAATATCTTTGTCAATATCTTAGGTGCTGAAGAGGACCTTGGTATTGTCATCGGCAAGAGAGGTTCGACTCTAGATGCCATTCAATACATTCTAAGTATTATCATCAATCAACATTCCGATGTGTATCTACGTGTGATCTTAGATTGTAGCAATTACCGCGCAAAGCGTGAAAAGACTTTAGTTGAATTGGCTCATCGTATGGGTAATCGTGCGCTTAAGAGCGGACGAGCAGTGAAACTTGAACCGATGAATGCAGCGGAGAGACGTATTATTCATACTGCCCTGCAAGATCTTGAGGGAGTTCGCACCCATAGTGAAGGTCAAGAACCTTACCGTCGAGTGATTATTCAAAAAGAACGAAAATATTGAGCATGACCTTCATAGATTCTATGAAGGTTTTTTTATCGAATTGAATGGAGGAATCAAATGGAAC
>CAYFQX010000018.1:9836-19031 GCA_964345405.1 uncultured Peptoniphilaceae bacterium
ACCATTGCGGCCATTTCCACTGCCACAGGACCTGCAGGTATTGGAATTGTAAGGTTAAGTGGTGAAAGGGCCATTGAAATTGCACAGAGAGCCTTTAAGGGGACAGAGAGTTTAGAGGACAAGAAGAACCATCGTCGCCTACTCTATGGTCATATTGTAAAGGATGGGGTTGCCCTGGATGAAGTGCTGGTTGCTCCATTTTATGGTCCCAACACCTATACTCGCGAGGATATGGTGGAGATCAACTGTCATGGCGGATGGATGGCTGTAAATTTAGTCCTGGAATATATCTTGGAACTTGGCTGCGAACTTGCAGAGCCGGGCGAGTTTACTCGCCGCGCCTTTTTAAATGGCAGGCTGGATCTGTCTCAGGCAGAGGCGGTGCTGGATTTAATTGATGCACATTCACAAGAGGGCTACAAGGTGGGGCTGGATCAACTGGAGGGAAGTCTCTCTAAGGAAATCAGAGCCCATCGTCAGACGATTATCGACATCTTGGCTCTTATTGTTGCAAATATTGACTTTCCAACGGATGAAGTGGACGAGGCGGAACAGTCCTATCTTCATGAGAAGATGGACAGCCTGCTTAAGGATTTAATTAAACTTTCAGAAACTTCAAGTCGTGGAAAACTACTTCGCGAGGGGATTAAGACGGTGATTATCGGAAAGCCAAATGTTGGAAAATCCTCTCTACTCAATGCGTTTTTAAGAGAGAATCGAGCTATTGTTACTGATATTCCCGGAACAACGCGAGATGTCATTGAGGAGTATGTGAATTTAGACGGAATTACACTTAGAATTAAAGATACGGCGGGAATTCGGGAGACCAGCGACGCTGTCGAGAGAATTGGCGTGGATCTTGCAAGAGAATCTGTAGATGAGGCGGATCTCATCCTTGCCATGTTTGACTCTTCTAAGGAACTTGAGAAGGAAGACCGGGAGATTTTAGCGCTTCTAGAGGATAAGCCTGTGATCTTTATCTTAAATAAATCCGATCTACCGGCAAAGATTACCTCAACCGACCTATTTGAGTCGGAGGACCGCGATGTCATTTCAACTTCCCTGATGAATAAGGAGGACATTGTAAAGATTGAGGATAAGATTAAAGAGCGCTTTGCCCTAGGAGATATCAATGTTAGCGAAGGCGGGTTTATCACCAACTTGCGTCACCGAAAGGCCTTGGACCGCGCCATTGATGCCATGGCTTCCGGTGTGGAGGCCTTGGAAATGGGGCTGACTCTGGATTTAATTGAAGTGGATCTCAACGACGCGCTCACTGCACTGGGAGAGATTACCGGCGAGACCATTGAAGAGGAGATCTTAGATCGTATCTTCTCACAATTTTGTATTGGAAAGTAGGCAGATAGTATGAGAGAAATTCCTCATTATGTGGTGGATCACTACGATGTCGTCGTCGTAGGTGCCGGTCATGCAGGCACTGAGGCGGCCTTGGCTACGGCACGTATGGGCCACAAGACGGCACTTTTGACTTTAAATTTAAATAGTATTGTAGCACTGAGTTGTAATCCAAATATCGGCGGAACCGGTAAGGGACATTTGGCTCGTGAAATTGATGCTCTCGGCGGTGAAATGAGTTTAAATATTGACAGGAGCTTTATTCAGTCTAAGATGCTCAACCGCTCCAAGGGACCGGCTGTCCATTCTCTGCGTGCTCAAGCTGATAAAATTCAGTATCATCGGGAGATGAAGCGCGTACTGGAAAATCAGGAAAATCTGCATCTAAATCAAGAGGAGGTCGTCGAACTTCTCATTAAGAACAATAAGGTGGAAGGCGTGCTCACAAAGACCGGCGGTATTTACTATACCAAGGCTGTCGTGCTCTGTACGGGAACGTATTTGAGAGGGCGCGTCTATATGGGCGAGGTGAACTATGCCTCAGGACCTGATGGGATGCAACCGGCCAATGAACTCAGTAAGGACCTGATGGCAAGGGGCTTTGAGTTGATCCGCATGAAGACGGGAACGCCGGCTCGTATCAATCGAAACAGCATTGATTTTAGTGGCATGGAAGTTCAACCCGGCGATAAAAAAATCGTCCCATTTTCCTTTATGAACATGGATAAGGATTATTCAGATATGGAGCAGATAAACTGCTACCTTACCTATACAACGCCTGAGATGCACGATATCATCAGAAGTTATATCCATCGCTCTGCCATGAAGACCGGTGAGATTGCTGGTAAGGGGCCACGCTATTGTCCTTCCATTGAGGATAAAGTGGAGCGCTTTGGCGATCGAGATCACCATCAGGTATTTTTAGAGCCTGAGGGACTGATGACCAATGAAATCTATGTACAGGGTGTCAGCTCTTCCCTACCGGTAGAGGCTCAGCTGCAGTTCTATCGTAAAATTCAGGGACTGGAAAATTGCGAGTTTATGCGCCCGGCCTACGCCATTGAATACGACGCCATTGATGCGACAATCCTAAGGAGAACTCTAGAGCATGGTGAGATCTCCGGTCTCTATGCTGCCGGACAGATCAACGGCTCCAGCGGTTATGAAGAGGCGGCGGCTCAGGGTCTTGTAGCAGGAATCAACGCGGCACTAAAAATTGAAGGCAAGGAGCCCATGATACTGGACCGCTCCGAGGCCTACATTGGCGTGCTCATTGATGACCTTGTGACAAAGGGAACTCGCGAACCCTACCGTATGATGACCTCTCGTGCAGAGTATCGACTTACCCTACGTCAGGACAATGCGGATCTACGACTTACTCAAAAGGGCTACGATATAGGACTTGTAACTGAAGAGCGCTATGCAAACTATGTCTATCGTAGAGATCATATTGCAGATGAACTTGCGCGTGTTGAAAAGATTCAGATCAATCCTACGGAGGAAAACAACAGAATTTTAGAGGAACTGGGTTCTCAACCACTTAAAAACGCCATGTTATTTAGTGACTTAATTCGTCGTCCGGAACTGAGCTATGAAGCTTTGGCGCCCTTTGATCCGGAGCGCAAGGAGCTTAGAGAGGACATCATTGAGCAAGTAGAGACCAGTTTAAAGTACAAGGGATATATTGAAAAGCAAATGGCGCAGATTCGTCAATTTGAGCGCCTTGAAAATAGGAGATTGCCGGAAGATTTAGACTATATGAAGGTAAAGAATCTAACCAACGAGGCTAGAGAAAAATTGATGAAGATTCAACCGGAATCACTGGGCCAAGCCAGCCGTATCACCGGCGTATCCCCGGCAGATATCAATGTCTTACTGGTATATCTTGAGCAAAAGAGACGGGAGCATGAAAATGACACTAGAAATTCTTAAACAAGGTCTTGTGGACTTGGATATTCAAGAGACAATTGATGAAGCGCGCTATCTTCAGTTCATTCAAGAGATGCTTAAGTGGAATGAAAAGACAAATCTCACTCGCATTGTCGAGATGGATGAAATTCAAATCAAACATCTCTTAGATTCTCTAAGTCTCTTGAGACTTCCCTACTTTGATAATTATGAAAAGATGATCGATCTTGGCACCGGTGCCGGATTTCCCGGAATTCCGCTAAAAATCCAACGACCGGAACTTGACATCACCCTTATGGACAGTTTAAATAAGCGCATTCAATTCCTCGACCATGTCATCGAGCTGATGAATTTCGATAATATCCAGGCGATTCACGGTCGCGCCGAGGAAATCAGTCGCACCGAGGAGTACCGCGAAGTCTACGATGTCTGTGTATCTCGTGCCGTTGCCAGGCTAAACACTCTCTGCGAGTACTGTCTTCCCTTTGTCAAACTCGGCGGTCACTTCATCCCTATGAAGGCGGAGCTGGCGGCGGAAGAACTGGAAGAGGCGCAACGAGCCATCAGGGAACTTGGAGGGGAATTTGAAAAGATGGACAGCTTTACCCTGCCGGACGGTGGTGAGAGACATTTAATTGTCATCAAGAAAGTGAAGCCTACGCCTAAAAAATACCCAAGAGGTGGAGGAAAACCTCGAAAGCAACCACTGTAGGTCGATGCTATGATTGTCATCTATTTAATACTTGGTGGGATTATCATCTATCTGGCAAATAAGGAGCAGAAGCCCTATAAGCTTTTCTTTGTTCCGCTACTGTTTCTCTCCTACTTTGGAACGACAAAAATTTACGGCGATTTGAGTAGTGTGACTCAGAGAATTTTACTTGCAATAAGCTTAATTTTAGGCGCTGCCATACTTGCGCTCTATTATCGAGATTTCAAAGAGACAAAGAGAAACTTTTTAAAAGTGAGACGCTTTGAGCGAGAGGCCATGCGCAGATTAAAGGAACAGGAACCGGAGCGTACAAAGCATGTCACCGTTAAAAATATGAGGACCGGCGAGGAAAGAGCCTATCTCGTCCGCCCTCCTAAGGAGACACGTGAATTTCAAGGAAAGAAGTAAGGAGACTTCTTTCCTTTTTTTATTACAAAACAATGGGAGCCTAAGGGCTCCATTTTTGTTTGCAAAAATGTTCCACGTAGAACAACTAAAAAATGTTCCACGTAGAACAACTAAAAAATGTTCCACGTAGAACAAAATCACTTCTTTCCTTTATAATATTCCGGGACTTTGATACAATTTAATAGAAAGGATGTGGGCCTATGGGCAAAATAGTAACCGTTTTTAATCAAAAGGGGGGCGTAGGAAAGACAACGACTGTAGTAAACTTGTCTGTAGCGCTGGCCTCAAAGGGACAAAAGGTGCTTGTGATCGATATGGATCCCCAAGCCAATGCCACCAGCGGACTGGGTGTGGAACAAAATAGAGAACCCATGATTTACGATGTCTTAACAGGCTCCGATAGTATCGATGCCATTGTTGCTAGTGAAAGTGGCGTCGACGTACTGCCCTCCGGCGGCGATCTTGCAGGGATTGAGATGGAAATCACAGCGCAAAAGGACTGGCAGTTTTCCTTAAAGAGAGCACTGGAACCGGTAAGGGAAAACTACGACTATATCATCCTTGATAGTCCACCTTCTCTAGGCGTTCTCTCCCTCATGAGTTTGACGGCCTCTGACGGCATTCTCATTCCCGTTCAATGCGAGTACTACGCCCTAGAAGGAGTCACTCAACTAATGAAGACCATTGAACTTGTAAAGACAAACTTCAATCCGGATTTAGAGATTGAAGGCGTCGTCATGTGTATGTTTGATGGGCGCACCAATCTCTCAATTCAAGTGGTGGATGAGGTGAAAAAATACTTTAAGAGCAAGGTCATGCACACCATGATTCCAAGAAATGTAAGACTAGCTGAGGCTCCCTCCTTCGGGATGAGTATTCTCGAATACGATGAGAAGAGCCGAGGGGCCATAGCCTATAAAAAGCTGGCAGAGGAAATGTTGAAACGAGGTTGAAATGTCAAATAAGAAGCGCGGCTTGGGGCGAGGTCTGGACAGTTTTATAACGGAATCCAGCTTTGTTCAGGAGCTGATTGAAGATAAAGATACAAGCTACACTCTACTAGCTATCGATCAAATCGAGGCCAATCCAAATCAACCAAGAACCTATTTTGATCAAAAGAGTTTAAAGGATTTGGCAGAGAGCATTAGAGAAGTTGGGATTCTCCAGCCCATCTTAGTGGAAAAAGTGGAGGATAAATACATCGTCGTTGCCGGAGAGCGACGTCTGAGAGCTGCTGAAATGGCGGGACTTACGGAGATTCCGGCCGTCACAGTGGACTTAACTGAGGAGGACTTGAGTCGAATTGCCATTATTGAAAATGTTCAAAGAGAGGACTTAAATCCCATGGAGGAATCCAGGGCCTATTTTGAACTTCAACAGAAATACGGCTACACTCAGGAACAACTTGCAGAGCAAATTGGCAAGAGTAGACCCTATATTGCCAATCTCTTGAGACTTCAAAAACTTCCGGAAAAGATCCAGGAATTTATTAAAGAAGGTAAGATCAATATCAGTCAGGCAAAGCTACTTCTGTCCATTAAAGATGAAAAGGAACAGATGAAGCGCGCTCTTGAAATTGTAGAGCTTGGAAGCACTGTGAGAGAAACTCAAAAGAAAGTGGCTAAAAAGGGAGCCAAACCCGATCCCTATATGGAGAACTTGGAGAGTCAACTTATGGACCGACTGGGAACCAAGGTACAGATTAAAAACACCGGTCGCAAGCGCAAATTGACCATTGACTATTACTCGGATGAGGATTTGGATCGTATTCTTGCAATCATTATGGGAGGCGAGACCTTTGAATCCTAACTATCAAGTCTATATTGCCAATGCTTTTACAGAAAAGGCCTTTAAGGGCACGCCGGTAGGCATTGTCTTTCCGCAGGAAGAATTGCCGGAAGAGATGATGAAAAAAATTGCGGCAGAACTAAAGCAACCGAAGACCGTCTTTGTCTATCAGGCAGATCGCGAGATCTTCAAGATGCGATACTTCAGTCCCGAAAGAGAGATTGATCTCTGTGGAAATGCCACTATTGCAGCCTTTTGGATGTTAGTGAAGTTGGGTTATTTAGATGACAGTCATCAAAGTGGTAAGGAAATTATCCTATTTACTAAAAATGATAAACTAAAGGTTGAACTTAAAATTGACCGTCACAAACTTCACTCCGTCCACATGACTCAGCCACGGGGCACCATCATCGGTCAACCAAAGTCCATGAAAAAACTCATGTCGGCACTGGGACTTCATCCTAAGGATATCGGCTATATTGAGCCGGTTATTGCAAGTACAGGTATCCCGACACTACTATTAAATCTCAAGCAAAAGGCCCTGGTTCAGCAAGTGGATCCGGATTTTGAGGCACTGAGAGCTCTGTCAGAGGAAGAGAACTTTGATGTCATCAATCTCTACCATGTCTCTAAGACTCAAACGGATCTCTATCAGCGAAGCTTTATGCCGAAATACGGGATTTCCTCGGAGCCTGCAACGGCAACTTCCGCTGCTGCACTACACTACGCCCTAGATACCCTGGGGGTCACTCATGCATCCAAACTCACCATCTATCAGGGCAATGAACAGGGTCGTCCATCTAAGATCCTCTCTCATCTTGCAAATATCAAAGATGAGAGCCGAATCATCATTAGCGGCAGAGCAACCCTTGTCATCGAAGGAGTCATGAATTTATGAAAGATAAACTCATCAATCGGTCAGTCGAGGAATATGTAGAAAAGACCAAGGACACAAGCTCAATTCCCGGTGGAGGCTCCATATGTGCTCTTTGCGGTGCTCTAAGTGGGTCTCTTGGGATCATGGTTGAGAAACTCTCCCATAGAGGCGCCGGCATCGATGAGATTTCCATTAATGAGCTGAGTCGTCAAATAGATCAATTAAAGATCAATATTGATCGCGACGCCCATTCCTTTAATCAAGTGCTAGAGGCGATGAAGCTGCCAAAGGAGACAGAGGGTGAAAGAGAAGTGCGTGCTCAGGCCATGGAGGCAGGTTATATTCATGCAACGGAAGTGCCGGTGGAGGTTATTGAAGGAGCCGTTGAGATTCTAAAGCTCCTGCTTCCCATTGCAAA
The DNA here is from genome assembly GCA_964345405.1 of uncultured Peptoniphilaceae bacterium. Taxonomy (GTDB): domain Bacteria; phylum Bacillota; class Clostridia; order Tissierellales; family Peptoniphilaceae; genus CAYFQX01. The sequence continues at coordinate 17,304 of CAYFQX010000018.1, forward strand.
GCGAGGTAGTATCTATGCCATTACCGATACCTATATTGCAGCAGATCTTGCCTTGACAAGTATCAAGGGCGCCGCCATGACAGCTTCACTTAATATTGGTCACATGAAAAATGAAGTGATAAGAAAGGCCATGAGCGATAAAATCAAGAATGGTCTGGATCTTGGCGAAAGATACCATCAAGAGATCCAAAGTGAAGTTCGTAAGATGATGGAAATGCAAAAATAGAACACACTTTTTAGTAAGTTAAACCTTTAAATTTACATTAAATTTACGATTTTGTAATATCAAGGTAATATAGAGATTCTAAGATAGTAGATGTTGTAAACCGCTTAACAACAGCGGTACAAGAGATGAGAGTGAATGACTCAAAAATAATATGTAAAAAAGAGCAGGACATGGCAGATTGTAATCAAACTGTCATGTCTTTTTCATTTAGATGAGATTTTATGTCCGAAAAGCTATGCTATAATAGCCTTTGTGCCAAAAAAGAGCTTGAAAAGCTTGGAAATTGGCGGATATTACAGTATTAGAAAGAGGACAAATGAATGAATAATAAATTGAAAGTCATGTCACTAGCAGCTGTACTAGGCATGGGTTTACTACTTCCTAGCCCTGTAGAAGCAGCTCAATACATAGAGGTAAAGATGGGTTCAGAAGTGGTGGGCCATCTTAAAGCAAGCGAAGAATCTTTACAAATTCTTGAAGATATCAAAACATCTGCAGGACAAACACAAATTGTAACCACTGAAGTTGAAGCGGAGGTCCTTCCCGTCTCTACAAAGGAAGAAGTGCTTGATAAAATCCAAGCTCAACTTTCCAAAGTCAATGAGTACGGCATCCTAAAGATCGATGGAAAAGTCGTTGCACAACTTAACTCCCTAGCCGAGGCAGAGGAAGTTCTTGAGAGAATTAAGGCGCCCTACCGCTCAGAAGGTGTGGAGGTATTGGAGACGAACTTCAACTTTGAGCCAAGACTTGAAGTGGAAGCTTCCAAGCTGGAAGTTGCCAAGAGTATGACAGCAGACGAAGCCTATGAACTTTTAATGAATGGTGGCGTTCAAGAGGCACTGCATATTGTAAGCAAAGAAGATACTCTAGAGGGAATTGCCAAGCTCTATCACATGGATACCAAAGAGTTGGAATCTTTAAATAAGGAAAACTTATACTTAATTCCCGGAAAGCCAATCAAAGTTCAACTATCCGCCCCGCTATTTTCAGTAGAGTCTGCAGAAACCATCCAATACAACGAGGCGATTCCCTTTGAAACAGTGGAAAAAGAGGATCCAAACCTCTATAAGGGAGACCGCAAAGTAGAGAGAGCCGGAAAAAACGGAACTTACCGTGTCACTTCGGAGCGAGTAAAGATAAATGGTGAGTTTATCTCTCAAGTCAAGCAAAAAGTAGAGGTCATTGAAGAGCCTCAACAGGAAATTGTCCTAGTAGGAACTAAGGAGAGAGCCGCCACAGGCACCTTTATCAATCCAACGGCAGGCCGCCTCACTTCAAGATTTGGTCCTCGCTGGGGACGTATGCATCAGGGAATTGACGTAGCAGCTCCCGTAGGTACACCCATCTATGCAGCAGATGGCGGTGTCGTCGTCAAGGCCGGTCCTGCAGGAAGTTATGGTAATCTAGTCATCATTGATCATCAAAATGGCTACACAACTCGCTACGCACACAATAGCTCCATCAATGTCAAAGTGGGCCAAACTGTAGCACAGGGCGAG
>CAYFQX010000019.1:0-3755 GCA_964345405.1 uncultured Peptoniphilaceae bacterium
CTCCGGATCAATGGTGAAGTCGCTGCGCAGAGGCTTTGTCTCATAGGGAATGCGGTAAACATCTGCCCAGACATCGTAGAATGAATATGTGATATCGGGAAAGAAGATCGGCTAATCCGAATTGAAAAAGGTCATGAATGCCATTGAAACTAGAGAAATTGACATCGGATTTATCGACCGTCCCTTGAGAACGGGAAAGGTCAAGCGCTACGACCTTGTCAGCGATCAGCTGGTCATTGCCGGTAGACCCGAGGCTAAGTATTGGCTCGTTCGTGAAAAGAACTCCGGGGTCTCCTATTACCAGGAACTCTACTTCATGGAAAATAATCTGGACTATCCTACCATTGAAATTGACAGTAGTGAACTGATCTTGAGATTTTTAAGAAACGGCATCGGTCGCTCCCTCATCTCCATGCGACAAGTGGGGACACTTCCCTATCGCCGACTCTCAAGTAAATACCACAGAAATTACTACATGGTTGTCAATGAACAAAATACCAAATCCATGGACATCATCGTGTCCCTGATCTTAGATCACTTCAATCAGGGCCAAGCCATCGACCAAATCTTAACTCCATAATATCTAGAGTCATGAGTCCTCTCATGGCTCTTTTTTATTGCAGATATTTTATTTTCCAACTTTTGATAGGGAAATTTATGCCACTTGGCACATATCTATTCATTTTCATCAATTTGAACCCATTTTATCAGTATATTTTATTCAAGTGCACGCAATATTTAATATTGTACATTGTATTATGTCTTCTCTTGTGATATATTAAACATACTAAGACAAGGACCTAAAAATCGTTGGACTATCGTATTTGTTAAAGTGATAGAAATTAAATAAATGAAGCTGTGTTTACAACTTCAAGTCTATAAGGAGGATATTATGGATTTATTAGGTACAGCTTATGCAATCATGCTCTTTCTAGTCCTTGGATTCAGTCTTGGTATTTATGTGGAATATTTAATTTAATTACATAGCATGGAATCAGATTTAATATTCTCAACAAGTAGAAGATCTCCGAAAACTTTCCTCGGGACAGTTGTCGGAGGTCTTTTTCTTTGGGCTCTTTGTTTAAAAATTCTCAAACTATTCGCAGCAGGAATACTGAGTTTTATAGTTTCTAATATCCCTTGAACCCGTCAGCTATCTGCGATATCTTAGCATAGTCATTTTTTAACAAGTGGATTTATCATAAATTTATACGTCTTTATTACTTTAATTCTTAAGGAGGCCTGCGATGTTATTCATTGGAACAATCTATGCTATGATGTTATTTATCACCCTGGCTTTGCCCTTCAAGTCTATGTGGAAAATCTAATCTAATACACAAGATAAATTTGCACTAAAAAACCCCTGGTATCAGGGGTCTTTTTTTATTGAAGCATATTGACAAATAGATGGATAAAGCTAAAGGATGAGACGGCAACGACAAGCCAGGTGAGTCCTCCCAGTAGGATGGGCTTCATCCCGTTGGTGAAGAGATCTTTAAATTGAATTTTAAATCCGACGCCGGCCAGGGCCACCGTAACTAGGAATTTGTACGCCTTGCTGAAGAATTTCCCTCCATCGGGCAGGAAGCTAAAGGCACCAAAGGTGTTGAGCAGTGCCATAATTAGGAAAATGAGGATAAACCACGGGAAGGAGCGTTTCACCGTTGCAAATACGGAGGCATCGGTCGCGCCCTCATCATGTAGTTTCTTTGAGTCCCGGTTGATTTTAACCATGGTGATGACAATGGCCAGCGGAATCAACATAGTGGTACGAGCAAGCTTGACGGTAATGGCCGTGTTTAAATCGACATTTCGAATCAGATTGTAAGTTGCTTCAGCTGCCGCCACACTTGAGGTGTCGTTAATGGCCGTTCCTGCAAGAATGGCAAATTGATTGTCTGTCAGTTGAATGGCCTGAGCCAAATAAGGAAATAACAGAGCCGCTAAGACATCAAATAGGAAGATGGCTGTCATGGCATAGGCAATGTCTTCCTCCTTTGCATCAATAATTCCTGAGATAGTTGCAATGGCCGTACCACCGCATATGGACGTTCCGCCACCGACAAGGACGGATGTCTTTTTAGTGACGCCAAGTTTCTGCCCTACAAAGTAGGCAATGGAAAAGGCAAGCATCATGTTAAATAGCACCAATGGAATGGCGCGGGCACCGTAGCCGACCACTTGATGGAAGTTGAGAGTGGCACCGGCAAGGATGATCCCCCAGTTTAGAAATTTCTTACCGACAAAGCTCGTCCCCGATCGAAACTCCGGATCTACTTTGGGCATGAGATTGACAATGAGCATCCCAATGAGTAGTCCAATCATCGGTCCGCCAACGATGTTTTGCATTCCCGCTAGACAAGATGCCACTATTCCAATGAGAATACACACAAGGATCGCCAAAGATCTTTTATTCATAATGACCTCCTCAGTTCACTATAGTTTTTACCTTCAATAAAAAATGCAAATACCATCCTAAGACGGTATTTGCATCGGTTTTATATTAGCAAGTTGCTCCGCCTGATTCGTGAAGTTTTGCTTCTAGGATTTCTTCCTTGCGATCGAGAATGTCGTCTGAAAGAATCATTTCACCAAACTTGTCGTATCCAATACGCTCAGCGGTTTGAGCTAGACGCTCTCCGGTAATACCTTGCTCTCTGTAAGCCAGTAGTGTCTTTTCTACTGCCTTAAGAACTTCTTCCTTAGATCTTAAGAGTTCTGGTAGTGGACGTCCAGTGTTACGACGTTTACCCCACATGCCGCCAATGGTTAACAGATACCCTTGCTCTCCGTCAGGAATGGCATCAAAGCGACACTTTTCAACACAGAGACCACAGTTGTTACACTTGTCCTTGTCGACGACAAGTCGTCCAAGTTCGCGATCAACCACTGCCGCATCCATTGGACAGATTTCTTCTACCGGACAAACTTTACATCCTACACACAGTTCTTCGTCGTAGTTTGGCTCAAGTTGTCCAATAATACCAAGATCGTTTAGATCCGGCTTAACACAGCTATTTGGACATCCACCCATACCAACTTTGAACTTGTGAGGGGTCTTGACATCGTTCCACTTGACGAAGTACTCTTCGTGAATTGCTTCAGTAACATCAAAGGTGTCTACGAGACCAAATTGACAAGTTGTTCCCTTACAGGACACGATTGGACGAATCTTGGATCCGGTTCCACCGGTTTCAAGTCCGTAAGGCTTTAGATAGTTTCTAAAGTCTTCAATCTTGTCAAATGGAATGCCGTTTACTTCAATAGTTAGTCGAGAAGTAAAGGTAACTTCCTTACCAAATTTTTCTGCAGCTTCACCAATGGCAACAACTTGCTCAGGGCTAAGTTTACCATTGACAGTGATGATACGACCTGAGAATTCATCTTTAGTGTTCTTGTTTACTAAGAAACCAAAGGATTTCACTCTCTTTTGCTCTTCCGAGCTAATAAGTACTTTTTCCATTTTTTCCTCCTAATTAGATCTGTGTTATTTTTATGAACTGACTATCGTTTGAGCTTGTCTGCTCCGTTAAATAAGGTGCCACCCTCTAGGACATAGGTGTTCTTATAACCGAAATATTTCAAACGGTTTTGAGTGAGATAGGATCTCTTACCCTTACTACAGGAGATGAGAATCGGCTCGTCCTTATCCAAACCTTCCACTTCTCCCTCAATCTTTGTAAGATCGATATAAGGTGCCGTTGGCACTTCAACTGACATGGCAACATCAATAATCTTGCAGTCATCTCCCTTAC
>CAYFQX010000019.1:3773-8239 GCA_964345405.1 uncultured Peptoniphilaceae bacterium
TATTTATCAGCACATTCACGCCATGGACAAAGGGGCTGATGGCTGTTGAAAATGGCGGTGCATAGGCAAGATCCAAGTCCATGAGATCTTCAAGTTTTGCGCCCATGGACAGACAACTGACGGCAATGTCAATCATCTTATCGACGGCACCGGATCCCAGTGCCTGAAGTCCGAGGAATTTACCCGTTGACTTGTCCGCAATGAGCTTTAGCATAAAGTTAGATGCGCCTGGATAGTAGTGTGCCTTGTCATCAATGGTAAGCACTACAGATTCTACATCATAGCCAGCATCCGCAGCTTGAGTTTCAGTAAGACCTGTGCGTCCAATATTTAAATTTGGAAGTTTTGCAATGGCTGTGCCAAGTGCGCCGTGATACTTGATCTTTTCTGCACGCTTGCCGCTGATATTTTGCGCCAGGATGCGACCGGTTAAGTTGGCAGTGGAGCCCATGGGCGACCACATCGGCTCACCTGTCATGCGATTGTGTACAGATGCGCAGTCCCCAACAGAGTAGATATCTTCAATATTTGTCTCTAAATATTCGTTAACTTTAACGGTTCCATTTGCCATCAGTTCAATGCCGGTGTCCTTTAGGAAATCTGTATTTGGACGAATGCCCAAAGACAGAACGGCAACATCCGCCTTCATCTTTCGCTTATCTGTCCGAATAGCGCTGAGTTTACCGTCTTCGCCAACAATTTCCTCGACGCGGGTGCCGGTAAAGAGCATAATGCCCTCATCCGCCAAATGATCTACAATGTATTCTGAAAATTCCGGTTCAAATCCAGGTGGCACTTGATCGGCCATATCCACAACCATGGTTGGGATATTTTTAATTGCAAAGTTTTCCGCCACTTCCAGTCCAATAAATCCACCACCGACGACGACTGCGCGCTTAGGTGAATTTGTCTCTATGTACTCTCTTAGAGCAATGGCATCGGCCGGTGTGCGCATGAAGAAGACACCCTCAAGATCCAATCCCTCCAATGGTGGTTTGACCGGTGATGCGCCGGTAGCAATGACAAGTTTGTCATAGCCCATTTCCACTTCCTCATCCTTCGCCAAATCCTTCACAACGACTTTCTTCTCTTCTGGTTTGACCTTGACAGCTCTCATCTCGGTCAGTACTTCCACACCTGTCAAATTAGAAAACGATTGCGGTGTGTTAACAATCAACTGTTCCTTGTCTTCAATGACACCACCTACATAGTAGGGTAGTCCACAACCAGCATAGGAGATGTCTTTACTTTCAGTAATAATGGTCACATCAATGTTACGGTCTTCTCGTTTTAACTTGGCAGCTGTCTTTGTTCCGGCAGCTACTCCACCGATAATAAGTACTTTCAAAGTATTCCTCCTTGCGCTTATTTATCTTAAACTAGTCAATTCCAAGGCGGTAAACTCCTTGGAAGAAATGGTTGTCAAATAACTAACATTCTTGATTAATTTTAGTCTAACATGGTAATTTAGCACTGTCAAACCGTTATTCCTTTTTTTCATTGGCCTTGCAGTTATTTTCATAGCTAAGTAAATTCATATACTTTAGCGTTTTTAATCCTGTTTCACACTTTTGGGAAAACGGATTCTTTATGTATTTATTACAAAACTTTCGTTAATTTTATCTAAATATACTCATATTTACGTTGCGTTTATTCCTTGTAGGTATAATGTGAATTCCATAAAGAAAAAGAGACCTCATTTGAGATCTCTCTTTACTTTCAACACATTAATAGCGCAGTTTATTTCGCAGTGTATTTGGTTCGTTGTAGATGCCGCCCCAGTAAAGTGGCGAGTAGATGACGGCCTTTTCAGGCAGATTGACATCTTTCAGTGCCCATTCCTGGAAAGTGTAAAATCCGGTTCGATCGACAATGTAGCCCACATGTTCCTTGCGGGCAGGGGCATTTTTATCAATGTATCTTTCCACATAGTCATAGGTGTTGGTGACAATTTTAATAATGGAATCTTCATCAATCCACTTGATCCAATCTTGACCCAGTCTTGGATTTTGTTTACCGGTGCGTCCAAAGAGGACAAGGCGGTAGTACTTTTCCTTACTTCTTGTCCAGGCACGCATTGGACAGTAGACAACGCAGACACCGCAGCCAACGCATTTTTCCTTGTTGCGAACGGGTTTGCCGTTGACAATTTCAATAGCTTCGACAGACTTTGCGCGGCAGTACTTTTCGCAGGCACCACAGTTGACGCAGCGACTCTCGTCTAGTTGAGGCTCCGTCATGCCCATGATTCCAAAGTCCTGCATGCGAACTTTGGCACAGTCATTAGGACATCCAGTAAAGGCAATCTTAAAGTGAAGATCATTTGGGAAGACGGCATCTTCCATCTTCTTTGCAAACTTTGTCGTATTGTAGCAGGCATAGGGGCAGACTTCATTTCCTATACAGGCGGAGATATTGCGCGTTCCGCTGGCAGGATATCCTGTGCCCGGATCCTTTTGATTGATCTCAAGCTCCTCAATAATCGGCTGGAGCATTTCATTGACTTCATCTACATATTCAAAGGGAATACCCTTGATTTCAAATCCCTGACGAGAGGTGATGTGAACCGTCCCGTCTCCGTATTTTTCAGCAATTTCTTGAATCTGACCCAGTAAATGAGCTTGAATGTTACCACCTGGAACGCGGACTCGTGACGCACCAATGTTGCGCTTTTTAGTTACGCGCCAAGCGTTCTTTCTCAACTTACCGGCATGTATATCTAAACTCAATCTCATTCACCTCTCTAATCAATAAAGTGCTTGGCCAGTGTGTAGTTAAACACCGGTCCGTCAATACAGATGTAGTGTTTGTCTACTTTACAGTGACCGCATTTTCCAATACCGCAGTGCATCTTACGTTCTTGCGATACCCAGATGTTTTCCTCTTTGAAGCCAAGCTCCAAGAGTTGAAGCACAGTAAAGTGCATCATCACAGGTGGTCCAACGACGATGGCAACGGCGGTTTCAATATCTTCAAAGTCAAGTCCCGGAATGTGCTCAGTGACCATGCCCAGTTCACAGGCAAAGTCGCCGCGCTCCTGGTCCACTGTTAAGACGACGCGAGAATTTTTGCGCCAGCGCGCCTGATCTTCAAAGAATAAGATGTCTTGAGGTGATTTAAATCCGCTAACTACTGTCATGCTCTTGCGCTCTTCGGGATGATCTGCAAAGTGATCGATGACACCTTTTACCGGAGAAAGTCCCGTTCCTCCGGCAACAATAAGTAGCTCCTTGTCCTTGTAGATGTCAATGTCAAATCCATTGCCATAGGGTCCGCGCATCAAGAGCTTATCACCTACATAGTTTTCAAAAATTTCATCGGTGACGCGACCGACGCGGCGCACGGTGAGATCCACTGTTCCATTTTGTGAATCAATACCGCTTACAGAGATGGGAGCCTCTCCATACTTGGGAATGGAAAGTTCGAAGAACTGACCCGGCTTGACCTCTCCCTTAAATTCCATGCGGAAAGTATATTCGATTTCGGTATGTTTGATAACCTCTTTTATTTCTGATGGATATGGAAGATATTCATTATGCATCATGACTCTCTGCCTCCTTCGGTCTATTCTCCATTAGCTCTGCCACGCGAGTGACTGCTGTTGAAAAACTGATATACTCCGGACAGACATCGTCGCAACGACCGCAGCCAACACACATGTTAAATCGGTAGCGCAGTTTAAAGTCGTGAATCTTGTGAAGCACTTTAAAGCGCATGCGCTGACCATGTTTAATGCGGTACTGACCGCCACCGGCAACATTGGTAAAACCATCCACCATACAGGAGGCCCAGACGCGGCGACGCTCGCCACTCTTTGGATTGTCGCGGTAGAAGATGTCCTGCATGGAGTAACAGGTACAAGTTGGGCAGGAGAAATTGCAGCGACCACAGGCGATGCAGCGAGCATCGTACTCGTCCCACATATCACTCATGGCGACGTAATTTCCATCGACATTTTGAGGTACCTTCACTTTTTTAACCGTTTCGCGCACAAATTGCGGCTCCACATTTTGACAGCGATCGGCGTAGTTCTCAAATAGTGCTTCAAATTCGTCATCCTTGACATTACAGAAAAACTCGCCGTCCTTGCGGTCCAAACTAAAGACATAGTTGTCCACTTGGTTCGTTCCCATGTCGATACAGAAGCAATTTTCAAAGGCCTTTTCACAGCCAATAAGTACAAATTTAATCTTTTCTCTGAGGCGTTTGTAATATGGATCTTCATAGCCATTTTTTAGATAGATGGCATCTAAACTCTTTACCGCATGGATGTCACACGATCTTAAAAAGACAAGTACTTCCTGCTCGTAGGGAATATTTGCCTCCAACACGCGGTCCTCTGTAAAGTAAAATAAAGTCTCACTAATTGGAATTAAAATATCCTTAAAGGAAAATTGTGATTTTTCTACCAGTTCCAGCTCACTTAAATCATTTAGTTCTCCATAGCGAATGGAGTCCAGGTCTGA
>CAYFQX010000019.1:8249-16401 GCA_964345405.1 uncultured Peptoniphilaceae bacterium
TGAAAATTCATGCTCACCTTCAAATCGCTTTGGACCAAAAAGCATATAGTCTTTTGACAATGCATCCAGCAGCGAATTAAATCCGGTCTCAGACAAGACAAATCCCATGTCAACACGTCCCTTCCTATTTTAAATAATAAACATCCAACTAATCCCTGGTGATTAGGTATGCATTCGTTTTCCTCAAGAGAATGCATATGTCATTGATATGATCATATCAGGATTGTTCTTGCTTCTCCGTGATTTTAATCACAAACCTTGGAAAAATTCCATTAAATCTTCCCTGGAAGGGATGATAATTTGGCCTTTTGAAGTTATAATGAGACCAAGATCGGTCAATACTTTCATTTGGCGGCTGATGGTCTCTCGCTTTGTTCCCAAAAGATCGGCAATGAAGTGATGAGTTAAGTCCAGATCAATGCAAATCCCCTCATCTGTTTCCACGCCGTAGTCCTTGGAGAGTTTCCAAAGTTTGGCAGCAAGGCGCCTGTCCATGCGAATGGATCCGGAACTGTTTTTAAGTTGTCTGTGAAGTCTGCGCACTTTGTGTTCTATGGTATCGAGAATGGCCATGGTGAGTTTGTGATCTTTTTCCATTAAACTCAGCATGGTTTTCTTTGGAATACTTAGGACTCTCCCATCGTTAAAGGCTTTGGCACTGACAGAGGTGGTGAGACTTGGTCGGACACTATCATTGAGCAGATTTCCCTTGCCCAGGATAAAGATGATGCGCTTTTCTCCCAAATTATTTAATTTATAGAGAGTAAAATGGCCCTCGACGACAAAATATAGTCGATCCACCGGCTCCTTGTCGTGAAAGAGATGTTCTCCCTTTTTAATTTCAAGTAACTGAGCACTCTCTGCAAGGGACGCTTGTGTCTCACAAGACCCTGAAGACAGGATGTGATTTTCTATAATAAATTCCATTGGATCCATAAAACCCCTCCTTCCTCTATTGTATCGTATTTTCAAGTCATTAAAAAGGAAGTGAACGCTTATGATTGAGAGAAAAAACTTACTTCTTGGACTACTTTTATTTCTTCATTATTCAACTTAGTAGGGTGCAGTAGAGAAAAGAGAGTAGAGATTCTAGAATTCACAGATTCCATCTACAATTCAAATCCAAGGGTAGAGAACTTGAAGATTTACTTTCAAAGACCCTCACTAAGGGCGGAATTAGTCTATGATGGCAAGCTGGAGCCGGAGGAAATGAATGCGCTGGTACTTAAGTTTCAAGAGCTCATTACGGTGGAGTTTATGGATAAATCAGCGATAAATACTGAAGTGGATCTCGATTATCTGAATTTAATTTATACATCTACAGCGAGGATCGAAAGAATCTAAATGACTATGATGTTTTAGCCACTACAAGATATAACAGGACAAATGTTTCAAATAAAGAGATGGACAATCTCGATGGAAATCAAACTTGGACGATCTCGAGTGGATCCCATTGATCTAAGCGCAATTAGTTTTTAAAAAAGTTTGAAAGGGAAGATCAAAGACATCTCCCCTTTTATTGAAACAAAAAAGAGTATGAATACATTTCATACTCTTTTAAATTTACGCCTCTCATCTCCTGTTGCGATTGACGATATGATAGTAGACTTTGGAAGTGAGTTTATAGATGAGGCTGTAGACGATAATAAATGCAAGGATGACAATGGCCATGCTGAGCATCCGCGCCCCGGGTTCTCTCAAGTTTAACATGGAGAGCATTCGACCTAAGATAGGATAGGCAACGATGATGTGAACAATGGCAACGCCTAGTGGCAAGAAGAACACCGTGCGCACTTGCGTCTTGATGGTTTCGCGCACCAAGGGCTCACTCATGCCCACTTTCTGCATGATATCAAATCGGCGAATATCTTCATAGCCCTCTGTCAACTGTTTGTAATAGATGACAAGCCCCAGGCCAAAGATAAAGATGATGCCGAGGAAAATCCCCACAAAATACAGACCGCCGTAGAGAATGTGAAAATCGGTGCGCAGTTTATTGCCATCGATAAATTTTAAATAGCCAAGGTCCTTTGCCGTAAGCTGTGCGTCTATCGCTTTCGCACCGGCTTCAATATCCTTCGGATTGGAATCACTTTCAAAGTAAAAATTATCATTTTCCGTCCAGCCCTCAGCCAGAAGTTTCTCGCCAAGTTTTTCATACATGGCATCGCTGACAACAAGATAGTCACTTTCTATAAAGGAGCGTGTCTCCTGTCCGAGAAAGTCGTAGTACTTAAATTCTTCATCTGCCGGGATCAACTGGAGATTTTCACCTCCCACTTGAAGTTCAAAGGGTAGGGGATGATCGGGATGATTGTTATAGTAGATGGCCTGTCCATCCTCAAGTCTATTCTCTTTCACAATGGGCTCCGGCAAGATCCACAGTGAACGTTCCTCATCAGAAATGTCATTGACATTGATAGACGATACTTGAATTTTGCCATCTTCCTCCCCTACAAAGGCACTTAAACTCTGAAGTTTAATGAGATCTTGAGTGTCAATATTTTTATTTTTAATTTCCCCCTCGATTATATCTCCGGGATTTTCAGAAGTTTTTTCCGTAATATATGCCTTGAATTGATAATTTCGCGGCATAGCCTTTGAGACAATACTTTCTGCAGACATGCCAAGACCCAGTGCACTGGAAATAAGCACCATGGCAGCCGTTCCAAGAAGACAGATACTTGCAAGGCCCATGGCATTTTCTCTCATGCGAAAGGTAAGACCTGAGAGAGCGGCAAATTCTTCCCTTCTCTCTATATTAGACATCTAAACCAATGTCTACCTTTAAAACTTTTTCACCCCATCTTTCCGGTTTTAAGCGATCCCATAAAAAAATTGTAAACAAATACTTGATAATTATTTCACTAAATAATTATTTATTTTTATTGAAAAGGGGTATAACTTAATTGTGTAAAATTTAAAGTGCTCATTTAAGAAAGGAGGAAATGATGGAGTGGATGAATCAAACCGTTGAGTTGGATATAGGAGAGACCATCAGCTATTTTGACACGAAAACGGACGGCAAGACGCTGCTCTTTATTCACGGCAATTTAGTTGGCGGTTATATCTATAAGGGCATTGAAGATTATTTTCCTGACGACTACCGCATCATCGTCTTGAGTCTGCCGGGGTTTGGCAAGAGTAGTTACAACAGGCGCTGTCGCGACTACGAGACTTGGGCGGAGGATGTGATCTCTTTTATCAATGCATTGAATTTAAAGAAGGTTCATCTGATCGGCGTTGAGGGCGGCACGGCCATTATCCAATGCGTGGCTGCCAAAGCTCCTGAGCTTGTTGAGTCCATACATTTAATTTCTCCCGTCTTACCTCAGGGACGCTCCTTTCATGCGAACTTTGGAAATTTAGAATCGCCAAGTATTGATAATCCCATTGAATTTCGACAACACCCAATCTACGGCGTGCCCTTTATGAAGGCACTGGTAGAGGGCGATCGAGACTTTTTTAAACGCATTCTTACAATGACTTATTATTATATTCAAAAACCTGATAAAAATCTCTTAACGACTGAATTGGATGCCATCTTTAGTAACCGCGCCTATTTTGATGCACTCTCTGCCCTGGCAAAGTTTAATATCACATCTGAAGCACGTGATGAGATGCCTGGAAATAATCTCATCAAATCCATTCAAGCACCAATCTTTATCTATTACGGAAATCTCAATCGCTATTTAAGTTCTGTAGAACTCAATGATATGATGCAGTTTTATAAAGTGCCACCGGTGCTTACAACCTATGATAAATCGGGAACACTTATATTCCACGACGAACCTGAGGCATTTTTTGAAGATTTTAATAAAAATATTAATTCCATTGATTAAAAAAGAGCCGGCTTGGTATTAAGCTGACTCTTTTTTTATACTTTAAATACCGTAAAAATCCTCGAGAATTTCATCGGCGCAAGCTTCCGGTGTCGTATTTTCAACTTCGAGATCACAGAATCTTTGATACATGGGCTCTCTCACTTTGTAAATCTCACGAAGTCTTTCAATGCCTCCTTGAGAAAGAGGGCGTCCCTCCGTGGCAAGTTCTTCCAGAGGCCGTTTGATCCAGTAGATGCGTGCGTTTTTTTGCATCATGGGTTGGTTGCAGACGGTAGTGACTGCGCCACCTCCCGTATCGATGATGACCCCTTCCTTGTCAGAAAGTTTTGAAAGCATGGCCGATTCAAATTGACGAAAACCCTGCTCGCCATAAATTTCAAAAATTTCAGGAATTCCCATCTTCATATTCTCTTCAATTTCACGATCCACTTCGTAGTGAGTTCTGCCGGTTCGCTCATGGAGAATTTTTGCAACGGTCGTCTTTCCCACGCCTGGCATCCCAATGAGTACGATGTTTTGATGATTATCTTTCATTTCATTCACCTCTTTTCTCTGAACTTCTTTTGACAGTTCAAAGAGACATTTAAAAAAAGTCTCTATCTCTTCATGATGTTCGGGAGACATCTCAACCATGGCCTTTAAAATTTCTTCTTCGCGCGATGGATCCTCAATGGCTAGGCCACGCTCTTTCTTTTCCCTGGCAATTACTTTTGAAAGCTCGTTGCGCTTTAGTAGTAGCTTAAGCATCTCACGATTGATCTCATCAATGCCTCGTCTCGCCTCTTTAAAATTCATGACATCCCTCCAAGATCATATCCAGTAACACGATAGCTGTCATTGCTTCCACTACGGGAACTGCCCGCGGGACAATACACGGATCGTGGCGCCCGCCGTGGCTTTTTGTAACCACTTGCATCCTTTCAAGATCTAAATAGTCCTGGCGCTTACCAATGGTCGGCGTCGGTTTAAATCCCACTTTAAAGATCAGTGGCATCCCCGTAGTTTTGCCGCCGAGAAGTCCACCGGCATGATTGGTCTTTAGTTTGACCTTGCCATCGGAAATTATAAATTCATCATTGTGCTCGCTGCCCAGTAAATTTGCAGCTTCAAATCCGTCGCCAAACTCAACTGCCTTGACACCGCCAATGGAAAAAATTCCCTGACTGAGACGACTCTCCACTTTATCAAAGATGCCCCAGCCAATCCCCACAGGCAGTCTGTAGACAGCACATTCAACCACGCCGCCGACACTATCCTTTTCGCTCTTGGCCTTTAAAATTTCATCTGTCATAAGCTTTCCCCTGTGGTCATTAAGGACGGGGAATTTTTTATTTTTAACGGTTAAAAGCTCCTCACTCGTTAAGTCAATCCCATCAAAGGCCTCATCTTCAATGGTGCCGATTTTTAAAATATGAGCACCAATGGCGATGCCTCTTTTTTCTAAAATTTGAAGCGCCATGCCTCCCAGGGCGCAGATGGGCGCCGTCAATCTTCCGGAGTAGTGCCCGCCGCCCTCAAGAATCGCGTGACCCTCTGTCTGCACATAGAGAGGATAGTCCACATGACCGGGGCGGGCCGTTAAATTTATATTGTCGTAGTCAGATGGACTTGCATCTCTATTTTCAATGAGTATGGCAACGGGCTCCCCCGTTGTCGTAAAATTCTTAAGACCTGAGAGAATTTTAATTTCATCTGCTTCTCTTCGTGAAGTGGAAGTCTTAGTTTTTCCGGGTCTACGCCTTTCCATAAAGACACTGAGTGCATCCATGGAAATCAATTCGCCTGCTGGCAAACCGTCGATGACGCCGCCAATGGCCGGGCCGTGACTTTCTCCAAAAATTTGAATCTTTACTCTCTTTCCGAAGCTGGATCCCATAGTTTGCCTCCCAAGTTTATAAAGTCAACATAAAATTCGGGATAGGACTTTCCAATGACATAGGGGTGATCCATGGATCCTCCCTGAGCCATGGCAAGTAGTGTAATGGCCATGGCAATGCGGTGATCATTGAAGTTTTGACTGTGTGCGGATTTTAAATTTCCCCCGGTAATTTCAAGAAAATCTTCACCCGCTTCCACCTCAACTCCAAAGTCTCCAAGGACCTTCTCCATCGCTTCCAAACGGTCGCTTTCCTTCCTTCGCAAGACGGAGGCGTCTTTAATTGAAGTCGTGCCGTGGGCATAGGCGCCGAGTACGGACACGGGCATAAATAGATCCGGATAGGGCTTAATGGAAACTTCCTGACCTCGAATGAGTCCCGGAGAGACGGTAATTTCATCTTCTCTGACTTGAACATTGGCGCCAAAGTCCCGTAAAATATCTACAATTGCTCGGTCCGGTTGATTGGAATTCATGTCCAGTCCCTCTACGGTAATGGGACCGGTAATGGCGCCGGCAGTTAAATAAAAGGACGCGCCGGACCAATCTCCCTCCAGAGTGATGCTGCCCGGTGTGATAATCTCGCCACTGACTTTTCCATCCTCAACTGTGAGACCAAATTCTCTCATGACATCCTTTGTCATCTCTACATAACCGGGAGAGCGAAACTCACTTGTCAGTTCAATTTCAACGGGCTCATCAACGACAGCTGCCGCCATGAGAAGTCCGGAGATGTATTGAGAACTCACATCCCCGGGAATTTTCCACTTGCCTCCGGTGAGTTTTCCCGTCATCTTAAAGGGAAGTGTTCGCGAGGAGAAAATCACACCGTGCTCCTCCATTAACTTCATCAGATCTTCCAGAGGACGACTTGGAAGTTTTCCCTCGCCGGTAACTTCAAGTTCAATGCCAAGGGCTGCAATTACCGGCAGCAACATCCGTAAACTGGAACCGGATTCTACAAAATTTATAGATGCAGAGGCAGGGGTTGCCTTAATTGGTGTAATGACTACTTCATGACTTCCCATGAAGACATCGGCACCAATGGATCTAAGCGCCATCAGTGTCACTAACAAATCCTCTGATAGTGGACTGTTGAATCGAATGGTTGTAAATGAATTTGCCAGTGCAGAAAGTATAAAAGCTCGATGTCCATGGGATTTCGAATCGGGTGCATTTATACTTCCTCTCAGGGTACTTGCTTCAATGATCATAAGTTATCACCTTTCACAATTGTAATGTAAGTCTATTATACCCCATTCCCTATTATTGGTGAGTTTATCGAGATAAAAATAAAAAATCTCCACCTTCAAGTGAAGACTTTACCTATTCATCAATGACTTCGATAATCTGACCGCCACCAATGATCTCATCACCCTGATAGCAAACTACCGTTTGGCCACAGGTAATGGCGCGCTGCGGCTTGTCAAAGCTAACTTTAATTTCATCGCCCTTTACAGACAATGTTCCCTCTGCTTCCACCTGATGGTGTCGCGTACGAACTTCCACCTTCATCGGTTCCTCAATGCCATCTACAGAAACCCAGTTCCAGCGATCGGCAAGAAGTCCATTGTGAAAGAGTGCTTCATTCGGGCCGACGATGACTGTATTCTCCTCCATGGATTTATCGAGGACATAGGCGGGATAACCTAGGGCAAGTCCCAGTCCCTTTCGCTGACCGGTAGTGTAGCCGATGGCGCCCTTGTGTCTGCCAACGACATTTCCCTCACGATCCACAATGTTTCCAGGTTCAAACTCCTGATCATCATATTTTTCAATAAAGCGCACATAGTCCTTGTCTGGAATAAAACAGATATCCTGACTGTCCGGTTTACTTGCATTGGTAAATCCGGCATCCGCTGCAAGCTGACGCACCTTGTCCTTTGTCAAACCCCCAAGGGGAAGTAAGGTGTGAGCAAGTTTATCCTGAGTCAAACTATAGAGCACATAGGATTGATCGCGCTCATGATCGACGCCCTTTTTTAAAATAAACCGGCCCCCTCGCTCTTCAATGCGCGCATAGTGGCCCGTGGCAATGTAGTCACAGCCAAGTTCCTGCGCCTTCTCATAGAGCAGGCCGAATTTTAAAAATTCATTGCATCGAATGCAGGGATTGGGCGTCCATCCCTTTTCATAAGTTTCTACAAAATATTGAATGACCGCTTCGTCGAATTTTTCAGAATAGTCAAAGACATAGTAGTCCATGCCAAGTTTTTCAGCTACGGCACGTGCATCTTCAATGTCGTCTGCACCGCCGCAAGTGACCTTATCCGGTTGAGCCGTCTTATAGTTGTGAAGTTTCATTGTTGCGCCAATACATTCGTAGCCCTGCTCTTTAAGGAGTAGGGCAGTGACTGTGCTGTCCACGCCACCACTCATGGCAACAAGTACTCGAGTCATAGGGCATCACCTCTTATCTAATCTTTATGAC
>CAYFQX010000019.1:16486-18080 GCA_964345405.1 uncultured Peptoniphilaceae bacterium
GCCGGCGCCTCTCAGATGATGGGGATCAATCTCATTGCTCAAGGTGCGAGTTTTTCAACCATTATCTTAGGAACTTTTCTAATTAATTTAAGACATATCATCATGAGCAGTTCCATCATGCAGTACTTTAAAGATGAATCCTTGGGGAAAAAACTCTTTGCCTCCTACGGCCTGGTAGACGAATCCTTTGCCATCTTTTCCCTCTCTGAAAATAAATCCTATGCCTACTTTATCGGCATCAATACCATGATCTATGTCACATTTGTTGGAATGACCATTGTAGGTGTGACTCTCAATGATGTCCTGCCCCCTATAATTTCCAACAGCTTTGCCATTGCACTTTACGCCGCATTTTTAGGCATTCTCGTGCCTAGTGTTCGCAGCAGACGACCCCTGGTGGTCATTGTCCTCTTTACCGCCGTATTAAACTATCTGCTGCACTTATTCTTGTCCCTAAGTTGGTCCATTATTATCTCCATGCTGGTAGGTGCCTATGTCGGCGTCTTACTACTTGAAAAGGAGGAAGCATCCTATGGAAACTAATTATATCCTACTCATCTTACTTATGGGACTGGCCACCTATCTCACAAGGGCCCTGCCGGCTCTGTTTGTCTCCAAATGGGAATTTAGTCCGCGAATGAAGCGATTTTTAAACTTAATTCCCTACACCGTCCTCGGCGCCCTTATCTTTCCAAGCATACTCTATATCAATCCCAATCGAATGGAGATGGGCATTGTCGGCGGAATCGTAGCAGGCATCCTCGCCTGGTTTAAAAAGCCCGTCATCGTCTGTGTCCTTGGCGCCATTGGAAGTAACCTGGCACTCTACTATTTCTTTTAATACAAATATTAAAGCCCCAAAGTTCATACTTTGAGGCTTTTTGTTTAGAATTTATGTTTTTCGTCTCCTTTTCTAAAGACGAAAATGCCGGCATAGGCCATAATAATTGCAACAATCGGATTAATTAAATTTAAAAATGCATAGGGGAAGTAAGCAAAAGTTGCAACCCCTAAAGTTGCAGCCTGATAGGCACCGCAGCCGTTCCAAGGAAACATTGGTGACCATAGAGATCCGCCATCTTCAAGAGTTCTTGACAGATAGTAGCGTTCCAGCCCCATCTCATCGTAAACTTTATAAAACATACGACCGGGAATAATATTTGCAAGATACTGATCTGTCAACACAAAGTCACAGGCAATCCCTGTAATAATTGTCGTTGTCACTAGACTTCCTACAGAATCTATGTATTTAATGACTTTACTTAAAATTGTATCGGTAAAGCGTGCTTTTTCCAAGATTCCGCCAAAACATAGAGCAAAGATAATGAGAGAAATCGTCCACATCATACCGTTGACGCCACCACGAGTCAGGAGCTTGTCAACCAGCTCCATATTGGTCTCTGCAACATAACCATCAAGTAGCACATTTAAAAATTCAACTAAGCTTGTATTTTGATAGATAAAAGCAAGTGCGCCACCAATACCCGTCGCCATTAAGAGAGATGGAATGGCAGGTATCTTCTTGTAGGCACTGACAATAATAAAGAGAGGTGCTATAAAAAGTACCGGAGTAATTGTATAAGTAGATTGCAAT
>CAYFQX010000020.1:0-16880 GCA_964345405.1 uncultured Peptoniphilaceae bacterium
GTTTCTCTATCGATAACCGACATGCGGTCCTCTACGGTTCCGTTTTCAGCATTACAGTTCAGTGCAAGGATGTCGCCTTCGGCATTGAAGTGGAAGTCGTGGTGATAGCCGTGAGGTACGCGGTATTCCTTATAGATCTTACCAACCGGGCTAAACTCGTACAGTCCGGACATGAAGTAAGGCATGTTGACAACACGCTCAGAAGCCATCATATAGTTTCCATTTTCAAGTTTCTTACAGTCCCAAAGCAGTGCTTCGCTAAAGTTTAGACGTGCATCCCCTGCGTAGTCTACGGCAAATCCAAGTTCAGAAGTGGCAGGGCACAGTAGCATGACTTGATCCTGAAGGTAAGCTGCCGTCGTGTCCATCTTTTCAATGAGACCTTGGCCGTGAACTTCCGGAGTCTTGATGGTGTGGGTGACCTTTAGATGAGGCTTTTGCCATGGATAGACTTCGATTTTGTTTTCGTAATCACTGTACAGACCGACAATTGGAAGTACGTGCTCTGTATTTACAGGGAAGGATTGATATTGATCCGCTTCCTTTGTCTTACCTACGACGCGAAGGGTGATTGCCGTTGGCTCTTCAGTCTTAAACAGCATCACTGCTGAAAGTTCGTTCACTATGTAAGGATTGTACTTGATCAGCGGATTTTCCATAGTATAATTTCCTGCATGGAATTCCTTTAGCATCGCCGTTTCATTTTTCGCTTGACGCTCAATTAAATGCTCTTTAAATTCATACTTTACGCCTGGTTTTGTCATGATTCATTCCTCCTAATAAATTTTGGTAATTTGGTAATTAATGGAAGACTGAGTGTGGCAGTTGACCATTCCTTTCAATAAATACGATGTCCTGCAATTAAATGGCATCCTAAGTATTGGATGCATTGTCGAAGAAAGAGCAGTATTTCAGAAAGAAAATCGTTTGCCTATTGCTATGTCTTTCCTTTGTCAAACTCAGTATAGCATAGGTCAAAAGAAAAAATGGGTTTTATGAAGAAACTTCCAGATATATATTCTACAATAGAATAATAGAATGTACAGGATGAAGTTACAAAATATCCTATATAAAATGCGTATTATACAAGTTTATAGTATTTTTAATTTATATAAATAATATAAACATTCCATTATAGAATAACAATCTACTCTTTTGGGAAACACAAGTAGACGGCGAAACAGATTGTGATATAATAAACACACAAAACCCAAGATCACTTTTATCTACTCCATTGGAAAATTATGAAAACCAACATCTTAAACTAAAGATTTGTCCGGTAGTTTTAAAGTTTTAATCAAATAACTGTATAAAGTGCAGTTAATAAGCGGAAAATGCACTGGATGATAAAATTTAGCCCATGTAAATAGCAGTGATGGAGGGTTATTTTAATAGACTATATGAAAACGATTTAGTAAAACGAGTTATATTTTAAATATGGACGACCCTACAAATTCAGTTAAAAAATATAAAGATCAAGGGGATGAAGTGTTATAACAGTTTGGAAAAGGAGTGGACATCAATTTAATCAGCCCACTTATACCATGCTTTTCATAAAGGATAAAGAAAAAATAGAAGGCCCTGGAGGAATAACGAAGCTTTCTACATATGCAAGCCATAACTTAAAAATTAAATTAAGAGGTGAGATCGATGGTCTATATTCAATACCTGCTGGTGCTTTTCATCGCCTATATGGCAGGTAAACTGGTCAACAAACTTGGGTTTCCCCCGGTGATCGGCTGGGTCATCTCAGCCATTATTATTGGTCCAAATGTAATCAATCTATTGCCCTACACGACGATGCAGACAAAATGGTTTTTCTATATCGATACCATAGTGAAGGCATTTGTCGGCATTTTAGTCGGTCAGGGATTGGTCTGGGCAAGTATAAAACGAAGCGGCAAGCAGCTCTTTGTCATTGAAATTATCAAGAGCATCTGTATCTATGGACTCATTGCTGTGATCTTTGTTGTTATCTTTAATCGCATGGATATTCCCGTGGTTTTAGCGCTAGTTCTCGCATCCATTGCAACAGTTGTGGCGCCGGGCCCGACCATTGGTGTCATTACGGAGTGTGGCGCCGAGGGACCGCTCTCTGAAATTACGGCACTGTCCATTCCAATCAACCAAGTGGTCAACCTCATCATCTTCTACATAAGTCTTTCCGTAGCACAAACAGTGCTCCTCGGTGGTGGCGGCTCCATCCTTTCACAAATGGTCATCAGTTTATTTGCGCCCATTGGCCTTGGCGTAGTTATGGGACTGGTTGCAGGTTTTATCATTCCAAAGAAACTGGAGACCAATATAAAGATGCCTCTGTTTTGCGTCTCCGTCATCATCACCGCCTTCCTCTGTGCGTGGGTGGGGAAAACGTTCTTTGATATTGCGGCACTGGATAGTTTCTTTGTGGGACTTGTATTTACAGGTGTCTTTGTGAACATTCACTCTCAGGAGGAAGTGAAGTCTTACGATCCACTCTACAATATGGCGCTGATGGTGCTATTGGTGAATGTGGCGGCAAGACTGGATCCCGTGTCTTTCCTAGGCGCTTTGCCACTTGTCTTTGCCTATATCATCGCCCGCATCCTCGGCACTTACTTTGGATCTAAATTTGGCGGGAAATTGTCAGGTGCACCTGAGACGGTTCAAAAATATCTTGGATTTACTCTCCTGCCTCACATCGGCGTATCTCTATCTCGAGCGGCCATTGCCTTTGAAAACTTGAGTCCGACCTTTGAAGAGTACGGCGCCCTCATCCTATTGGTCATCAGTGGCGCTTCACTTATTAACGAATTCTTTGCACTCTTTATGTCCACAAAGGCCTATGAGTGGGCGGAGGAACTTCCAAAAAAGAGTTGTCATACAAACTAAAAAAATCCATGATTCTCAAGGACGAGGATCATGGATTTTTAATTTTATAAACTCTATGAGAAAATCGGCGCCTAACAAACTGAAGAAAAGTCCTTGGCGCACAGTAATTTATTTACATATCGTAAGATGGAGATTTATTAATCTCCATTAATAAATAAAAACAGAGGGAAGGGCAGATTGTGATATTTTTTTCTGTGATCGTGAAAGGTGAAGATGACCCTCTTTAGGATCTCCAGATCCTCCTTTGAGAGTTGTCTCATCACTCGAAACATCCCTCGAAGCTTCTCTGCATTGTATCTAGGTGTGCCAAAGATAAAACTCTGATCTTCGGGGCTGATGAGTGCAAAGATCTGATCGACAAATTCCATGCGCTCTTCCAGACTTAAATTGTTTAAAAATTCCTTCATGAGCTCGCCATTTTTCTCCGCCTGCTTTGACAGGGCCGTGCGTATAAAGCGGTCCTGATGCACTTCCCAGTGGAAGGGAAAGTGACCCAAAATGCCGGCACGCGAGGACTCGACAATGTGCGGTTTCTCAAGTCGGTTGAGTAGCATCCCGACAAAACTGTCCTGGGGAAGATAGGTGTGAATTTTTGGTACCATGCGCTTGTAACTTTCAAGTTGGCACAATTCACGAGAAAATCCCGGGCCATCAAAATTATAGACATCCCTTATGAGGGATTGATATTTTTCGGGACAGGTGATGGCGGCATAGACGGCAAGATTTCCGCCCTTGGAGTGACCGGCAATGGAGATGGGGCTGCGGCACTCGTCAAAATAATCCATGAGATAGGACCTGGCAAGTGCTTGGGACGGAATGATGGGTAGGTAAGAGAGTTTAAAATCCTCTTTCCAACCGACGGAGTAAAAATCCGTCCCGCGAAAGGTGAGGAGAAAATCTTCCACTTCGCTAAAGATCATGGCGCTAAACTGAATGCCCAAATCCTTGTCAATGACCTCTCGGTAGGAGCGCAGCGTGACATTGCGAAATCTTCTTGTGATGCCTGCATGTTCCAAGAGCTCGTAGGCAGGGGATCGCAGGAGTTCCCCCGGAGCAAGGAGTTTTTCCTTTGCCGTTTGCTTCCAAAGATTTCGGGCCTCTAGAAGTTTTAGGGGTTCTTTAGGATCCCGATCTCTTGGCAACAGATCTTTAAAATAAATATAGGAGAGCTCGCAGAGAATAGCCGCGTCCACTTCATTAAAGGGGAGGGCCTCAAAGGATTTCTTACCCATGGTATTTAGATAGTTTTTAAAT
This sequence comes from uncultured Peptoniphilaceae bacterium, assembly GCA_964345405.1. GTDB lineage: Bacteria > Bacillota > Clostridia > Tissierellales > Peptoniphilaceae > CAYFQX01. The sequence continues at coordinate 4,126 of CAYFQX010000020.1, forward strand.
AATAGCATGGCAGTCTCCTCATTTAACACACAAGTCTCTCAAGTTCTCGATGATTAATTAAATTTTACCATAAAAAAAGCTCCCTCGGAGAATTCCGGGAAGCTTTGAGATTAATTTTCCTCGCCCTTCATCAGTAGTTCTAAAATTTGAACGGCATTGAGTGCGGCGCCCTTGCGAACATTGTCCGCGGTACACCAGAGATTGAGGCCGTTTTCAACAGAGTCGTCAAGACGTAGACGTCCAACATAGACTTTGTCCGTACCTTCAGTGGCAAGAGAGGTTGGATAGGCCAGGTTTTTAGGATCATCTAAGAGGACGATACCCTCGGTTTCGCAGTAATATTTGCGAAGTTCATCGAGATCCACAGGTTTTTCTGTCTCTACATTGATGGAGACGGCATGAGAGGAGAACACCGGCACGCGCACAGTAGTGGCAGTGACTTTAAGATCCGGATCGTGGAACATCTTGCGAGTTTCATTGACCATCTTCATCTCTTCCTTAGTGTAACCGGTATCTAGGAAGTCGTCGATGTGGGGAAGGATATTGTGGGCAATTTGGTAGGGGTAGAGCTTATTTTCTCCACCTTCAAGACCGCGCTTTAAATCTTCAATGCCCGCCTGACCGGAACCGGACACGGCTTGATAGGTATTGTAGATGACGCGCTTCAGTCCGTAGTGCTCCTCAATGGGACCCAGCGCCACCACAGATTGAATGGTGGAGCAGTTTGGATTGGCAATCAGGCCGTCATTTTCAAAGGCGTCTGCGCCGTTAATTTCAGGCACGACAAGGGGCACACCCTCCGTCATACGAAAGACCGAGCTATTGTCAATCATGACAGCACCTGACTCCTTCACATAGGGAGCATACTCCCTGCTGCGATCGCCGCCGGCAGCGGAGAGGATGTAGTCAAATTTTCCCTCTAAAATTGCCTCCGGTGTGAGTTCTTCAATCGTCAATGTCTTATCCCTAAAGGAGACTTCCTTACCTGCACTTCGCTTGGAGGCAAAGAGGTGAAGCTCTTCAATCGGTAGATCTCTTTCTTCTAAAATGCTTAACATAGTGCTACCAACTAAACCGGTGGCACCTAAAATTGCTAGACGGATGGGTTTCAAGTTCCAGCCCCTTTCTTTACTTATTTAAATCGTTTCTACAAATATAGCAAAAAGTTTACACAAAATCAAATGATAAATATGGTTTAAAGGGTAAGCTTAAGTACGAGTGAGTTAGAATTAAAAACTTTTTCAAGTTAAATGGATGTTTTATATTTAAAATCAGGTCGATCATGTATAATAAGATGTTAAGGATCACTAAAGGAGGTCAAGAATGAAAGTTGCACTACTCGGTCTTGGGACAGTGGGTCGCGGGGCCTATGATATTATTGAAAACAGACAGAAACAAATTCAAGAGGCACTTGGAGAAGCCGTCGAGGTGACAAAGATCTTTGTACGTCCGCAGCGTCTTGAAGTGGGCTATGAGGGTGTGGACTCGGCACTTCTTACAGCAGATTACGACGAAATTTTAAATTCCGATGTGGATGTGGTGGTGGAAGTCACCGGCACCATGGAACAGGCACGTGAACAGATGCTTCAAGCCATGGCAGCGGGAAAGGGCGTTGTTACTGCCAACAAAGCCGTGGTCAGCGCATATTACGAAGAGTTTCAAACGGCGTCTAAAAAGTACGACGTCCCCTTCCTCTTTGAATCGGCCGTCGGTGGCGGGATTCCCGTATTGACACCTCTAAGACAGATGCTGATTACAAACGAGGTCAGCGAAGTGTCCGGCGTACTCAACGGTACCTGCAACTATATTTTAAATCTTATGGAAAAGGAAGGCACTTCCTATGACGTGGCACTTAAGCAGGCGCAAGATCTGGGATATGCTGAGCAGGATCCCACAGCAGATGTAGGCGGCATGGATACGTCGCGCAAACTCTGCATCCTTGCCAACATGGCTCTAGGCAAAATAAGAGAAGAGGAGATCCTCGTCACAGGCATTGAAAACATCAGCGCCGAAGATATTCGCTGGGCAAAGTCCAGGAACTGTAAGATTAAACTTGTGGCCCAGGCGGTGCTTGCAGGTGGCAAACTTACTGCCATTGTAGTGCCTGTGATGCTCGATGAAAGTCATCCTCTGGCAGGACTTCCCGATGCTATCAACGCCGTGCACATTGAGGGGGACTCCATTGGACCGGTGACACTACAAGGACCCGGCGCCGGAAAGGAACCCACCGGAAATGCCGTCGTGGCAGATATCTTAGATATTGCAAGTTACGGAGGCTATCCGCTCCTTGAAAAGCCTGAAGTGAAAGTTGCCAACGACGAGTTTAAGGCGAGATACTATGTCCGCGGCACCGCACTTCCTGAGGAGATCGTCGATACTTTAGATGATAATCAAATCATTACCGCAGAGATTTCAAGAAGTGAACTCTACAAACATCTAGATGAGGGGAGTTTTGTTGCAAGATTTGAATCCAGAGATGAATAGAGAAGATTTTATGAGAGAGGCCCTGAAAGAGGCGCAACTTGCCTTTGACGTGGGGGAAGTGCCCATTGGTTGTGTCATTGTCAAGGATGGCGAAATCATCGGGCGGGGACACAATCAAGTTGAGGGAAAAAAGAGCGCCTTAGCTCACGGCGAGATGATCGCCATTGAAGAGGCGTTGGATCACATGGTCTCCTGGCGGCTACTGGACTGCGAAATGTATGTCACTGTAGAGCCCTGTCCCATGTGCATGGGCGCTATCATCAACAGCCGCATGGATACGCTCTATATCGCCACAGACAATCCACGGTTTGGCGCGGCAGGTTCGGTGCTGGACTTGACGGAGTATCAGGCCTTTAATCATAAGATCGAAACTCATCACGGCATCCTAAAAGAGGAGGCCGCCAAACTCATGGTGGACTTCTTTAAAAAGCGTCGAGAGGAAAATAAAAAACTCAAGGAAATCTAGAGGACCGGTCCATGCCGGTCCTCTTCGCTTGAATAATTGTAAAGTTTTATAACTTAAATTTACCTGCAAACACTTCATGTTAAATTTGAGATACAAAATCGAATTCATTGAACTAAATTTAAATGAACCATTTTAATTAATTTTTAAAGGAATAGAGCTGACTTTGAATTTACAAATCTAAAAAATAAACAAAGAGAGCCCACGGATTTGTTCCGCAGGCTCTCTTTTTTCTTATAAGAAGTCTAGATTAGTCTAAATTAATAGGATAACCTTCGATGACACTTTCTGCACCAATTTCCATGCGTTGAGGTACAAGTGAGGTGCCAAGGACGCGAACTTTGTCACCTAGGACGGCATCGTCACAGATGATGCAGTCATCTTCAATGATGACACCGTCGCCAAGTTTCGCACCGTGGATGATGCAGCGTTTACCAATTTCTACATTGTCGCCAATGTGCACTTCGCGACCGGGAAGCATGTGAATGACAGTTCCCTCGCCAATATGGACATTGTCTCCAATGGTGACAGGACCGTGATTATCTCCGATAATCTTTACATCATCCTCTAGGACAGCGCCCTCGCCAATACTTATTTGACCAGCAATTTCTACACGCTTGCCAAGTTGAGGCGCCTTAACTTCAGGTGCCTTGCCTTCAATTTCGATGCAGGCATTTTCAACTTCGGCAGGTTCTTGAGTTGCGATCTTTTCAAAAGTATTTTCAACTTTCTTGCCGTCAGCATGGGGGCGCATGGATAAAATCATCTCTTCATCTTCCACGGTCAGTCCGCGAATCATACGGAAGGGATTGCCCACGATGACTGCACGTGAAGCGACTTTGGATCCCGGTGGCATAATGGTACCTTCGCCTAGGAGGGCAAAGTCGCCAACATAGACATTTTCGCCCAGTTGCACGCCGTTTCCAATTTCGCAATAGTCGCCAACGTGCGCTCCTTCCACCTTACAGCGGTGACCGAAGACGGTGTTTTGTCCGATTTCTACGGGGAAATCCGGCGTACTTTTCACGATGCTATTTTCTAAAATCATGGAGTGGTTGCCAATGTGGATCTCATTGTCTGAGCCGTCAACCACTGCGCCATAGCTGATGACGCCGCCCTCTCCTAAGTAAACATCTCCTCTAATGGTCGCTGTCTTTTCAATACGTCTTTTGTTTGCCATAAAACCACCCTTTCACATTAATCTCCAACAACTTATATACCCATGTCTAAAAAAAAGATAACGAAACAGGGAATTTATTTATAATGATAGTTTTCGGGGACGACTAGTAATCTTGGTATAAATTGTCTAAGATGAGACAGGCACCAAGATAGATCTGCTTAGGCAGGGACGTGTCATAGACGGAAATGGAATAGGATTTCCCGCCATCCTCTCGCGTCGCCTGAATATCTGCAAGTGTCCTGTCTTCCAATTTTAAACTAAAGGACAGATCCCGAACTTGCCCCACAATGAAGATGTCGCCGGCAGGGGACTTAATGATTAAGTTTGGAATTTCAAATCGTCTGCCCTCTGTGACGACGGCACGGCCGCCGGGATGGACGATGGAAAAGGACACGGGTTTTAGCAGAGTACCTCGCTTTTTGTGGACGGAAAAAAACTCCTCGCCACAGGGACTTTCAAAGTAGATGGTAAAGGGAAGTAGGGAGACATCCTTTGTAATGGAGTCTATTTCCGTGATCAGTGGGTCCAGGGAGCCTATGTATAAGAGAGTGCCCTCTTGGGTATAAAATCTATAATCGAATTTTCCGATGAGGGAACGTGTAACTTGTAGCTTGAAATTTTCCACGTTGAACCTCCTTTCAGGGTGAAATATACTTATGGGTATCATATAATTTAAATCAAGAGAATTCAACTGTCAGATAGAAAGGCGGTAGATGATGAAAGAACTTCTGAATCGAATTAATGAATTGGCGGCCATTTCAAAGGAAAGGAAGTTGACTCCTGAAGAATTTGAAGAGCGAACTCGCCTTAGAAAAGCTTACTTAGAACAATTTCGCACAGGATTTAAGGAAACCCTACTTCATACCAAGGTAGTGGATAAGGAGGGGCGCGATGTAACTCCAATCAAGCTCAGAGAAGCTCAGGAAGAGATGAAGGAGGAGGCGCTGGAAGAAGCGCGCGAAGCCTTGGAAGAGGAGAGAAGAGAGCTTGAAGTTGAGAGAGAAGAACTGGAAGAGGAAAGACAAGCCCTTGAAAATGAACGAGAAGAATTGGAAGAAGAACTGGAAGAATTGGAAGAAGGAGACGAGGCGTGAAAGTTGTCATTGTTGGCATCAGTCCCCTTACTCAGAGTTTTATCAATGAAATTGGCAATCGACACCATGAGATGATCCTCTTTCATCAAGAGGACATAAATCCAAAGCGACTGAAAGATCTCATTGATATTAAAAAGATTCCTCTCAAGGACAGCGACGAGCTCATTAAGCGCCCGGAAATCTACGAGGCGGATATGATTTTAATTATGAGTGAAGATGACGGGATGAATCTGCTCTTCTCTCAAATTTTAAAATTTGTCCACGCCAAACTCATTGTCAAAATCAACCGTCCCGATCTTGCCCATATGATTTGGGAAAATCGACGAAGACTGAATATCGACCATGTCATCAACGAGACCCTAACCATCAGCCACGAGATCAGTCATTTGTTTTTTGAAAATAGCGGAGTTCCGACGGTGGTCTTTGATGAGTACAGACTCAATTTAAGTCGAGTCAGTGTGGGGCGCGAGATGGATTTTATCGGCTCAAAGGTGCGAGATATTCCGGATTTTGAAAACCTCAACTTGGTTGGGCTTCAACGTGGGAAAAATGTCCTGGTGCCCAATGGAGACACCGTCATCCACGACGATGACAAGCTCTATATCCTGGGAAGTCTAAGGGATGTCTATGCCTTTAAGAAAAAATATTTTATCGATCCCCTATGGCGACGCCGAGATCAAAAAAAGTTTATCCTCTATGGCGCCAATGATTTTTCAGAGGTCATAGCACGGGAGCTACTTGCCCATGAGGCGGATGTCGTTGTCATTGACAGAGATCGAGAGCGACTGCGAATCATTCAGGCGAAACTTCCTGAGATCACGACGTTTCGAGGAGACGGACTGGACGGAAAGTTTTTACAAAACATCGGCACGGATGAGGTGACAGGCGTTGTAGGCGCATCTGAAAATGAGCGCGACAACATCCTCTTTGGACTGGCGGCGCGTCAAGCCGGGCAGCGAACCATCGTCATCATTTCCAAGACAAAATCACTGGTTGAGTCACTAAATATTGAATATTTTACGGAGACTTTTCACATCAACACCTCCATGGTTCAGGAGCTGACTCGAATCTTGGATTTAAAGAGTCACTTTGCCTTCCACTTAATACCGGGACTGATCCAGGTCTATGAAGTGGAGGCAAGGGTCGTGGGAAGACAACTCTTTTCACTGAACTTAGCGTCGGGATTTATCATCGGGGGGATTTTGCGTGGCGGTCACGAAGTGATTCCAAGAGGTGGCACGGTTCTTCAGGAGGGAGACAAGGTGCTTATCTTTACCCTCCCCGATGTCTCCTATGAAATTGGGAAATTTATTGCGCCCAAACCAAGGCGAGGACTCTTTGGACGAACTGGAGTGAAGAAATGATTTTTCACAACGATTGGGACAAACTTTTAGCAGAGGAAATGAATCTGCCCTACTATCAGGACTTGAGACGACTTTTGGCAGAGGAGTACAAGACGCAAGTCATCTATCCAAAACAGGAAGAGGTGATGGCGGCACTGAGACTCACTTCTTTTCAGGAGACAAGAGTGGTTATTTTGGGACAGGATCCCTATCACGGCGCAGGTCAAGCGGAGGGACTTGCCTTTTCTGTAAAGAAAAATGTGCCTCTGCCCCCTTCCCTTAGAAATATCTACAGGGAACTTCAGGAAGATGTGGGTTGCGACACGACTCAATTTACGGGAAGCTTGATTCCCTGGGCAAAGCAAGGAGTTCTACTACTTAACACCACCTTGACGGTGCGTCAAGGACAGGCTGCCAGCCACAGTAAAATTGGCTGGGAGTTTTTTACAGATGCCATTTTGCACCTGCTCAATGAAAAGACGGAGCCCGTTGTCTTTATTCTCTGGGGTGCCCATGCACGAAGTAAGAAGCGTTTTTTAAATAATCCAAATCATCTCGTCGTTGAAAGTGCCCATCCAAGTCCGCTCTCTGCGTACCGAGGATTTTTCGGCTCCAAGCCCTTTTCAAGAACCAATGAATTCTTAATTTCCAAGGGTGAGAGTCCGGTGGACTGGTGTGCCATTGAAAGGAGAGAAGATGTTAGCTAAAGAAATTGTAAGTAAAGAATTAATGATTGGGGACATTCCTGCCACTTTGTTATCCTATGGTGATTTTGACAGGAAACAGCCCGGCGTCATCTGGTATCACGGCTGGTCTTCCTCGAGAGCTTCACAACTCTTTCGGGCCAATATCATCGCCTCCTTTGGTTTTCATGTCCTCGTTGCCGACGGAGCCTATCACGGTGAAAGAGGAACATTGAACTATGAGGATGTGGATGTCACCCTGGCTAAACTTCCCCAAGTGATTCTATCCAATCTCAAGGAATATCCTGCCCTGTCAGAGGCCTTTAGGAGAGAGGCGGCCATCTCAGGCCCCATCTTTGTCGCCGGTCACTCCATGGGCGCCATGACTGCCGGCGGACTTCTTGCAAACATTCCGGACATTGGCGGTGCCCTCTGTCTAAACGGCATCAACGACTGGAGTTTTGAAGAGCTCATTGACGAGTCCAAGATGGATCCGGAGGTCGTTTTAGGAATTCGGAAATTCAATCCTCTCGCTCACCTCGATCATTTTAACGAGCGACCGCTGATGATGATTAACGGCGAGGAAGATCACGATGTCAACGGAAAAGTTCAAGAGGCCTTTTATCACAAGCTCAAGGATTACTACAGAACCGATGCTCTCGAGTTTCAGTGGGCAGTGGCGACCCCTCATCTTGTCACCACCAATATGATGGAGATGGGGATTGCGTTTTTATTAAAACATACGAAATAATCAGGGCTCCTTCACGTATTTTTGTGAAGGAGTTTTTCTGTCTTATTTCATCATCATTCAACCTGTGATATAATGAAAAATAGTGATTAGAAAGAGGAGGTATCCCATGGAGACAAAAATCCTCAATGCAAAATCGGATAAGGAAAATATTGATTTACAAGAAGCAGCAGATATTATAAAAAACGACGGACTTGTGGTATTTCCCACAGAGACTGTCTATGGTTTAGGTGCCAACGGACTCAGTCCCAAGGCCATTAAAAAAATCTTTGAGGCAAAAAATCGTCCTCAGGACAATCCCCTGATTCTACATGTTTCAGATCAGGATCAGGTGCTGGATTTGGTCAAGGCCATTCCGCCACTAGCGCAGGACTGCATGGATATGTTTTGGCCGGGACCGCTCACATTAATTTTTGAGAAATCGGATCTTGTGCCCGATGAAATTACAGCAGGTCTGGATACGGTAGCCATTCGCATGCCGTCCAACCCCATTGCAAGAAAACTCATTGCAACTGCCGGCGTACCCATTGCTGCGCCATCGGCCAATCTCTCGGGAAAGCCAAGCCCGACAAGACTCTCTCACGTCCTGAAGGATATGGACGGAAAAGTGGATCTTGTCAGTGATGGTGGCGAGACAGAGCGAGGCATTGAATCGACCGTTCTCGATGTATCGGAGAGGCCGCCGATGATTGTGGGACCGGGTAGTATTGCCAAGGGGGATTTGGGAGTGCTTCTTGGTGAAGTAGGTCAGGACAAGAGTACCATTGATGCAGAAGCAGGGATGGTGCCAAAGAGTCCCGGACAAAAGTATAAGCACTACGCACCGAAGGCGGAGGCCATTTTATTTGCAGGAGACTTAGAAAATGTGGCCAAGGAAGTGAACCGACGCATTCGGGAAGAGCACAGAAAAGTGGCCGTCCTTGCTACAACCGAGACCAAAGATCTCTACGAAGGTGCCGATGTGCTCATTGATATGGGAAGTCGGGAGCACTTGGAAGAAGTGGCGAAAAATCTATACAACTCCCTTCGAGAGTGTGATGATAAAAATGTAGATATTATCTTTGTAGAGGGTTTTGAATTCCACGATTTAGGAGTGGGGATTATGAACCGACTACTGAAGGCATGTGGTGGAAAGGTGGTCATGGGACTGTGAATATTTTATTTGTATGTAGCGGTAATACCTGCAGGAGTCCAATGGCTGAGGGACTCTTTAATGAAATGGCCTTTGATAAAAATCTCGAGGCATTGGCAACCTCTGCCGGTCTTCATGCCGTTCCGGGAAATCCTATCAGTCGCGGCGCCTACGGTGCGCTTCTTCAGGAAAAAATCGACTTTTCTCGTCACAGTACAAAAACTGTGGATGAGCAGTGGCTTGCCTGGGCGGACCGTGTCCTTGCCATGACCGAGGCCATGGAGACGGAACTAAAAGTTGAGTGTCCAGCGTATGCTCACAAAGTGGCAAGACTTGGAGACAGAGATATTGCAGATCCCTTTGGCGGTACACTGTCAGACTATGTGGCCAGTCGAGAGGAAATTAAAGAGGAAGTTGAAAAGTTAATTCAAGAACTGGAGGAAGACCAATGAAATTAGTCATGGGCTCAGATCACGCCGGCTATAAAGTGAAGGAAGAATTAAAAGCGTGGCTTGAAGAGGAAGGACACGAAGTTCTGGATGTGGGAACAAACTCCACAGAATCTGTAGACTACCCTGTCTACGGACATAAAGTTGGAGAGGCTGTAGCAGCAGGTGAGGCGGACTTTGGCATTACTATCTGCGGTTCCGGCGTGGGAATTGGCATGGCAGCAGGCAAAGTCAAGGGCATCCGCTGCGCCACCGTCAGCAATCCCTACACTGCAGAACTTTCAAGACGTCACAACAACGCCAATGTGCTCTCCCTTGGAGCGCGCCTCACAGGACTTGATATGTGCAAGGCCATCATCAAGACATTTTTAAACACAGAGTTTGAAGGCGGTCGTCATCAACGTCGCGTCGATGCCATTGAATTAAACTAAGACAAAGGAGATTCATATGCCAAAAGTAATTGTTTGCGATCATCCGTTAATTCAACACAAACTGACCATTATGAGAAAAAAGGAAACTTCCTCCATGGAATTTCGTCAACTTTTGACAGAAATTACCAGACTGATGGGCTATGAAGTGACCAGAGATTACTCACTTGAAGAGACTGAAATTGAAACGCCTCTAGTGAAGGCTACAGGCTATTTAATCTCCGGGAAAAAGGTGGCCATCGTCCCTCTCTTACGTGCAGGTCTTGGCATGGTCGACGGCATGCTCAATTTAATTCCCGGTGCTCGCGTCGGACACATTGGACTCTACCGCGATCCTGAAACTTTAGAACCTGTGGAATACTACTGTAAACTTCCAAACGATATTGCAGAGCGCGAAATAGTCATTTTAGATCCCATGCTTGCAACCGGTGGATCTCTCATTGCCGGTACAGACTATTTGAAAAAGTCCGGCGCCGATCACATTAAAGCCGTGGTATTACTTGCAGCACCTGAGGGAATCGAAGCCTTCCATGCGGCTCATCCCGATGTGGAGCTTTACACTGCAGCCATTGATGAAAAGTTAAACGAACACGCCTATATTCTCCCGGGTCTTGGAGATGCCGGTGACAGACTTTTTGGAACAAAATAAAACAAATTAGTTAAAGGAGAAAGTATGCAACTTATGGTGATGCCCTTTGTCGTGGCAGGAATTTTATCACTTATATTCACTCCCCTCGTGCGTAAATTCAATGTAAAACATGGAATTATGGACATACCAAAGGACGAGCGGCGAGTTCACAATAAGCCTATTCCTCAGGCAGGGGGAGTGGCCATGTATATTGCCTTTGTGGTAAGCTCTCTTTACTTTTTAGAGCTGAACTCAGATACCATCGGACTGCTTGTGGGTTCAACCATCATTGCAGGAGCAGGTCTCTATGATGATATTCATGAAATCAGTGCCAAGGGTAAGTTCGGTCTGCAACTGATTGCAGCAGCAATTTTATATATCAGCGGTACAAGAATCGGATTTTTTACCAATCCGTTTTACGGGTCGGAGCAGCTGATCTATCTCAAGCTGCTCGCCATTCCCATTACCCTCTTTTGGATTACGGGTATTACAAACACCATCAATCTCATTGACGGGCTAGACGGTTTGGCCTGTGGGATTTCTTTAATTGCCGCAACAAGCTTGATGTTTATCGCCTATCGCTACAACAATATGCAAATTGCCATGACTGCGGCCATTTTAGCCGGAGCCTGTCTGGGATTTTTGCCCTACAACTTCAATCCGGCAAAAATTTTCATGGGGGACACCGGTGCGCTGCTCCTTGGCTTCATCCTCTCCTACATCTCCATTGAAGGTGTGATGAAGTCTGCGGCCATGATCACCATTGTCATCCCTATTATTATCCTGGGCGTGCCCATCTTTGACACGACCTTTGCCATGTTGCGCCGAAAACTCTCCGGCCGCTCCATGGTCAGCGCAGACAAGGGACATCTCCATCACAGATTGATTCACCGCGGTTTAAGTCAAAAACAGACGGTGCTCAGCCTGTATGCCGTATCCATTGTCTTTGGGATCTTGGCAAATATCGTCAGTCGTATGACGGCGCAAAATGCAATGATTGCATCGCTTATGATTGTAGCTGTGGTGAGTGTGATTGCACTTATGATTGGACTACTAAAAGATAAGGAGTGTTAAATGAAAGTTCTAACGGTATTTGGAACGCGACCAGAGGCCATTAAGATGGCGCCCATTGTTCATGAACTCAATCAGAGAGAAGGGGTGGAGTCTGTGGTGGCTGTCACCGGACAACACCGGGAGATGCTGGATCAAGTTTTAAAAATCTTTAACATTACCCCGGATCATGATCTAAATATCTTTCAACCGGGCCAAAGTTTGACTGATATTGTCGTGCGAAGTCTGAGAGGACTGGAGGAGATAATCCTTGAGGAAGCGCCGGATGTGCTTCTAGTGCAAGGGGACACTTCCACTGTCTTTGCCGGGGCACTTTCCGCCTTTTATCATCATGTAAAAATTGGCCATGTGGAGGCGGGACTTCGCTCTCACAATCTCTACTCTCCCTATCCTGAGGAGGCAAATCGCAGACTCACAGGTGTTCTTGCAAACTATCACTTTGCGCCAACGGAGGCAAATCGCGACAATCTCTTAAGAGAGGGTTATGATGCAAATACGATCTTTGTAACGGGAAATACAGTCATCGATGCCCTTGCTCACACCACCAGTCAGGATTACATATTTGACAATCCGCTACTTAATCAACTGGATTATAAAGACAAAAAGGTGATTCTTTTGACCTGCCATCGCAGGGAAAATATGGGAGCGCCTATGGAACGAATTTTTAAGAGCATTCGAGACATTGTTCTTGAAAACGAGGATGTGGAAGTGGTCTTCCCCGTCCACTTAAATCCAAAAGTGCGCACCATTGCAAGGGAAGTTTTTCAGGACATGGACCGCGTTCATCTCATTGAACCTCTGGACTACCTGCCCTTTTCAAACCTGATGCGCAGAGCACATCTAGTGGTGACAGATAGCGGTGGCATTCAGGAGGAGGCGCCGTATTTCGGCAAGCCCGTCCTTGTCATTCGCGAAGAGACCGAGCGCTGGGAGGGAATTGAAGCCGGAACGGCAAAACTTGTAGGGACAGATCCTGCAAAGATCAAGGGTGAACTTCATAAACTTCTCCATGATCCCAAGGCCTATGAGGCCATGGCGCACGCCATCAATCC
>CAYFQX010000021.1:0-2692 GCA_964345405.1 uncultured Peptoniphilaceae bacterium
CCTATAATGATATGTCTGCCTTCCAACTTGCGAAGAAGCGCTTTGGTTGGCTGCTCTTCCTACTGGTCTCAGCGACACTAACTGGTATTGTCATTGAGCGTTATGAGCACTTGCTTCAATCGGCTATTGTGTTGACTGCCTTTATCCCCATGCTTATGGACACCGGGGGAAACACGGGCTCTCAGTCCTCAACCCTGGTCATTCGCTCCCTGGCACTTGAAGAGATCCTGCCTCATGATTTGGGGAAAGTTCTGTCTAAAGAATTTCAAGTTGGGCTACTTGTCGGGAGTGGACTTGCCATTGCAAACTTTATCCGCATCATGGTCTTTACAAGTAGTGGACTCAGCGTAGCTATTACCGTTAGTTTATCCCTCATTCTCATTGTCATTGTAGGGAAGCTCATCGGAGCGCTCTTGCCATTTGTTGCAAAGAGATTGAATCTGGATCCGGCGGTCATGGCGGCACCTCTTGTCACCACTGTCGTGGATACCATTGCACTAATCATCTACTTTAAATTCGCACAGATCTTTGTATTATAAATAGATAAAAAGAACCGGCTGGAGTGCTCCATGCCGGTTTTTGTTTTATCTATTGAATTGCACTGGCCTTGATATAGAACCAATTCTGTGGAGAGAGATTGACCCAGAGCTCATTGTCTGCGTAGGCGATATCAAAGACCTCCACGCTCTGACCTCTGTAGCAGGTGTCAAAGGCGTCAAACTCTTCGCCGGGGCCACTATGCACAGCAACCTCGTCTTTTACAATGGTGTGTTTACCAAGAAGATTTCGGTACTCCGTTGGCAGTTTAAAGAAATTGTCAAAGGTGCTGTTGTAGATGAGGCGACTCCAATGAATGGCCAGTTCCACCTCCTCATACATAGTGTAGTCCTCAAAATCAAAGCCGCGGTGATTATAGATTTTATCCAGGCGATAGATCTCGTAGATGGCAAAGTCTGCTGCACAGAGAGCGTCGTTGCCGCTAACTTCAAAATCAATATCTTGAGACACAGTGGTTAGATAGTTCTTTAAAGTCTCTGTGTAGTAATTGATGTAGTCCTCATAACTTGGGTAAGTCGCCTTAAATTTCTTGTTATTCATGAGGTCCATGACTTCATCGGCTAAGATTTGGGACATAGCCTCTTCATACTTATAGGCGAGTTCAGTGTAGCCAATGTTTCTGTGATCTGGGTCGGATTTGTAGTCAAACTCTGCCCGAAGTGCCTTGATTCGATGTTCGTAGTTTTGTATAGGTTGAGGGCGATAATTCTTCCCGACCACCGCCACTCGATTTGGCTCATCCCAGGAGACCTCTTCGCCGCAGAGTTCTGCAACGCCACGGAGTGGGACCATGGTGCGATTGCGGATAATCTCAGGTGCTACATCCAGTGTCACAGCCCTTGTTTTACCTGGAGAAGTGGTGATTTCAACTTTAGGATTCCCGATGAAAAGCGTCAACTTCACGCCATCGAATGGGTTTTCAACGGTGACCTTGCGTGTCCCTTCATCCCACTGAACCTTGTAGCCTAAGTTTTCTGTGACGACGCGAATAGGCACCAAGGTGCGGTCGTTTTTAATGACTGGGGATACATCGCTTTCCACAAAATCTCCATGGATCCAAAGTCTAATACCGTTGCCTGCAAAAGCTGTGGCAGACATCAATATCAGAAACAACGCGACAGGCAGCAAAATACGTGTTAACCTCTTATTCATCTTATCCTCCTTAATGAAACTTTGATCTTGGACTATGTAAGTATTAGGGAAAGATTAACTTAATTAAAGTATAGACCTTAACTGGTCTAAAGACAAGCCATGACCGTAAGGACAGCTCATGACTTTATCATCCCTAGATGCATGATACCCCTGATAGCTGTCTTTGCTTATTTTTATCTTGAGATCAATACTTAGCCAACCCCCTACTAATAAGTGTCAATTTCTCCTCTTTTTTACCTATCTAAAATTTATTTTTCAATTTCATAGGTAAAAAAATGGACTTTTTGACACTTATAGGGTGAGGAGGATGGGTTATAGGTGATAGGGGAAGTGCGAGGTATTAAAACTCCGATATACAAAAGCACGCACTCCATCTCAACTAGAATTTCACATAAAAAAGCATGGGAAATCCCATGCTTTCTGATTATTTACGAATATTGAAAGAAGAGTTCCGGCGCGTGTTGTGCTAAGGTATAGATGTCTTCTTTCACGACATAAGTGTCGCAGAGCATATCTACGAGATGCTGCTTTTCGTTCGTGAAGGCAGTGACGATGTAGATGAGCATAATTTTATTTTGCACAAATCGTCCAAAGCCCTCGCGGACAATGACTGTAGTCCAGGAAAGTTTTTCTTCATCAGGATGGATCACGCGAAGTCCGAGAATCATCTTGCCAAGGGTCTGTCCGTTGGTGATTTTTGTCGAGAGGACAAAGTAGAGTAGGAAGAAAAATCCCTTCACTGTTGCAATGGCCATTCCATCAGATGTCCCCATCATGGCCATGACAGGAGAGGTGAAGATGGTACTAAAGGCCGAGGCAATCATGGCGTCGATGACAAACGCCACGGCGCGCTGCCAAAATCCCGCCACGACATAGGGGGAGAGAGGGCGATGTTTTTTACCTTGAAAGATGTTGGCAGCTTCCTCTGGTAATTCAAAGGGATCTTGCCCGTCCTGTATCCCATCCTCTGCCTGCGCTCTTT
>CAYFQX010000021.1:2737-10885 GCA_964345405.1 uncultured Peptoniphilaceae bacterium
CTAAAACTTCGTTATGATCATTGATCTGTTCATTGTCGTCATTGACTTGTACATTTTCCTGTGGAGTGACGCCACTTGACTTTATTTTTTCAGTTGTTGGTGTGTCTTTTTCCTCATTAAATGGGTCGTAGTGTTCGTTCATTTTACTCACCACCGTAGAGATACATCGGTTGTGGACCGGTATCCACTAATTGAGCAATTAAGCTACCAATGGCACTCCATTCTGATTTTTGTACGCCGAATGGGAAGAGTCCGTTAAAGAAAGACAAGTCAGAACTTGTGTATTGAAAGAATTCCGGATCATCTAAGCCAAGTTTATCTGCGTAAATTTGAAGTGCATCTTCGTAGAAGGCAAGTTCGTCTACAAGGCCGTTGGCAAGTGCCTGTTCGCCGTCATAGATACAACCATCTGCAAGTTCACGAACCTTCGCCTCATCCATCTTGCGTCCTTCAGCGACGACTTTGACAAAGCGGTTGTAACTGTTATCAATTAATGACTGTAAGATGGCGCGTTGCTCTTCAGTCATGGGCTTTGTTGTGGAGCCGATTTGCTTGTTTCCACCACTGACAATGGAGTCGTCGCGGACGCCGAGTTTTTCCATGAGACCACTCATATCAGTGTGTCCCATAATGACACCGATACTTCCCGTAATGGTCTCAGGAGAGGCCATGATGTGATCTGTAGGAGCGGAGACATAGTAGCCACCACTTGCCGCAACATTGGCCATATAAGTCCAGATGGGTAGATCGGTATTGTTCTTTAGCTTGAGAATTTTGTCGCGTATTTCTGCGGATTCATAGACGCCACCACCGGGAGAATTGACATAGAGTAGAACACCTTTAATCGTGTCATCTTGCTCAATTTGGTCAAACATACTTAAGAAAGCCTGATGATTGTAGGGAAGTGCATTAAATCCTGTGGTATCCACATCTTGAATCGTGCCTTCGATGGGGAGAACAACGATTCTCTCCTTTTTATTTGATCCGGCGAGTGTTGTCTCAGTGAAATTCGTACTTGAGAAGTTTTCCTCCAGTCTCTTCTGGAACTGCTCAAGTTGGGCCTGTCGATTAAATTTAGAGCTGATGGAAGAGGAGATGGCAGAGAGTCCTAAGATAAGTATCGCCACTCCGACGGCTATCCATCGCTTTTTGTTCATGTTTTCTAACATAGAATCTCCTTTGCAGTTTCTCGATAACTTATATTACTATTTTTTTACACTCAATAAAAGATGTCAATAGAAAATATACCCGACTCGCTTTGTAACTTCACACAAAAATGAACTATAATAAATGTAGATTTCAATTTGAAAGGGGCAAAAATGTTTGGCAATGCGTTAAAAAATGTCAGAGAGAAAAATGTCTTAATTCATAATATGACCAATAGTGTCACCGTCAATGATGTGGCCAATGTCCAGCTGGCCATCGGAGCAAGTCCGGTTATGGCAGACGGTGTCGATGCTGTAGAGATCACTGAAATTGCTCAGGGCTTAAATATCAACACGGGGATGTACTACGGGATTGAGAAACTGGTGGAGGTGGGCGTCCACTCCGCAAGCCTTGGTCATGTGACGGTCTTGGATCCTGTGGGAATGGGAGCGACAAAGACAAGAACCGAGGGGATACACGAGCTGGTAGACCAAGTGAAGTTTACAGCCATTAACGGCAATATCTCTGAGATGAAGACATTGGTTGGAATGGACGCGGCAAACCAGGGCGTGGATGCTCACGAGGCAGATTTAATGGATGAAAAGCATCTCAGAGTCTATCGGGAGGTGTTTGAAGGTTACGCACGAGCACACGATACCATCCTAGTGATTACAGGGTCTGTGGATTTTATCACCAATGGGGCGCAGACCATTCTCATTAAAAATGGCCGAGAGGAAATGACTTCCATTACCGGCCTTGGGTGTCAGGTTTCAGGATTGGTCACGGCCTATCTTGCGGCTAATCCCAAAGATCTTCTCACTGCGGCTGCGGCGGCTGTAGCGACGATGAGTGTCGCAGGAGAAGTGGCATGGCGACATATGAAAGCAGAGGATGGTAATGCAACGTACCGCAATCGAATCATCGATGCCATTAATCATATGACACCGGAACAACTGGAGGAGGAAGTGAATTATGTCTTTTTGTAGAGAAGACTTAAAACTCTATGGCATTACGGACGAGTCCTTTGTCGGTCAGTTGACCATGGAAGAACTTGTGGAGAAGGCACTGCGTGGTGGTGTCACCATGATTCAATATCGTGAAAAGCACCGAGAGGACGAGGCGTTTAAAGCCATGGCATTAAGATTAAAGGAACTCTGCAAGTCCTACGATGTGCCCCTCATCATCAATGATCGGGTAGACATTGCCCTTGCCATCGATGCGGACGGCGTTCACGTGGGAAGTGAGGATATGGATCCTTTAGAAGTGCGCAAACTTCTGGGAGATGAGAAGATCATTGGCGTCTCAGCCAAGACCGAAGAGGAAGCCATACGAGCGCAAGAGGCCGGTGTAGACTACATTGGGTCCGGAGCCGTGTTTACAACACAGAGCAAGGACACCAGCTGCATTGGCATCCGTCAACTTGCAAAAGTTGTAGCATCTGTGGATATTCCTACGGTAGCTATTGGCGGTATCAATCTCGAAAACATCTCAGAACTTAAGGGTTCGGGGATTGCCGGTGTCTCCATCATCCGCGGTATCTTTGGTGCGGATGATATTGAAGGAGAGTGCAAGAAACTCCTTGCGGAAGTTGAGAAGATTCTATGAGAGTACCATGTCTGACCATTGCGGGAAGTGACTCCAGTGGCGGTGCAGGAATTCAAGCGGATCTAAAGACTTTCCTTGCAAATGGTGTCTACGGAATGAGTGTCATCACCTCCATCACAGCTCAAAATACCCTCGGCGTTCAGAAAATTTTTGATCTGCCACCGGACATGGTCGGTGCGCAACTGGACAGCATCTTCACAGATCTACCACCCAAAGGCATAAAGATCGGCATGGTGAGCTCGCCCGAACTTGTCCATGTCATTGCAGAGAAATTAGAGCAGTATCAGGGGAAAAATATCGTCATCGATCCAGTCATGGGTTCAACGACGGGAACGGAGCTTACGGCAAAGTCCGGCATCAGAGCACTTCAAGAGGAGTTATTTCCAATGGCGACACTTATTACGCCCAATCTTGACGACGCAGAAGCCCTCACTGGCAGAACCATTGTGACTGAGTCGGAGATGGAGGTGGCAGCAGAGGAGCTCTACCTGCGCTATGGTTGCTGTGTTCTTATCAAAGGCGGTCACCTTACTCACGATGCCAATGACTATCTCTATGACGGAGCGGGACACTGGTTCTGTGCCAAGCGAATTGAAAATAAAAACACTCATGGCACAGGATGCACACTCTCCAGCGCCATTGCGGCAGGTTTAGCCAAAGGGGAGGCACTACCTGGTGCTGTAAAGTCTGCAAAAAGCTACATGAACGAACTATTAAGCACAAGTCTTGATCTCGGCGAGGGGAGTGGGCCCTTAGATCATGGCTACCCTCTATTAAAATAATTTTAAAGGGGACAAGTGACGGTGTAATAGACTATAATGGATTGTATATAAATTGAGAAGGTGGCGTATGAAGGAAGCTTGGAAGCGGCGATTTTTTATCTTATTGGGACTTTTGGCTCTCTGTCTATTTACCTTGGTCTTTTTTATAACCAGACCGCCAGAGGAACCACTGATTGAAACAGAAATCAGTGCACCGACAGGAGATGAACTGGTAACACTTCAGCTTCAACTTTCTGAAGCTGAAGTAAAGGAGCTGATTCTTCAGGAGATTGAAAAGCGGGGGTATGAACTGCATCTAAATTTGTCGCCGAAATTTCAGCTGGAGATGCCAGTGAACTTAGCTGGTCAAAGTGTGACATTTTATCTTGAGGGCGAGGCCAGAGAAGCGGAGGGCAATATCAGGATTGAGATCGAGAAGACCGTCGCAGGTCAGCTGTCACTGCCAAAGAAACTGGCATTAAATATCCTAAGTTTAACTTTGCCGAGTGAACTTCCGCTGTATACTAGGGGAGAGTCTTTAGTGATTGATTTAAATAAACTCAATCAAGACAGTGCGGTCAAACTTCACGCTGAGACCTTTAGACCAAAAGAGGCAGACTATCAATTTGTCGTTGAATTTCCAAAGAAAATGATTTTTGAAGGAATGGAGGAAGCCCATTAAATGGACACTATATATTGGATTTACATTATTGCCATTGCATTCATGTTAATCCTCTCAGGATTTTTCTCTGCATCAGAAATGGCTCTTACCAGTGCCAACGCCCTGCGCATGAAACAACAGGCAAAGGCTGGTGACGGAAGGGCTCAGATAGTGATGCGACTCCTGGACAACTCCCAGGAGATGATCTCTGCTATACTTATTGGAAATAACATTGTAAATATCGGATCGTCTGCACTGGCGACGGTGCTCTTTTCTACTCTCCTGGGGGGCAAGGGACCGTTCATTGCTACGGTGATCATAACGATTCTAGTGCTTATCTTTGGCGAAGTAGTGCCAAAATCCATTGCTCAGGAAAAGTCAGAGGCGATGAGTTTGAGAGTGGCACCAGTCATTGAGTTTGTGACACAATTTTTTAAGCCGCTAGTGCTTTTGCTTTCAAAGTTTACAAACTTTATTATGAATTTGTTTTTCCCTATGGATAATGAGGAACCGACGATTACAGGTCAGGAGCTGAAGACCTTGGTGGATATGGGAACGAAAGAGGGTATCTTTGATCCATCGGAAAGTATGTACATTCACAATGTCATTGATTTTTCCTCAGCTACGGCCATGGACATTATGAGACCGCGAACATCCCTAGTGGCCTATGACATCAATTCTTCACCAGGTGAATTTTATAAATTCTTGAAGGAAAACAGATACAGCCGAATCCCCGTCTATGAGGACAATATTGACAATATCATCGGCATGCTCTATATGAAAGACATTGTCCGCGTGAAGGCAAATGAAGACGGGATCAATATTCGAAAACTCTTGAGAGAGCCTTACTTTATTAGCGAATCTGCCACGGCAGACAAGGTCTTCCATGAACTCAAGGCCAGATCCCTCTCTATTGGCGTTGTGGTCGATGAATATGCGGGAACTTCTGGGATTGTCACCATTGAAGATATCTTAGAGAAGCTCGTCGGCCGAATTGATGATGAATATGATCTACAGGAATCTGAAATCATCGCACTAGATAAAAATACCTACCTCATCAATCCCGAGACAAAGATCGATAAATTTAATGATCTCTTTAAAGTGCACCTAACCAGTATTCGCGCCGACTCCATGGGCGGGCTTGTCATTGAGGCCTGCGATACCATTCCAGACATTGGAACGACGGTGGATATTGATGGTATGATTTTTAAAGTGACCGGTCGCGAGGGACAGAAGATTACAGAGATGACCCTAGATATGAATGCAAAGCGTAAAGGTCAGCGACAAGCTTAGGAGGTGAAGCTGTGGAATCAACAATGGCAACCTATCTTATTACTCTATTTATCTTACTTGGAGGATCTGCCTTTTTTTCATCTTCAGAAACTGCACTATCTAGTGTCAATGATCTTCGTATGCGTCAACATGCGCTCGATGGAGATCGAAGAGCGGGCAGAGTGGTGGGACTATTAAATCAATCTCAGCGTGTGCTTTCGACAATACTCATTGGAAATAACATCGTCAATATCGCCGCTTCTGCAGTCGCAACAGTTTTCTTCACCCATTTGATGGGGCGACGTGGACCTTTAATGGCAACCATTGTCATGACTCTTTTAATTCTTATTTTTGGAGAAATCATTCCCAAATCTGTGGCCAGAACTCATCCGGATAAGACGAGTCTAAACTTCGCGCAACCGATCAAATTTTTCATGTTCATTTTTTATCCCTTTGTAGTGGTTCTAGAGTGGATAACCTTAAAGTTTATGAAATTTCTCCTTCCTGAGAATAAAGAGGAGCCATCCATTACTGAAGAAGAATTGAAAACCCTTGTAGATGAGGGAGCGAAAGAGGGCGTTTTTCAAAAGACAGAGACTCGCTATATTCACAATGTGATTGACTTTGGTGAAGCAACTGCCATGGACATTATGAAGCCTCGTACCTCCATGGTGACCTTGGATGTGAACATCTCTGAGCGCGAGCTCAATCAGTTTCTTGAGGAAAACACCTATAGTCGCGTGCCTGTCTATGAAGATAATATTGACAATATTATCGGCATGCTCTATATGAAAGACATTGTCTATGACATGACCCTTAACAAGAAAATTGAGGTTCGCAAATACCTCAGAGAGCCCTTTTTTATATCAGAATCGGCCACAGCAGAGAAGGTGTTTAAGGATCTGAAAAAGCGAAATCTCACCTTGGCTATTGTTGTAGATGAGTACGCGGGGACATCGGGGATTCTCACCATAGAAGATATCTTAGAGGAACTCTTTGGTCGCATTGATGATGAGTACGACCTAGATGAAAATGAACTCCTGGCTCTGGATAATCACACTTTCGTGATAAATCCAGAAATTCGTATCGACAAGATCAACGAGCTCTTTCGTCTAAATTTAACCAGTAAGTATTCCGACTCCATTGGGGGACTGATGATGGAGTGGGCCGATCGCATTCCTGAGGTAGGTGAGGAAGTGTCTGATGAACATATTAAACTTACACTGATGGAAAAGAGCGGACAGAAGTTAACTCAAATTAAGCTTGAGATCTTGGATTTAGGGATGAGAAATCAGTCATCACTGTAGTAGGAGGTAAATTATTGATCAATCGTTTAAAGGAGAAGTTTGTAGCCGGTGCTCAAGACGAGAATGAGCGCAGACAGCGTTACGGACTCTTTTCAAATATCGTAGGCTTAGTCCTAAACCTCATAATTGCCATTGCAAAAATTGTCGGTGGGACACTGGCAAATTCCGTTTCCGTTACAGCTGACGGGATCAACAATCTCACCGACACCTTTTCAAATTTTATCGGACTCTTTAGCTTTTATATGTCCTCTCGTCCGCCGGACCGCGAGCATCCCTATGGACATGCACGGATGGAGTACTTGGCATCCAGTGTCATCGCACTTGTCATCCTGTATGTCGGCGGAAAATTTTTATGGGAATCCATTCAGGGGATTCGCATGCCCCATGCCATTGAGGCCACTTGGATCACCTTTGCCGCATTGATTTTATCCATTGTGGTCAAGCTTTGGATGTACGAGTTCTATACAAAGATCGGCAAAGAAATCCACTCAGAACTTATTATCGCCACGGCAATTGATGCGAGAAACGACGTTATGATGACTGCCATGATTGTGGTCAGTACCCTTGTCATGCGACTGACAGGTATCCACATTGACGGTTGGATGGGGCTTGTCATCTCAGTCATCATTCTCTACTCAGGTTGGGAAATTTTAAGTGGCACCATCGATCAACTGTTAGGTGAGGGGCCGTCTAAAGAAAAGGTAAAGGAAATTCATGACTTTATTATGGCTTATGAAGGTGTTATTGGCGTACACAATTTAAGCGTCTACGACTACGGTCCTGGTGTGCACTTCTTAACGGTGCACGTCGAAGTGGATGCTCGAGGAGATATGCTGGAGTTGCACACCTTGGTGGATGGGATTGAGAAGGATCTCGAGGAGATGCACGGCTATAAGACGACCATTCATATGGATCCTTTAGATATTCACGATCCCAAGACCCAGGAAAAGATGGCCATGATCCGTGACATCTTAAATGAAATCGATCCTCAACTTGGTTTTCACGATTTTCGCGTCGTCAAGGCTCGCAAGGGCATGAACCTCATCTTTGATGTCATGGTTCCCCTAGAGTACAAACTCAGTGATGTTGAGATTGAGCGTCTCATTATCAAAAAAGTTAGGGAGCAGGCACCCTATGACTACGCCGTCATTGATTTTGACTTAGACATAGCTGGTGAATTAGATATTGAATCATGAGCGAGTTCAATTCATGGGCAAGCTCTTATGAGCAGAGAGAGCAATTTCTAGCAGCGTGGCAGAAGTAGGGCGGACTCTCCGGTGCTACGCTAAAACTCATTGCCTGTTTCTTCATGTTTTTCGATCATCTCGCCCAGTCCTACATCTTGCCAATGGGTGAGATCTTCCGAGACTTTACCTCCCTTGCCTCCGTCCCGTCA
>CAYFQX010000021.1:10895-16623 GCA_964345405.1 uncultured Peptoniphilaceae bacterium
ATCACCCTCGGATGGATCTCCGTCCTCTTGGGGCGTCTCGTCTTTCCGATTTACTATTTTTTTATCGTTCAAGGGGTGATGTTGACAAGAAACCGAAGGAAATACTTATGGAGACTCCTTGGGTTTGCAGTAATTTCAGAAATTTTCTTTGATTACGGACTCTATGGCAGTATATACTGGGCTCATCAAAATGTCTTCTTTACACTGGCGCTAGGTGCATTGATGATGGCACTTGTTATTCAATCTGACTATCGCGCCTTTGGGATTTTGGCTATGTTCATACTGTGGAAATGTCGGTGGAGCAGGAAATTCACCCTACTTGGCATGATTCCTGCCTTTCTATTTGAAATTACATTTTTTGGCTCGACTTACCTGGCGATTCCCCTCATTTATATGTATAATGGTAAGAGAGGAGATTTAAATAAGTATTTTTTCTACCTGTTCTATCCTATGCACTTGATGCTACTGTGGATGTTAAGATTGATCATATTAAAGTAAAGCCCTAGGGGCTTTTTTTATTAAAGGAGGATCTATGAAGAACCGTTCTCTTGAAAATATAAAAAAAGTACTGCCCTTTGTAAAACCCTACCGACATATCCTGCTACTGGATCTGTTGGCAGCGTCCTTTACAACCTCGGCAGAAATTGCACTTCCCATGATCTTGCGTCATCTGACAAATGTCGGGACTCAGGACATCCGTGCTGTTACCTCACCGTTGATCTTTAAGCTGGCAGCGCTCTTTGTCGTGATTAAAGTGGTGGAAGTGGTCTCAGCCTACTACATGACGCGCATGGGACACATTATGGGGGCCTATATTGAGACCGATATGCGTAGCGCTCTCTATCACCATTTGCAAACCATGTCCGACAACTTCTTCAACAACGCCAAAGTTGGTCAGCTCATGAGTCGCATTACGAATGATCTCTTCGACATTACAGAATTTTCACACCACGCACCGGAAGAGTATTTCATTGGAGCGATTAAGGTACTTGTAAGTTTTATCATCTTACTCAATATCAATGTGCCCTTGACCCTTGTACTCTACGCCATGATTCCCCTCATGTTTTTTGCCACTGGGAAGTTTCGCGGTCGCATGCATGAGGCTCAGGCCTATCAACGACGTCATATCGGCGATTTAAACGCCTCCATTGAGGATTCCCTCTCAGGGATTCGCGTCGTCAAGAGCTTTGCCAACGAGGAGATTGAGAGTGAAAAATTCGAAGAGCAAAATTCCCAGTTCCTCAACATCAAGAAAGTCTACTACACTGCCATGGCAGGTTTCACTTCTGTCACGAGATTCTTTGATGGCGTCATGTATCTCATTGTCATCGTCGGTGGTGGCATCGCTCTTCAAAAGGGACACATCCTGACTGGGGATATGGTAGCCTATATCATGTTTGTCTCCACTATGATTGCCACGGTGCGACGTATCATCGAGTTTACCGAAGGCTTCCAAAAGGGGATCACAGGCATTGAGCGATTTAACGAACTCATGGCCATGAAGAGCGACATTGAGGATCGCCCCGGCGCAGTCACACTTCCCCCCGTCAAGGGAAACGTCGCCTTCAAGCATGTGGATTTTCACTACGAAAACGGCGCCAAGATTCTAGAGGATTTTAACTTAGAGATTCACGAGGGACAGAGCGTCGCCATCGTGGGTCCATCCGGTGCCGGTAAGACCACCATCTGTAACCTAATTCCTAGATTTTACGATGTCACCGGTGGCGCCATCACCATCGATGGCTATGATGTCCGCGAGGTGACCTTGGAAAGTCTGCGCAATCAAATTGGCATGGTACAGCAAAATGTCTATCTCTTTAATGGCAGCATCATGGAAAACATCCGCTACGGACGTCCCGAGGCCACCGACGAGGAGGTCATTGAGGCGGCCAAACTTGCCAATGCCTACGACTTCATCATGGAACTCAGTCACGGATTTGACACTTACGCCGGCGAAAAGGGTGCCAAACTCTCCGGTGGACAAAAGCAGAGAATCTCCATTGCGAGAGTCTTCCTCAAAAACCCGCCGATTTTAATCTTAGACGAGGCAACCTCTGCCCTTGACAATCGGTCCGAGGCCATCATTCAGCACTCCCTGGAAGCCCTCGCCAAGGGACGCACCTCCATCACCATTGCCCACAGACTCACCACCATTGAAAACTCCGATCAGATTCTAGTAATGGAGCCGGACCGGGGGATTGTAGAGCAGGGCTCCCACGAGGAACTCATGGCCAAGAGGGGCAGATACTACAAACTCTATACAAGGGGAGACGCCCTAATTCAGGGACTCTAAAAGGCCGATTTACTCGGTCTTTTTTATTCCCTGCACTTTGATAAAAAACACTGAAATTGAGTTTACAAAAATTTCTAGAACTGGTCGAAATCCTTTGCATTTCCTTCACGTTTACTATATGAAGTACTTTGACATGGGCGTGTAATATATGTAACAACATTGATAAGATACAGTTTCATTATATTTTTGTCTATAAGGCATAAAAACATATATAAACGATCTTTAAAATTCAGTTTTCAATGAAGATATTTTAAACTGAAATTCATTATTTTTTAAAAGAGAGTATTGTATACGAAAAGAGTATATGATAATCTAGAAATTCTCGATTCATCAATGAATAGTTAAAATATAGATCAATGTCAGGAGAGATGTCATGAATGCTAGAGCAAAGAAAATATTATCATTAACCTTAGCCATATTATTTTTGATGCAGAGCATGTATCCGGTACTTGCAGCCGAAGGCAACGGAGGAGAAAATAATAACATAAAGGTCATTCAACCTGAGGTGCCCATACCGGAAGAGCCCCAGGGCCAAGTGGAATTTCCTCAGGATGAGACCGTCCTAAATAACGGGACACCATCACCATCCCCTCCGAGCCGGAAACTGTGGAGGAAGAGGAACCGGAACTTCCCGTTGAACTTCCCAAGGAACCGGGTGAAGAGACACAACTTGGCCAAGATTTACAAAATGGCAAAAGCAAAATTATAAACTATCCCAAGACAGAGTACAGAGCCTTTGAACAAGTGGACTTGAGAGGGATTGAAATCATATCCAAATCCTATGATGGCACAGTCAATGTATCTACCTACGACGATGTCGTTTCAAATCCCGGTATTCATCCATCCGTAAGCGACGGAGACTACCTACCCACTCAGTTTTACACCGCGCTCCTTGGCTCATTTTCAATTCAAGGTGAGAGCCAAAAGACCCGACGCGCCATTGAAAAATACTTCACCATAGACGATCGCCAATTTGTGCAAGATCGCGCCCTACTCATGGCCAAGGTGCAGTCTCAAGTAGTGGACAGTCTTACAGAGCCCATCCTGGGCAGCAGCTTTAATCTAACAAAGTTTGCAAGAAGTGTCACAAAACCGACAGAGCCACAGTCCACCGAGACTTATGTCACCCTAAGCGGTGGCAACAATCTGTTCATTCCCGTCATCATCACTAACGCCGGGACCACCCAATCCCTGGACCGCTATGGTGATCTTGCAGTGACAGAAGTTATAAAGACACCAAGTGGCGACCGCAATATCTTTAAATTTAAACTGGATGTCAGAGACCTCTCCATCTTAAAGGAACTGGATCTCAAGTTTACAGATCGATCCTCCGGCGACATTCAAGTGAGAGACATCCTCGAGTCCGACGGATTCAATCGTCGCTATATAAGACCGGGTGGCGCAGCTCTCCTAGGACAGAGTGATGGCTAAGTAAAACTGTCAAATGAGCTCTATGCCGGAAATGAATACTCCATCACCGTCGAGGCGCCAAGTGACGCCGGAGATCTAACTGTAAATGCCGTCGTCTCAGATGCCTTAGGCATTGCACAGTCTGAATTTAACACCCGTGACCTGCTCTTTGAATCCGTTGATGAACCCGTGGAAGAACCGGAACAACCGGCTGAAGAGCCGGCAGAAGATACAGAGCAACCTAAGACCGAAGTCGACGACAAGGGCGATCAAGAGGTCACAGATCCCGACAATAAGACAGACGTGCCGGATGATAAGACAGATCAAACAGACGACAAGACTGATGAAGTCGTGACTCCCGACGATGATAAAAAGGACCCCGAAGCACCCAAGGACGATACAGAGCAACCGGATGATAAAAAGGACGAAGCCGAAACTCCAAGCGAAGAGACAGAAGAGCCGGACGCACCTATTGAAGATGTGAATCCACCGGATGTCGTCGCACCGGATTTTGAAATCAACGACATTGAATTTACACCGGTAGGTGCAGGTGCAACTGGAATTACCGCCAATTTGAAAGTCATAAAGACTGATGAAAATGGCGCTCCACTTCCGGGAGCAAGCTTTCATATTAGTGGTAACGGAAAAAATGAAGATTTCACCATCTCCAACAACAGCGGGAGTTACACCGTACTCGGTCTAACTCCGGGAAGTTATACTTTGACAGAGACAGAGGCCCCTCAAGGCTATGATAAGAGCACTAAGACCTACACAGTCAATGTGGATCAAGAGGGAAATATCTGGACTACGGAAAATACACCGACCAATGACAGTCCATCAAATATGTCCAACGAGATGTTTGAGAACTTGCTGGGTCTATCACCGGACTTCGACTTTCAAGCGCTTCAAGCCGCTGGTCAGTCCGTAGTGGAATTTACAAGCTATTCCATGACAGCCTCCAATGGCCACGGAACCACCCCACCAACTGTCAACCTAGTCAGTTCAGAGTCTATGAAGCTAAATCTGTCCCTTAATATTTTAAATACGGCTCAAAAGGGAGACACCTTTACTATAGATTTATATGACAAATTAGTGCCATCCCAAATTATGCCACTGAGCCCTGAAAACTCACCGGGCTATACTTGGACCCCACCGACCATTGCAGATTCAAATAATAACGTCATTGCCACAGGAGTCTACAACTCCTACACCAATGCCATTACCTATACTTTTACAGACTATGTGACTCATTATATAAACACCGAAGTCCATCTAAATTTAGGTAACCTTGGTACCAATAAATTATTGGCAAAGAAAAATGGGGTCTATACATTTACAAATACCTTAGATGGTCAACCTCTAACTTCATATGACTTTAACATTGACTATGGAAATAATATTGTGGATTCTAGATTTCCACAATTAGATGGGAAAAATGCCATGACAGAGATCAACCCACAAACCAATAGGATTAGATATATAGCCTATGTCAATGCAGATGGGGTTGGGCCAACTTATCCTACAAATTTCCATCTCTATGAATATGTAAGAAATCCAAACGGATCCTTTACCAGAGTCAATAAGGACACCAATATCTCGTTGTCTCAAGCCGATGTAAAATTCTATAAAATTCCAAAGGCTCAAGTAAATAATCCGGACCTTATGCCCGACTCTATGATGCCGGACATGACAAAACTTGCGAACTACAGAGATACTACTGTTGTAGCAAACCAAAAGTACAATTCCAACAGCAAAGAAGCTTATTTTGCAACAAAAACCAACCAAACCGCCTACGTGGTCATTGTCGATGTACCATTTACAACTCACGCAAGTGATATTATGTTGGGCTACCAATGGGGCAATGTATCTACGACTAGCAACCAGGAAATTTATCGTAACGCCTTTATTGGAATCAGGGGAAGTTCCGCCGGCGGTTCAGGAAATGAAGTTCCACCGGAACCCAAAGAAGCTAGCGTAACGGTAACCAATATGAAAAAATCTGACCAAAAGACAGGGGAAGTCACC
>CAYFQX010000022.1:0-4708 GCA_964345405.1 uncultured Peptoniphilaceae bacterium
TCCCTTCATAATACCGCGCTCTACCATGTTGCGAATGTGAGGTCCCATAAAGCCGATTTCACCCACGGAAGTCAGTCCGTTTTCCAAGCATTCCCTCGCCTGTTCCGTTGCGACGACGGCCTTTTGAAGCAGCGGCTCCAGCACCCACACAGTATCATCATCTGTCAAATTGCCCGAAAAGTGAAGATGGGTATCGATAATTCCCGGCATAAGAAATGTTTCCTCAATCACTTCAACCCCAGTTGGAATCTCCTCTCGTGTGACGACACCGACGATGTCCTCACCCTCCACTAAAATGGCGCGATCTCTATAAACGTCTCGACCGTCAAAGACTGTATGTCCTAGATATGCTTTCATAGCTCCCCTCCCGTTATTAATGAATAAAATTATATCATAAGATCTTCCCCTTGGAGGGGCTGCACAAATGTTAACTTCAATTTAAATATTTGTAAAATGACCCTTGACAATGTCATCAATCTTTTATATCATATATTGGTAATGATTTGGGGCTGTAGCTCACTTGGGAGAGCGCTTGAATGGCATTCAAGAGGTAAGGAGTTCGATCCTCCTCAGCTCCACCAGATCAGACAGTAGGTATCAATCTACTGTCTTTTTTTATTTAATTGCAGCTTGATATCTAGCATGATTGCTCACCCAATTAAGTATTGTCCTGCTTTTGAAATTATCTTTACTTTATATTAGCTCTTGATTTTTTAGAACTAAATAGACTCCCACTTTCTAAAAAACTCTTACAAACTCAATTGCCAATAGAAAAGACCCTCTGCTCCCGAAGGAGTTTGAGGTTCTCTTTTTGATTTGTTGTAATAACAGTTTAAATCCGCGTCCTAAAATCCAGGACCCTTCATCTCAGTTGTTTTTAAAACTTATTTTACAACGGCATTTACTTTTTCTAAAATTGCCGCCCCATTGTCTCCCGTTAAAGTCTCATCACCGGTATAGACAATTTCAATTTCATCGTCATCATTTGTTATTTCCTCTGTCTTTAGAGATTCAGTTTCCACCGCTGACTTGACTTCGTCTGCAACAGAGGTGAGCATGTCCTCAGTGACTTCCTCTACCGGAATTAATCGCATATTGGTAGAGATTGTAGTAGAGCTATTTTCTTCAATTTCTAGATCCATAGTGGTTATCACTTGTCGCTCGGTACCTTCATTAATACTGTAGACGGAACCGTCCGGATTGATGGGGCTGATAACCTTTACAGTATATTTTCCCGGCAAAAGTTGAACGCTATCTGCAATGTCCCCATCCTCTGCCGGATTGATTGCGTGAGCAAAGGCCTCTGTCCCCTCATCCACCGATTCGAAATAAAAAATCGCAGGTGTGGATTCATCGGTCCATCCCTCATCGAGCATAATTTGAACACCTACCTCTTTGGGTTCCGGTGGTTCCTTGCTACAGGCTACGAGAGATCCGACGATTAGTACCGCCAGTAAAACGATGGCAAATTCCCCAGATACACTCCGGAATGTTTCAATTCTTTCTTCGGTAACATAATTTCCCCTCCCTTTCTTAAATAGCTTACTCATTTACAAACCCTACTTTTATATGTAGAATTTCTTAAATCTATTAAGAACGAATCTCGTCTTATTTACTATGTTTCTGCCCATTTCTCCGGATTATTTCAATATTTTAAACTATTCTACTTTTACCAACCATGTAAATTTACGCTCTTATATCATGTTTCTAGAATAAATCTGGACGTCGATCTTATTTTGTCTGTATAATGAATTCGTTTTCCTATTAACAAATCAAGGATTAAAGGATATAATAGTTTTAAATACATAGAAAGGAATTATACAATATGGAGAATTCGAATAAAAGTAAATTGGGCCTTTTCCTGATGGTCTTCGGCATCGTCCTGCTGCTTGTCCTCGGCATCGGCTTTTATGCAAATAATAAGACTTTAGCTCAGGATCAGCGCCATGTGGAGGACTTTGTAACGACTCTGACAGAAAACGAGCCGGCCTTTGACCGCTTCTGCGCCTATCCTCTTTGGGAAGCAGAATTTCAAAAGGAAGGTGGCATGAAGGATATTCAAAGGAGTTCCAATCGTGTGGAGGAAAAGCTTGAAAAGATATCCGAACCACTGGATGCCATCAAGGGCAAAAAGTTTCAGCCGATGAAGGAAGATTTTCAAAAGGCCATCGAACACCGTATCGACGCACTCAACTATTATGAAGAGTATATTGGACTTCATCAACGCGCCCTAAATATCAACGAGGAAGAAGCGAAACATAGACAATTTATAGAAGAGGCCGAGGGACGTTACTTCGACTACAAGGACGCCCTTAAACTTTCAAATCGAGCCATAGAAGATGGTTTTAGCAAGTATAAGAGTTTTTCACGGGATGGAATTTTACCATCGCTCTCCTCCGATACCCTCGATATGATGGAGACTGCCTTTATCTTTAACGACTATCCTACCGACAATCTAGCCAATCCACTGTGCATGACGACACGAGCCTATCAAGACTATGCGCCTACCATCAATGAGTTGGAAGATTATTTTGAAACGGGAGAAACTCCCCTTCCCCCGGTAGAAGAAGTGGCAAAAGCTGAAGAAAAGACCGAGGAAAAGGTAACTGAACCTGAGACTGAAGTTCGCTACGTCACAGAAGTGGAAGTGCCTAAGAGAGAAGTCATTGAAAAGAAAGTCTATATCAACACAACTTCTCCTACTGAGATGATTGGAACCTATCAGACCATTCGCTCCAAGAGCATCAATGTGAGAGATAATGCCGGATTTAGCGGCAAGGTCATTGGCGATTTAAAACGCGGCACCGTCGTCTATATCTACGACATGGTCTATGCCAACGGTCGCTACTGGTGTCTCACTGATGATGGTTGGATTAGTGAAAAGGGAATCTATGGTACGGTTTAAGACCTTTATAACTAATAACACTGCAAAAATTGCCGGAGATCACAGATTGCCTCCGGCTTTTTTGTACAATTTTTTAGATTTCATAGACTTTCTAGTTCGAAAAATTTTAATTGTCGAATTTCTTCGTGATATAATTTAATTATCTTAACCAATTGAGGTGTGTTACATGGATTACAACGATTATAACCAATCCTCCTCTAACCAACCGGTCATGGGAAAACTGAAGATTTTTTTCGGCTACGCAGCAGGTGTCGGCAAGACCTACGCCATGTTGGAGGCCGCTCAAGAACTGAAGAAGGAAAATGTCGATGTGGTGGTGGGCTATATTGAAAAGATTCGAAGCTGGTCCATGGTGCCCATCATCATCGTCTCTGCGCGAAGTGAAGATCAGGACAAGGTGGAGACCCTGGATGCAGGTGCCGATGACTATCTCACCAAGCCCTTTAGCGTCGATGAATTTCTAGCACGCATTCGAGTGGCCCTTCGAAGAATGGCTCTTGAGACCACTGACAACCAGATGTCCAGCAGTTATGAAAATGGCAAACTGCGCATCGACTACGCCTCGGGCTGTGCCTATCTTGGCGACGAGGAAATCCACCTCACTCCCATTGAGTTTAAACTCCTCACCGTCTTTGCCAAAAATACCGGTAAAGTTCTAACCCACAACTATCTCTTAAAGGAAGTTTGGGGAAGCTCTCTTGCCTCGGACATCCCTTCACTCAGAGTCTTTATGACTACTCTCAGAAAAAAGATCGAACCCGATCCCACGGCGCCAAAATACATTCAGACCATATTGGCGTTGGCTACCGAATGATTCGGCAAGATACAAATCAATCCTAAACTACCAAGCTCCCTCGGCTCCGGCCGGGGGAGTTTTTTTATGTCCATATTAATGCAATCTTAATGTCAGACCTTAAACATTAAGTCTAACGTAAAAAGTAAGCGGATATAATACCAATATCAAATGAGAGGAGAAATACTATGGATATTTTATTACTTGGCGTATTAATCGTCTGTCTCGGACTGATATTGCTATTAATCTATTGGTGCGAAAAGCAAATTCAAAAGAGCGAATAACATTTGAGGAGGACATTATGATTATTATCCTGGCCATTATCATCTTGCTGGGTTCTTATCTATTCTATGCACTGGTCAACCCAGATAAATTTTAGACATAAAGGAGGACATTATGATTCAGATTGCATTGACTTTGCTCATCTTCTTGGTGCTTGTCGTACCAATGGGCCTATATATGACTAAGATCGCAACTTTTCAAAAGACAAAGTTGGATAAAGTCTTTGATCCGGTGGACAATTTCATCTATAAGATCACAGGCATCGAACCAACCAAGTCCATGGATTGGAAAAAATATGCCATCAGCTTGGTCGTTACCAACGGCGTGATGGTCCTCTTAGGATACATCGTCCTGAGAGTTCAAGGCGTGGGCATCTTCAATCCCAACCACATCGGTGGGATTGAACCCTCCCTTTCCTTTAATACCATCATCAGCTTCATGACCAATACCAACTTGCAACACTATGCAGGTGAATCCGGACTATCCTATCTGTCCCAAATGATTGTCATCACCTACATGATGTTTGTCTCTGCCGCCACAGGCTATGCCGCCTGTGTGGCCTTTGTCAGAGGTTTGGCAGGCAAATCCAAGTCGGATGTGGGAAATTTCTATGTGGACCTTACAAGGATCACCACGAGAGTTATACTTCCCTTCTCACTTATTGGCGCAATGATTCTCGTCTCTCAAGGGGTGCCACAAAACTTTGAAAGTAATCTAGTTGTCGACAC
>CAYFQX010000022.1:4718-7292 GCA_964345405.1 uncultured Peptoniphilaceae bacterium
TCTTCAAGCATCTCGGTACCAACGGGGGCGGTTTCATCGGAGCAAACTCATCCTCTCCAATTGAAAACCCAACCATCATCACCAATATCTTAGAACTCATCTCCATGATGATTCTCCCCGGCGCCTGCGTCGTCATGTTTGGCAAGATGGTTACTCAATCAAGAACCGACGCCGCACCCGTCTCCGGTCAAAAAATCAAAGCTAAGAGAAGTGAAGCTATCAGCCTCTTCCTTGCCATGGCCATTCTATTTACCCTCGGACTCAGCCTTGCCTACTGGGCAGAAAGTCAGGGAAACCCAATTCTAGCTTAACTGGGCATCAGCCAATCCATGGGAAATATGGAGGGGAAGGAAGTTCGATTTGGCATCGCACAATCGGCACTTTTCACAACCACTACCACCTCCTTTACCACTGGGACTGTCAATAATATGCACGACTCACTCACTCCCCTTGGTGGACTTGTTCCACTCCTCCACATGATGTTAAATGTCGTCTTTGGCGGCAAGGGTGTGGGACTTATGAACATGATACTGTACTGTATCCTCGCCGTGTTTATCTGCGGACTGATGATTGGACGTACACTGGAATATCTTGGAAAGAAGATTGAAGGTCGTGAAATGAAACTCACTGCCCTTGCAATTATCATTCACCCTCTCTTAATCCTCGGTTTTTCTGCCCTTGCCATTGCAACAAAGGAAGGCGTCTTAGCCATTACAAACCCCGGATTCCACGGATTGTCACAGATACTCTATGAGTTCTCTTCCGCTGCTGCAAACAACGGCTCCGGTTTTGAAGGACTTGCAGACAACACTGTATTTTTAAATATTACAACCGGACTTGTCATGTTCTTTGGACCTTACCTTGCCATGGTCATCCAACTTGCCATTGCCGGTTCTCTAATGAAGAAGAGCTTTGTAAATGAAACCGTCGGCACTCTAGAGACAAACACTGTGGGCTTTGGTCTCATCCTCGTCTTTGTCGTCTATATCTTTGCCGCTCTGACCTTCTTCCCTGTCATTGCACTTGGACCGATTTCAGAGTACTTTACACTACTCTTTTAGAAGTTAGGAGTTCATTATGAAAAAGAATAACAAAAAATTAATTACTTCAGACATTCTAATACAAGCTGTGATTGGATCTTTCAAGAAGATAAACCCGGCCCATATGATTAAAAACCCCGCCATGTTTGTAGTTGAAATCGGATTCTTCATCACCTTGATCTTGTCCTTCTACCCCGCACTCTTTGGTGCCGTAGACAATCTCTGCGACATGAGAATCTATAATATCATCGTCTCTGTCATCCTATTTGTCACCATACTATTTACTAACTTTGCAGAATCCATTGCAGAGGGCAGGGGCAAGGCTCAAGCAGACACACTTAAAAAGACACAAAAGGACACCAAGACTCGCCTACTTCTTGAAGACGGCACTGAAAAAATCGTCTCCTCCAGCGAACTAAACCGCGGCGACATCGTCTATGTTAATACCGGCGAAGTCATTCCCGGGGACGGGGAAGTCATCGAGGGGATTGCCTCCGTTGACGAATCCGCCATCACCGGCGAATCCGCACCGGTCGTTCGAGAATCCGGTGGGGACTTCTCCTCTGTTACCGGCGGGACCACCGTCGTCTCCGACTGGTTGAATATTCAAATCACCTCCGACTCGGGAAATACTTTCCTAGATCGTATGATTGCACTGGTTGAAGGGGCCTTTCGTAAAAAGACACCCAATAAAATTGCACTTAACACACTACTTTTCTCCCTCACCATTATCTTTTTAATTGTCATCGTCACCCTCTATCCCATCTCCAAATATCTTGGAGTCAACCTTCCAATCTCAACTCTTGTCGCACTCACCGTCTGCCTCATTCCGACAACCATCGGCGGACTGCTCTCTGCTATAGGGATTGCAGGGATGGACCGTGTCACCAGATTTAACATCATCGCCATGTCCGGTAAAGCCGTCGAGGCCTGCGGCGATGTAGATACCATGATTCTTGACAAGACAGATACCATCACCTACGGCAATCGACTTGCCTCTGATTTCTTCCCCGTCGAGGGAATTCAAAAGAGCGAACTTATTAAATGCGCTGCCCTTACCAGTCTCTATGACGAAACTCCCGAGGGAAAATCCACTCTTGCCCTTGCAAGACATCTTGGCGATGATACCGCAGATGCAAAGAATGCAAATTATATCGAATTTACGGCTCAAAGTAGAATGAGCGGCATCGATCTGGAAGACGGTACTAAGATCCGCAAGGGCGCTGCCGATGCCATCCAAAAATATGTTCAAAACAATGGCGGCATCATGCCTGAGGATTTGGAAGAAAAGGTCAATGAGATTGCCTCTCTAGGCGGCACTCCATTGACTGTCAGTATCAACAACCGAATTCTCGGCGTCATCTATCTATAGGATACTGTCAAGCCCGGAATGGCCGAACGATTCCAACGACTTCGCGACATCGGCATCAAGACCATCATGTGTACCGGCGACAATCCACTGACTGCCGCCACCATTGCAAAGGAAGCCGGCGTGGACGGTTTCGTAGCTGAATGTAAACCGGAAGATAAGATC
>CAYFQX010000022.1:7302-16456 GCA_964345405.1 uncultured Peptoniphilaceae bacterium
ATCGTCGCCATGACTGGGACGGTACCAACGACGCACCGGCACTTGCCGCCGCTAATGTAGGACTTGCCATGAACAGCGGAACCAGCGCAGCGAAGGAAGCGGCCAATATGGTGGACTTAGACTCCGATCCGACAAAGATTCTTGAAGTCGTCGAAATCGGCAAGCAACTCCTCATCACTAGAGGTAGTTTAACCACCTTCTCCATTGCCAACGATATTGCAAAGTACTTTGCCATTATCCGGGCCATGTTTATGACAGCCATTCCTCAACTGAAAGTTCTAAATATTATGGATCTCTCCACACCTAAAAGTGCCATACTCTCAGCCTTGATCTTTAACGCCATCATCCCATGTCTTATCCCACTTGCCATGAAGGGCGTTAAATACAGACCCATGTCCTCTTCAAAACTACTTGCTCGAAACATGCTCATCTACGGACTTGGTGGTATGATCACTCCGTTTATCGGCATCAAGGTCATCGACCTACTCATCTCAGGCTTGCTCTTAGGCATTCGCTTCTAAGAAAGGAAATTACTATGAAAAATCTAATGAGATACACTTTAAAAACTCTAAAAAACGCCGTCCTGATCTCCCTGGTTCTCATGCTCATCTGCGGCTTAATCTATCCCGTCGTCACCACCCAAATAGCCGGGCTCATCTTCCCGGTTCAAGCCAAGGGCAATTTAATTGAAGAAAACGGAAAAGTCCTGGGCTCCAAGATGGTGGGCCAAGAATTTACAAAGGACTACTACCTTTGGGGCAGACCCTCTGCTTACCACTACAACACCTATGTTGAAGATGAACAGGGAAATAAATTCTACTCAGATAAGACCCCGTTCCAAGGTCTCGCCTCCGGATCTTAAAACTACGCCGTCTCCAATCCCAAACTCAAGGAGCGAGTTGCCGGTGAAATTGCAAGAATCACAGAGGCAAATCCAACGATAGAGGCAGACCAAATCCCAATGGACCTTGTCACCTCCTCCGGTTCCGGACTGGATCCTCATATCTCACCGGCCTCCGCCCGGTTGCAAGTGTCTAGAATTGTTGCAAACTCATGACTTTCTGAAGACACCGTTCAAGACATCATTCACAAAAACACCGAAGGCAAGTTCCTAGGAGTCTTTGGAGAAGAGACCGTCAATGTACTCCTAGTAAATATTGATATTGCAAGAGAATTAAATGAAATCTAGGGAGGTGAAGCAAGATGAAAAAGCTCCATTATTATAGAGAAGTTGACAGATTCGAGATTCCCTTTGAGGTGTCTCCTGCAAAATCCCCCGTCCAAGATCTACTTTCATTTTTAATGGAGGTCTATCATTGGGCAGAATCGAAACCTCTCATCTATTTAAATAAAGCAGATGAAGACCAGAGAATCTACTTGCTATTTCCAAGTATCGCCTTCGATCCCGACAACTTTTGGGACGATTTCTCAGACTATCTCACCTGTCTGGAAGATTATTTTGAGTTGGAAATCTACTCCTCCGGCCTACACTCGCCGGATGACTTTTACATGGAGATTGAAAGAGAGGAGGGCACAAGTTACCGGGTGTATTACTCCGTCTCAGGAAAACTTCCCGAGCTTTTAGACTCCGTCTCCATTGGCATTCAGTTGAATCCTGAAGATGTCAAAAATCTCCTCCTCATCCTAGAATCCCTCAACTGGGAGGATGAGATCATTGCACTCAAAGGCGGCAACGATGCCCTCTTTAAAAACTATGGATTAGAGTATCAAAGTGACCGCAGCTATTTTAGTTACGCTTGGCTTCAGATGAAGCCCGAGGACGGGTATCTCCTCCACGCACTGAACTTCAACCAAAAGATTGAACTTTGGGAGAACTTCCTCCACTTTCAAATGGACTATTTAGAATTTGAATGGCTCCTTGAAAAGCTCCTGGACAACACCCTCTTCAACCGAGTGGAGTGGGAGTTTGCACTGTATCAGGCCTCAAGAATTTAAAATATGTCGTCACCCTTTCAGAAAACCACTTCGAATTAAAAGATGCAAATGACGACTCCATCTACTTCAACTTCAGCACCAACAGCCCCTCTCGCCGCTGCTTTTTAAAGATGCTATTCCCATTAATCTCTAATCATAAAATCAAAAGAGCCCCTGCAGATTCCCTGCGGAGGCTCTTTGTCATTTAACTATTGTTCACTTTCTTCCATTGCCTTTAGGGCGTCCAGTGTCTCAGCTTGAAGATCATCCACACTCATGCCCAGCATATCCGCGCCGCGGGTAATCACCTCACGGTCACAACCGGCGGCAAACTTCTTATCTTTAAATTTCTTCTTCACAGATTTTAAATTCATATCCAAATAGGACTTACTTGGACGCATAAGTCGTGCCGCACCGATGATACCTGTCAGCTCATCGACGGCATAGAGCACCTTTTCCATCTCAAGTTCCGGTTTGTTTGGCGTATCTGTCATGCCATAGCCGTGGGAAGTGGCGCTGCGAATGATGGACTCATCAATGCCCTCCTGAGCCATCAGCTCAGCTGTCTTCACACAGTGCTCCTCCGGATAGAGTTCAAAATCCAAGTCGTGTAACAGTCCTACCACTCGCCAATACTCTACATTTTCCGGATCTCTCGTCTTTGCAAAATACGCCATGGTCTCGCCAACCACTTTGCCATGCTCCAGTAAAAATGGATCCTTCGTATACTTCTCAAGTATGGTGACAGCTTCCTCATAAGTTGGAATCATCTTAACCCTCCTTATAGGTAACAATCGACTCCACGCGATGATCCTTCAACACATCTCGGCCACCCAGACCGTCAAGTTCAATTAAGAAAGAATAGGCCACAACTTCGCCCCCGAGCTTTTCAACCATCGCCGCAACAGCTGCAGCCGTACCGCCGGTGGCAAGTAAATCGTCCACAATCAGCACCTTCTCGCCGGGTTCAATGGCGTCCCTATGAATTTCCACGGCATCCCTTCCGTACTCTAAATCGTAGGATTCAGTCACCTTATCATGGGGAAGTTTACCGGGCTTTCTCACAGGGACAAAGCCTCGCCCAAGAGCCAAGGCAATGGGAGCTCCCATAATAAAACCTCTCGCCTCCACGCCAATAACCTTGTCAATTTCCAAATCCTCAACACTTGCAACCATCTGATCCACGGCTTCCTGGAAAGCCTTCGGATCCATAAGCAAGGTGGTAATGTCGCGGAAGGTCACCCCCTTAATTGGATGATTTTCAATGGCACGTATCTTATCTTTTAAATTCATATTGCTCCCGTCCTCTCAGAAATAATATATCTATATTATAGCATATTGAAGGGCTTTCATACGAAGTCATGGGGAAAGTTACTTAACCTTACTTCCACGCCTTTTTTCACACTACTCTATAAGTGTCAATTGCCACCTTTTTT
This sequence comes from uncultured Peptoniphilaceae bacterium, assembly GCA_964345405.1. Lineage (GTDB taxonomy): Bacteria > Bacillota > Clostridia > Tissierellales > Peptoniphilaceae > CAYFQX01. Next base: position 10,674 of record CAYFQX010000022.1, read on the forward strand.
TACCTATTTAAAAATATTTTCCATTTTCATAGGTAAAAAATCGACCTTTTTGTCACTTATAGGGTGAAGGGGAATAGACACGGAAAGAAACTAAGCGTATGTTGCAGGCCTTTTACTCACCACGGGGGATCCCTCGACTCGAACAAGTTCTCGCTCGGGATGACAATTTCACCCAACACATCATTAAAATAATCACTCCACCATGCTGTCATCTCGAGCAAGCAATTTTTAATTGCGCGTCGAGAGATCCCCTGCTTGTATGAAGAAACCCGGGGGGAAAAGCTACTTTTTTATTAAGATCTTTTCCATTAAAAGATCTGCTCAGGCAGTCCCAAGCAGATCTCTCCATTATTTAATTTTCATCCAATATATAGACCGTAACATTGCGTCGACCAAAGCGCATGGCCTCTTTGCGCGTGTTGTAGTAGAGGTCGATTTTATTTCCCTTTATGGAGCGTCCTCTGTCTTCTGCAACGGCAAATCCGTAGGTTGGAAAGCCATCGGTAGATTCAATATAGAGTTTCGTGCCCATGGGGATGACGCGCGGATCCACAGCAACAGCACCCACTCTTGCAAGGGTACCGCTGGCAGTTTTTGCGCCCTTTCTTGCACTGTAAGCAGTCGCATTCATGACAATTTTCTTCTTATATCGCTTGCCTTCAATCATATTTGCAGACATGGTGCCCACTTCTACAATTCTCGGCTCCGTTTGTTGCACGACTTTAGATGAGAGCACCATAGCCTGTCTTCGCTCGCCATTGACCACCTTGTAGAGCGTTTCCTCCTCTACAATCGTTGGGCGCCCCTCTTGCACGACCTTCTCATGACCCATGGGAAGCTTCGGATTTTCACGGCGAATCACCTCTGCCGGCATTTCCACTCTCTCAGTCACTACTTCTTCGCGGACACGGTGAATAGCAAGAGCCTCGCCAAGTCCCAATTCGTGATCCAGTGGCGGCACCGTCTCATCTTCCTCGCCCAGCTCAATATTGAGTTCCCTTAGGATATCGCTGACTTTTCTTGAACTGACGGTGGCCTCATACTTTTCACCATCGTCCACTATCGTCACCAGTTGCTCATTGCTTCCGTAAATCGGCGCACCGGCTTTTGCCGCGACGACAGGACTTGCCATGACCACAGGTCCCAGCATAGTCACGCCGGCTAATAAGACGGATGAAATTTTTAAAGCCCAATGTTTATTCTTCATTCTATGACACTCCTTGTTTCTCAAATTAATCACAGGGTGTATTATAGATAAATAAAAAAAGAGTGTCAAACACACTCTTTTTTTATTAGGCATTATTTTGCATTTTGCACATAATAATTCACTTGCAAAGCCGCCGAATCAGCCATTCCTTTTGACATGTAATTGTAATCTTACATTCCCGTGACAACTAGTTTCTCCCCTGAAGCACCTTGACAAAGTGGTACATCATCTTCGCCGTAAAGCCCCAGATGATTCGCTCCTCATAGATATAAAAATAAATCTTGTCCTGGACGTTGCCAAAGCGGTAGTTCTTTCCTCCGGGAATCAACTCATAGGGAAAGTCCGGACTGTCTAAAATTTCAAACTCAATCCCGTACTCCCTGGGCTCTTCCTCTAAAAAATAGCTAAGGGGCACCGTAAACAAATAGGCCACCTCGTCGGGATTTGGCTTCAAATCCTCCAGGCGCTTGCCCTCCAGATACCCCACAAAGCAGTGAATCGCCACATTGTTTCGCGTCACGAGATAGTCCAGCTCCGCAAGAATCTTAATATCCTCCGGCTCGATTCCCAGTTCCTCCACCGTCTCCCGCTTGGCCGCCTGAGCCGGCGTCTCACCGGAGTCGATTTTCCCACCGGGAAAACTCACCTCATTGGGTTGATTGCGAAGGGTCTTAGCACGTCGCTCCAAGATCACATGCCACTCTCCCTCCACATCGACAAGAGTAATCATCACACTAAACAGAGATCGCAGTCCAATGGGACCAGCCTTGCGACTTCGAAGTCGCGTCTGCATCTTTTGAACATCCATCTTGACCTCCTTCAGTTGATCTTACTCACTTAATTCAGAAGTACAGTGTGGACAGCGAGTTGCATCCAATGGAATATCTGTCTTACAGAATGGACAGACTTTCGTTGTTGCCGCTTCTTCCACTTCTTCCTCTTTAATAACATGACTGCGAAGTTTTGCAAATTGCTTGATAACAGAGAAAATCACAAGTGCAATAATTAAAAAATCAATGACATTTTGAATGAATTGACCGTAAGTTACAACGGCAGCTCCCGCTTCCTGTGCCTGGGCGACGGTTGTGTAATCATTGCCATCCAGCGCAAAGAAAAGATTTGTAAAATTTACGCCACCAAGGAGCAGACCAATCAGAGGCATTAAAATATCATCGACAAGAGATGCTACAATTTTACCAAAGGCACCCCCGATGATAACCCCGACTGCCAAATCCACGATATTGCCCTGAGCAATAAACTCACGAAATTCACCGACAAATTTCTTCATTTTTATCCACCTTCTTTATAAATAGTTTTCGGTATCATATAATATACCCAATAGAATTAATTATTAGCTATAAATTTTGAAAGGGGTCGTCATGCGCAAATCTTGGGATCAGTATTTTATGGAAATTACAGAAATGGTAGCCAGTCGCTCCACTTGTGACCGCGCCTTTGTCGGTTGCACATTGGTAAATGAAGATCATCGAATCGTCTCCACCGGGTACAATGGATCCGTTGCCGGAAATCCTCACTGTTTAGAAGTGGGACACACCATGCGCGACGGCCACTGCATCGCCACCATTCATGCGGAGATGAACGCCCTGCTCTATGCCGCGCGGGAGGGAATCTCCGTCAAAGGCACCATTGCCTATGTCACCCACTTCCCCTGCCTCAACTGCACCAAGGCCCTCATTCAAGCCGGGATCAAGGAAATCATCTATCGCGACGATTACCGCGTCGATCCTTACGCCGTCGAACTTCTAAAGCGCAACAACATCATCTTCCGCAGACACGAAATTAAATAAAACTTCCGGATTGCTATAAAATATCTTTAAAAAAATATAAATAGAACTTCCAAAGACTTGTTAGATTAGGTATTTAATGAACTAATTTGAGGAGCTTTCGGCTGTATGAAAAAAGGCTATGAGTTTAATACTCACAGCCTTTTAAAATTTATTTATCCTTTGAAACACCTTTAATCATAGCGATCATATCATCATCTTTTAATTGTTTCTTAAATACAACATTTAGACCTTCTTCTTTTAAAGTGTCAAAGAATTTCTTAGCCGAATTAATCTTGAGCTGTTCTGTCGTTCTTAAAGTAGATTCTTCATCTACATCTTTAGTCTCTTTTGAGGTGTTTGATTAAATATTTCTCCCTCTACTAGCCCTAAGACAAGATGAGTAGTCTTGAGTAATATTTTCCTTCACTAGCCCTAGGACATTTTTGGGCTGTTGATTCATGTTTTTAATAAGCAATAAAAAAGACGGAAATTCATCCGTCTAAGATATTTGTAAATTTTAAACTGTAAAATATAGTATAATATTATAAAAACTGTATAAAGTAGAAGATTAACAAGAGGTACTTTATGGGATTTTCCTATGATAAATTATGGAAAATCACTTAAATCGCCTATAAATATATTTCATTTTATATCGTTGTCTATATTATTATATCGTACTAACTATTAAAATCTACATATCCCTTGAAATTAGGAGTTTCCATCTCATGAACTCACTAAAAAGCTCAGGGCAAGGGAGCCTTGGAGAAAATCCATTTAAATTCATAGCGATATCCTTCGGCAAAAATCCACTGTCTGAGCGGTAGCGAGTTGGATTTTTAGAGGGATGAGCTATAGAATTTTTTGGATATTTCGGAAACGATGAGCAAGCCTGAGCTTTACTCACGTGTTTTAAATTTAGTTAAAAACTTTAGTTTTGGCAAACGACGAGCAAGCCTGAGCATTATAAAAAAAGCATACCCGCGCTTTATTAACAAAAAGCATGCCCAAGTTTTATTAAATATCTTTAATAAATATAAAAATAGAGCTCCTCAAAAGAGCTCTTTTTTATTCCTTAAATTCTGCATCCTTCGCCAGCTGATCCGCCCGTTCATTCCCTTCAATGCCCGTGTGCGCATCCACTTTAATAAACTCAATCTCAATCTTATCCTTCAGCTCTTGAACCGCGGCGTGGTACTCCTGCGTTCCCCGGCGATTCCGCTTCCACTCCCCCGTGGCCCAATACTCAATCCCTGCATAGTCATAGTGAAGATAGATCTTTTTAAAACCAAGTTCAATGGCGCGACGGATGGCAACCTCCGCTCCCTTGATTTCGCCGGCGACATTGCGCATGCTGCTCATCTCAGGGTCAATAAAGCGCTCACTCCACTCCTCGTCGACGCCCGCTCCCGTGAGCCACACGCCGTAACTGAAACTCTCATCACTACTCCGATAGGAGCCGTCCACATAGGCAATCAGCTCCCCGGCTTTAAGTTCATGATCCTCTACAATCTCTAAGGTCTCCTGCTTGCTCCCCATGTAGTTCTCGGCCTCTTCAAGCGTCTTAAAACTCTTGTACTCCGCCCCTTTAAAGCCGTGCACTTCCTCTTTGCACTCGTCCCAGGTGTCATAGATTCCCGGAGTCTTACCCCGTCTTACGGCATAATATTTACGACTCATAGCCATTCATCCTCAAGTGATTTAATCTTTGAAAGGCGGATCTCAGGGAAAGTCCCTCCGCCTCGGCATAGGCCTTGACTTCCTCATATTCAAAACTGGATTTTTCGATATTTTGGTAGACACTCCGCTTTTCCGTAAAGGAGTAGCCATCCAAATCAATGGTATTAAAACTGCGCTCGAGCTCCACCTTGTCAAATGTAATCTTCTTCATCCCCAGGGTCGTCGTCTCCTTAAAGACCGTCTCCTTGAGAATCTCCTCGCACCTCGTATCTCCAATGACATCGACGCGGTAGGCCGGGCGATTTTTCTTCATATAGATGGGCGTAAAACTCACATCTCGCGCCCCCAACTCCATCAACTTGTCCATTAAAAATCCCAGTTCTTCCCCGTTCATATCGTCGACATTAAAGCTAAACCACAGATGCTCTTCCTCTCGCTCCTCTTCCAGGACGAGGACGCGAAGGACATTGGGGATCTCAAGTTGCCTGCTGCCGGCGCCATAGCCGGTGGCAAGGATCCGCCCCCTCGGTACGGGACAAAACTCATCCACAATCTCTGCAACTACAGCCGCTCCCGTCGGCGTCGTAAGTTCCGCCTTGACGACCGGGCCGCCCAGAGGCGCCTGAATGGAACTTAAAATCTCAAGGGTTGCCGGTGCCGGTACGGGATAGAGGCCGTGGGCGCACTTTACTTCGCCGGAACCGGGGTTGATTTCAGAGCAAATTACGCGGTCTACCTTCAGTTCGCAAAGGAGATAACTTGCACCCAGGACATCAACAATGGAGTCCAGCTCGCCCACTTCGTGGAAGTGAATCTCCTCAATGGCCTTGCCGTGAATCTTTGCCTCGCCCCTAGCCAAGTGCTTGAAAATCGCCTTGGCCGTCGTCTTGACTTCCTCACTGAGGCTCACCTTGTCAATCATCTCCTCCACATCCTTTAGGGAGCGATGATGATGTTTATGATGGTGCTCGTGCTCATGTTCATGTTCGTGATGTTCATGTTCATGCTCGTGATGATGACCATGATGGTGCTTTTCCTCACTCTTTAAATTAAAGTAAGTCGCCGTCACGCCCTTTCGCTCCGTCTTCTCTAGGATAATCTCATCTTCACTC
>CAYFQX010000023.1:0-4634 GCA_964345405.1 uncultured Peptoniphilaceae bacterium
ACTGGCTCCAGAGAGTCGAAAAAAGACAAGGGTCTCCGGAGACATGAGACGTTCATGGAATAGCCAGGGACCTAGATTGCCGTTAATTGCCCACAGGAAGGTGGCACACAGGATAAATCCAAGTCCTTTTAATTTTCTTTTCATTCGATCCTCCTTCCAAGTAATCTACAATTTATTATATCAAAGATTGAAACTTCCTTATAGATTATTTTAAGAAGTGCCCGATCTTTAAAATAAATTAGACAAGAGAACCTTTTCATGATAATATACTATCAAATTGAATCATAAGAACCGAGGGGAGCCGTGACAAGCTGAGAATGACGAAAGTCTAAACCCTAGTACCTGATTTAGATAATGCTAACGAAGGGACGTGTTAAAAAGTGTGTATTTTTACCGGCATCCTTTGGATGCCGGTTTTTTTTGTGGGGAGATGAGATATGAAAATTAATGGGAAGTACTACGACTACGAGTCCTTGCCACTGAATGAACTACTTGAGAAATTAAACTTAAACCCAAGCAAAGTTGTCGTGGAGCTCAATGGCGTGATTGCAAATCTTGAGGAAAATCCGCTGGTTGGTAAGAAATCTGAACTTGAGATTGTGCAATTTGTTGGAGGTGGTTAAATTAGATTCACTAGTTAGACAGCGATGTGCTCAGTATACGGTGGGGATTGAAGGTCTTGGATCTAATGTGGCCGTCTCCCTGGCAAGAGTTGGGATTGGAAAACTTATCCTTGTAGATTTTGACCAAGTGGAACTTTCAAATTTAAATAGACAAGCCTATTTTAAAAGACACATTGGTCAATATAAGACAGATGCACTGAAAGAGGTGATTCATGCCATCGATGATGGAGTGAGCCTTGAAGTGGTGCAGGAAAAACTATGTGAGGAGAATATTTTACCCATATTTGATGAGGCGGACATTGTGGTGGAGGCGCTGGATCGTGCCGAGACAAAGTGCATGTTGATTAACGAAATCCTTCGAAAGACGGATAAGAATATTGTCGCGGGATCTGGGATTGCAGGTTTTGGAACCAACAACACTTTGAAGACGCGGCGAGTGATGGACAGGCTCTATCTCTGCGGCGATGAACAAGAACAGGGTGAACTTTTCCTATCGCCACGGGTAAATATTGTGGCTCATCAACAGGCAAACACCGTGCTGAGATTAATTATGGGATTGGAGGAAGTTGAATGAAGGACACACTCATCATTGGAGGACATGAACTAGACAGTCGACTACTTATTGGAACGGGAAAATTTGGCGACAATCGCATCTTGCCTGAGGTCATCTAAAAATCCAGGTCAGAAATTATCACCATGGCCATTCGAAGAATTGACATCAATTCCCAAGACAGGACAGACAATATCATTAATTTCGTCCCAAAAGATCATATTTTACTGCCTAACACTTCCGGTGCGCACAATGCGGAGGAGGCCGTGCGAATTGCAAGATTGGGTCGTGCCATGAGTGGCAGTCATTGGGTTAAAATTGAAATTATTTGGGATCACAAGTACTTACTTCCGGACAACGAGGAGACCATCAAGGCAACTAAAATTTTAGCCGATGAAGGATTTATCGTTCTACCTTATATGAATCCGGATCTTATTGCAGTCAAAATTTAATTGATGCGGGCGCTGCTGCCGTCATGCCACTTGGCTCACCTATTGGCACTAATCGCGGCATTCGTACAAAGGAAATTGTGCAAATTATGATTGATGAACTTGACATTCCCGTCATCGTCGATGCAGGCATTGGAAAACCTTCAGAAGCTTGCGAAGCCATGGAGATGTGCGCTGATGCCGTCCTTGTAAACACAGCTATTGCCTCATCTTCCGATCCGGTACTGATGGCAGAGGCCTTTGCCAATGCAGTGGAAGCAGGGCGCAGTGCCTTCCTTGCAAAGACGGGACGCGTACGAAAAGAAGCGGAGGCATCCTCGCCACTTCTAGGATTTTTGGGGTGAGCTCATGAGCTATTATGACCTAGTAAAATCCTATGACGACTTTGACTTTGACGGATTTCTAAGTGAAGTGACAGACGAAGATGTACTCACCGTACTCAGTAAAGAGAAATTGGATCGCTACGACTTTCTCACTCTTCTTGCACCGGCAGCTAAAAATCACTTGGAAGCCATGGCACAAAAGGCAAGAGCTCTCCACTTAAAGTATCAGGGAAAATCAGTCTCCCTCTTTACGCCGATGTACATTGTAAATTACTGCGTCAATCAATGTATGTACTGCTCTTACAATCATGACACAGACATTCACCGTCACAAGATGAATGAAGAAGAGATTCGAAGAGAAGCTGAGAAGATTCGTGAGACCAATTTAAAAAACATTCTACTACTTACTGGAGAAGATCCTCGCAACTAATCTGTAGATTATATTTTAGATGCCGTGGGCATTTTAAATGATTATTTTGAGTCCATCGGCATTGAAATTTATCCGCTAAAGACGGAAGATTACAGGCGAATGGTGGAGGCCGGCGTCGATAGTTTATCTGTCTATCAGGAGACATATGATGAAGTCATCTACGATCAAGTTCATCTCGGCGGTCCTAAGAAAAATTACCGCTTTCGTCTCGAGACACCGGAGCGTGCACTGGACGCCGGAATCCGAAGTGTGACCATCGGCTCTCTACTTGGACTGTCCAAGTGGGAACGGGACACTTTCTTTGGCGGACTTCACTTGGAATATCTTCAGAAAAAGTATCCCCATGCGGAACTTGGCATCTCCGTGCCTCGGATTCGCCCGGGAAGCATTGACTTTGGCAAATTGGATCGCGTCGATGATATCGATCTTGTCCATATTCTCATGGCCTACCGCATCTTTTGCCCCATGTGGGAACAAATATCACTACCCGTGAATCCGCCGAGATGCGAGACGGCTTAGTGCCCATTTGCATCAGCAAGATGTCCGCCGGCGTAAGTACGGAAGTTGGTGGGCACACCCTTGCTGAAGAAAAGGGCGACAGTCAGTTTGATATTTCAAATCCTCGTTCGGTAGATGAGGTGAAGGAAATGTTACTGGAAAAGGGCTATCAACCGGTGGTGAAGTCCTGGGTACGTCTCTGATGCTCTACCTAGTGACCAATCGCCACTTGGCGGTGAAAAACTTCTTAGATGTGATTAGCGAGTCCCTTGAAGGTGGCGTGGACTGTGTAATTTTACGTGAAAAAGATTTGAGTGATGAGGCCCTACTTCCTTTGGCAAAGCGCGTAAAAAACTGACCGATTTGGCAGGCGCTCCACTAATTGTCAATCATTCCCTAAGTGTTGCCAAAGAGATTCAAGCCTGGGCCTATTACACAAGTTTTCAAAATTTCATGACAGAGGGCAAAAAGTACAAGAGAGTTGGCGTCAGCATCCATTCGTTAGAAGAGGGGCTTAAAGCTCAGAGTGCCGGCGCCGACTATCTCCTAGCCGGTCATGTCTTTGAGACCAATTGCAAAAAAGATCTACCGCCGCGTGGCCTTTCATTTATTGAAAAACTTCGGACACATCTGACTATTCCCATTGTAGCCATTAGTGGAATCAATCCGGAAAACGCCTCTAAAGTTTACGAAAGGGGCGCCCAGGGGGTGGCGGTGATGTCCTATATTATGAACAGCGCTTGTCCCAAAAGACGAGCCGGTGAATTTAAGGAAGGATATTATGTTTTCAACAATCGAATCAGCCCTTGAGGCCTTTGAAGCCGGTGAATTTCTCATTGTCCTGGATGATGAAAATCGCGAAAATGAGGGAGACCTTATGTTGGCGGCAGAAAAGGCAACAGCTGATAAAATTAACTTTATGATTCAGCGCGCCAAGGGTCTTATCTGCATGCCCATGTTGGGTACAAGACTGAAGGAACTTGACATTGCGCCCATGGTGGAAAATCAAAGCTGTGGTGGCGCTGCCTTTACTGTGACCATCGATCATGTGGACTCCGGTACGGGAGTTTCTGCCCATGCGCGAGCACACACAATTCAAAAGGTCATGGATAAATCATCTCTCCCGGAAGATTTCAACCGGCCGGGACATGTCTTTCCGCTGTGGGCCTGTGACGGTGGCGTGTTAGAGAGGGAGGGGCATACGGAGGCAAGTATCGATTTGTGCCGATTGGCAGGAATGGAGCCTGCAGCTGTACTCTGCGAAATTTTAAATGAGGACGGCACCATGGCGCGTTACGATGAACTTGCCAAATTTTCAAGTGATCACAGTATTAAGATGATCCACATTAAAGATCTAAAAGATTATATTCTTAAGAGACAGTGAGAGAGGACGAGGTCTTCTTTCATTTTTATCCATAAAAACACAGTATTTCCGCTGCCATTCGTTGCAATAGACGGGCTCATATGGTAAAATTTAAATGTTATGAATGAATCGATCTTCAGTCTGGAGGTGACAGGATGGCAACATTTCTAAGTGTAGTATTGACAATTACTGCTGTGATTCTTACCGTAGCTGTAATGGTACAAGAGACAGCTCAAGCTGGTCTGGGAACCATTGATGGCGGTGCCAGCGGTGGATGGGGAACACATCGAGGTACCAGTAGAGATGAAATGCTCAATCGTTTGACAGTGATTTCATCAGTAGTATTTTTTGTCGCTATTATGATATTAAATAAGCTTTAATAAAGGAGTAAACAGGTG
>CAYFQX010000023.1:4644-16424 GCA_964345405.1 uncultured Peptoniphilaceae bacterium
GGCAATTGTAGGAATTATCGACATACTCTTCGGTCTTTACAAAGCGTCTTACATTAAAAAGCAAGACCCGGGAACTGAGAGAATGGTTGAAATTTCCAATCATATTTATGACGGTGCCATGGCATTCTTAATGCGCGAGTACCGTGCGTTAGTTGTATTTGTACTAGCACTATTTGTAATCTTACTATTAGTTATTAGCTGGCAAACTGCCGTATGTTTCTTAATCGGTGCAATCTTTAGTGTTGCTGCCGGTTACATCGGAATGGTTACAGCAACTCGTGCCAATGTTCGTACAGCACATGCTGCAAACACTTCCGGTATGGGTAAGGCACTTGACATTGCCTTTAGCGGCGGTGCCGTTATGGGTCTTGTGGTCGTAGGTCTTGGTATCCTAGGTATTTCCATCTTCTATCTATGGTTTGGAGATGCAAATATCATCACAGGATTCTCTCTAGGTGCTTCTTCCATCGCACTTTTTGCTCGTGTTGGTGGTGGTATCTACACAAAAGCTGCCGACGTTGGTGCTGACCTTGTAGGTAAAGTTGAAGCAGGTATTCCTGAAGACGACCCTAGAAACCCTGCAGTTATTGCAGATAACGTTGGTGACAACGTTGGTGACGTAGCAGGTATGGGTGCCGACTTATTTGAATCTTACGTTGGTGCACTACTTTCAGTTATTACACTTGGTGTACTAGCTTTTGGTGAAAATGGCGTTATTTACGGTCTATCTATTGCCGTTGTGGGAATCATTGCTTCCATTATCTCAATGTTCTTTGTACGTGGCGATCACAACCCACAAAAAGCATTAAATAACGGAACTTACATTGCCTCACTTATTACCATCATTGTTGCCATCATTATGTCAAACCGCACTTTCGGTACCTATGTACCTTCTATCTCCGTAGTCATCGGGGTTCTTATTGGACTGATCATTTCAAAGATCACAGAGTACTACACTTCTGATGAACACATGCCAGTTCAACAAATTGCAAGCGAGTCAGAAACTGGTGCTTCAACTAACATCATCTCAGGTCTATCTGTTGGTATGATGAGTACCGTTGGACCGATGATTGCTCTTGCCATCGGTATCGTTGCTTCTTATCAACTAAGTGGTGGTAGCGTTGAACCAATTCAAGGTCTTTTCGGTATTGCACTTTCAGCCATCGGTATGCTAGCAACCACTGCTTCTACAGTTGCAGTTGATGCTTACGGACCAATTGCTGACAACGCAGGTGGTATTGCTGAAATGGCTGAACTTCCTGATGAAGTTCGTGAAATCACTGACTCTCTAGACGCAGTCGGTAACACAACTGCTGCCATTGGTAAGGGATTTGCCATTGGATCTGCAGCACTTACTGCACTGTCTCTATTCGTATCCTATATCCAAGCAACGGGTCTAACTGGTATCGACATCTCTCGTCCAACCGTTATTGCCGGTGTCTTCATTGGTGGGATGCTTCCATTTGCATTCTCTGCTCTTACTATGAGTGCCGTAGGTAATGCAGCAAGTGCTATGATCGATGAAGTTCGTCGTCAATTTAAGACCATTCCTGGCATCATGGAAGGAACTGCAACTCCGGACTATGCACGTTGTGTCGACATCTCTACTCAAGCAGCTCTTAAAGAAATGGTTGTACCTGGTGTCATTGCCGTTGTAGCTCCAATTCTTGTTGGTCTACTCTTTGGTGCGGAAGCACTTGGTGGACTTCAAGCAGGTGCTCTTGTAACCGGTGTCCTCATGGCAATCTTTATGAGTAACGCCGGTGGTGCATGGGACAATGCCAAGAAATACATCGAAGGTGGCGCTCATGGCGGTAAAGGATCACAAGCTCACGCAGCTGCAGTTACAGGCGATACTGTAGGTGATCCATTCAAAGATACTTCAGGACCAAGCTTGAACATCTTAATCAAGTTAATCACTGTTGTTTCCCTAGTATTTGCCCCACTATTTGTACAATTTGGCGGATTCTTCGGATAAATTAAATAATAAAAAGCACTCCTCGGAGTGCTTTTTTTAATGCTATAAAATAAATTAGATTTCCTTATTCTTTTTATTCAAACTTGGGTATAATTCCATATAGAGTATACTTGTAATTAGGAGGATAATTCCGATGATAGCCTTGAGATTGAGCACTTCACCTAGAAAGATCCAACCTAAAATGCTTGCAGAAACAGGTTCCAGGGTATATATAATTCCGGCGTGTGAAGCGGTGGTATACTTTTGTGCAATGGGCTGAATGAGGTAGGAGATAACCGTACAAAAGATGATGAGCAGTGCAAGATTCACATAAGTACTTGGAAGGACCGGTACTTGGAACGGCTCTAAGAAAAAGGCCAAGATCAAATTGATGACGCCACAGACAAGGAGCTGATAGGTTCCAAGTTGATAGATATCCACCTCTTCGTGACGAGCGGCACGCTCAGTCATCAGCAAGTGATTTGCATAACTGGCAGAGCACATAAGACAGAGAAGATCTCCCTTTAAGTATTTGGGTTGAATGGAAAAGTTCTCATCTAAAGTCAGTAGGGCAACCCCGACGGTGGCCATGGCAATGATGACCCAGATATTTGATGGAATGGGGGTTTTATAGAAAATTCTTGAAAAAATCGGAACAAATAAGACGGTGAGGCAGGAGAGAAACGCCGCATTGGTAAGTGTGGTATATTTTAAACCAAAAATAGCTCCTGTATAGACAACGACAAGAATTGACCCTATAATAAGAGAGTACTTTAATGTGGTGCGATTTGGATTTTTAATTTTATTAAAGCTTATAATTGCAATGAAGATGAAGGAAAAGATAAACCGCAGAGCATTTTGCCAGAGAGGGTCAAGTTCTTTTAATACATAGAGTGAAAATATGTAACTTGCACCCCACATGAGGGCGATGGAGGCGAGTAGAAGATCGGCTCGTTTCGAATTCATAATTGACACATCCTTTCATCTTTAATTATAACATGGAATGAATGAATTAACATAAAGTAGAGGAAGATGAACATGCAAAACTATGTTATTTTTACAGATACGGCTGCAGATTTTAATGTAGATCTGTTAGATCTAGAAGATGTAGAGATCTTTCCCATGAAACTCTTTGTCGGGGAGGAGACTTATACCCACTCCCTGGGCGAGGATACGGTGGATCTCAAGTCCTTTTACCAGGGGATAAGAGGGGGAAATCTTCCCACCACCACAATGATTTCAGCGGCGGAGTACATGGACCGCTGGGAGCCAATTCTTAAAGAGGGAAAGGACATTATCTCCATCTCTTTAAGCAGTCATATCAGTGGCGCCTATGAACAAAGTGTATTGGCAGCGGAAAAGCTCATGGAGAAATATCCTGTACGCAAGATCTACACCATCGACTCCAAGGGAGCTACCGGATGTCAGGGAATTTTATTTAGTGAAGCAATTAAGCTAAGAGAGAAGAAGTATCCCGTAGATATTGTGGCGGAGCAACTGGCAGAGATGGTTCAGCAAGTGGTAGGTTGCGCCCTAGTCGATGATCTCTTTCACTTAAATCGCGGCGGTCGCCTCTCCAAGGTCAGTGCCGTCATGGGTTCAGCTCTACGAATTAAACCCATCATTACATTTAACCAAAAAGGAGACCTTGTACTCTGTGAAAAGGTCCGCGGATGGCGTCGAGGAATGGATAAAGTAATTACAAATTTTAACAATTCCTATACAAGAGGTCCGGTCTATCTAGCTCACTCCGACTGCCTGGAGGAGGTGGAGAAGTTTAAAGAACTTCTACTTGAAAACACCATGGTTGAGGAAGTGTCCATTGGCGATTTGTCCCCCATTATTGGATCTCATGTCGGCGCCGATGCCTTTACCATCAGTTATTTCGGATCGCGAACTGACAAGGACTAATAAATCATGTATGCCGGAGCTTTCTTAGAGAACTAGGAGAGCTCCTCCTCATTTGACATACTTTGACCTTTAATGTATAATGAATTGAAAAGATATAAATATTTATAAGTCAAAAGACAAAGTAGGTCAAAGGAGTATTGCAATGGCTCGTATTAGTAACACAATTGAAGAGTATATTCATGGCCTTCTGCAAGAAATGAATGGCCATGTGGAAATACAGAGAAATTTACTTGCGGAGCAGTTTGACTGTTCCCCCTCACAGATAAATTATGTGCTAACCACTCGATTTACTCCCTACCGCGGCTATTATGTCGAGAGTAGGCGAGGAGGTGGCGGCTATATTCGCATTGTGCAAGTGGAGATTCGCGACAAGGTGGAAGCGTTGGAGATCTTTCAGGAGGAAGTTGGAGGGTCCATTACAAAGAATCGAGCCGACGATGTACTTCAGGCACTTGTAGATGGAGGTTTTTTAAGTTCCAGGGAGGCAAAGCTTGTGCAGATTGGTTTAAGTGACAGGTCTCTAAATGTCGATGTAAAGTTCCGCAATGAACTTCGTGCAAATATATTACAAAACTTATTACTGGGTATTTTCTCATAGGGAGGTAAATCATGCGCTGCGAAAGATGTAATGAACGAGAAGCTGTGGTAAGCTACTCAACCATTGACGGAAATGAAATGACAGAAATGCATATTTGCCAACAGTGTCTCCAACAACTTTTGTCGGAAGAGTTGGTTCACCCATTGTTTCAAGAGCCGAATTTAAATTCACTGTTCCAACAGATTTTAAATCTCTTTGAAAGTGAAAATGTAGAGGATATTGAGGATGAGTCATGTCCTGAGTGTGGCACTACGCTTAGAGATTTTAAGGAGACTTCTCTACTGGGTTGCAGTCACTGCTACGAGACTTTTTACGAAGAGTTGCTGGAAGCATTGCCTCGCATGCAGGGAGCCACAACCCATCGTGGCAACCGAAGTGACACTACGGTGCTCAATCAGATGAAGAAGGATCTTAAAGCGCAGGAAGAGGAGATCAGTTTAAAACTTGACAACTTGCGGATGGAACTACTGTCTGCAGTGGAAGATGAGTGCTATGAAGAGGCTGCCAAGTTGAGAGATAAGATTAGAGAACTGGAAGAATAGGAGCATCCTATGGCTAAGGAATTAGATAATATATTACTCACAAGTCGTGTCCGTTTGGCGCGCAATATTGAGGGCTATCCTTATCCAAATCGTATTTCCGATGAGATGGCCCTTGAACTTCAAGAAAAGATAATGGAAGTGTTGATGGCTGATGAGAGTCATGAGTGGCGTCAATTAAATTTGAGGGATCTCTATCCCATTGAAGCCCTCTATAAGGTGGAGGGACATGAGATCAGCTATCAACTTTTAAATAATAAAGAGGTCAGTTCCTTTGTGACTACACAGGATGGAAGTATCAGCCTCATGTTAATGGAGGAAGATCACATTCGTCTGCAAGCCATGGACAAGGGCATGCATCTTCAGGAGCAGTATAAAAAGCTGCTGAATGTAAGTAAGATGCTTGAGAAAAATCTGCCCATCTCGTTTCATCCGAGATTCGGCTATTTGACCGCTTGTCCAACCAATGTTGGGACGGGGCTTCGTGCCTCATGTATGCTTCATCTTCCGGCCTTAAATCACTTTGGCCTTAAGGATATCGAACGAAGTATTCACCGCTTGGGCTTTGTCATTCGCGGAATGAATGGCGAGGGGACAGAAAGTTTGGGTCATGTGTACCAAATTTCCAATGAAAAGACGTTGGGACTTCCGGAGGAGGAATTTATTGAGCGCGCCACCTCGCTTATGGATGAGATCATTGGATTGGAGCAGCGCAAGCGCAAGGAACTCTATCTGGACCATCTTATTGATTTGGAGGACATGGTCAATCGTAGTATTGGCGTCTTGCGAAATGCTAGGATACTAAGTTTTGAGGAGGCTATTCAAAACTTGTCCCATGTTCAATTGGGGATTGAACTTTCAGTGTTAAAACCAAGGTCAAGTTTTGACTTTTATGATGAGATGATTGCATTTCAAAAAGCCCATCTTCAAATGGAGCGTGGGTCTTATTTAGATAAAAAGAGCAGTCAAATTTACCGTGCAAATCGTGCTAGAAAATTAATGAAGGAGGCGTTCTAATGGGAATGTTTAGTAGATTTACTGAAAAGAGCCAAAAGGCCATGCTACTGTCTCAGTCTGAAGCTAGAGATCAGGGCCACAGCTACATTGGTTCAGAACATATCTTGTTGGGAATTTTACGAGAAGGTACCGGCGGTGCGGCCCGTATCTTAAATCGATTGAATATAGATTATGATAAGGTGAGACAGGCGGTATTAAATATTGTCGCTCCGGGAACAGGACCGGTAAAATCTCTTGCCTACACACCGAGAACCAAGCGAATCTTTGAACTTGCACAGCAAATTACGCAAGAACTGGGAGATTCTCATGTGGGGACAGAGCACTTGCTCCTAGGGATCTTACGTGAAGGTCAAGGTGTAGGCGTGCTTGCACTTAGAGATTTAGGCGTCGATACAAAGCGCCTTGAAGAGAGTATTATCCTGGCTATGAAAAGTTCTGATAGTGACGGACAGAGATCAGGCCAGTCAGGCGCTACTCAAACTGAGAAAGATAAAGAAGAATCGGCGCTTGAAAAGTATGCTCATAATTTAAATCAAAGAGCCAAGGATGGAAAGATCGATCCGGTTATTGGCAGAGCCAAGGAGATTGAGCGAATCATCCAAGTGCTTTCCCGTAGAACTAAAAATAATCCCGTCCTCATTGGGGAGCCGGGGGTTGGTAAAACGGCCATTGCCGAGGGACTTGCGCAGCGCATAGTAAAGGGCGATGTACCTGATATTATGATGGACAAAAAGATCTATTCTCTCGATGTCTCCGGGCTCATTGCCGGCGCAAAGTATCGCGGGGATTTTGAAGAGCGACTTAAGGCTGTGATTTCAGAAGTTGAAAAAAGGGACGATGTCATCCTGTTTATTGATGAAATTCACGTCATCATTGGCGCCGGTGCAGCGGAAGGTGCCATGGACGCGTCCAATATCTTAAAGCCAAGTTTGACAAAGGGAGATATGCAAATCATCGGGGCAACGACCATCGATGAGTATCGCAAGGATATTGAAAAAGATCCTGCCTTTGAACGTCGTCTCATGCCAATTATGGTGGATGATCCAATGGCTGAGGACAGTATAGCCATTATCATGGGACTGCGGGACAAATACGAAGCGCATCACAATGTCACCATCACCGATGATGTCATTCGAGAGTCAGTCATTCTCTCCCAGCGCTATATCAACGATCGTTTCCTACCGGACAAGGCCATTGATGTCATTGATGAGGCGGCGTCTAAACTGCGTGTAGAAAATTATCACAGTCCGGCAGCACTTCGCGAACTTGAAAAGCAAGTGGAAGAACTTCAAGAAAAGAAGGAAGCGGCAGTTGCAAATCAGGATTATGAAGAGGCCGCAACGATAAGAGACGAGGAAAAGCAACTATTGGCGGAACTTGATGAGAAGAAAGCGGAGTGGGAAGCTAAGAAAAACTCCAAGGACATGGAGGTTGGTACCGAAGAAATCGAGGCCATTGTCAGTGATTGGAGCGGCGTGCCTGTGACCACGATGAATGCAGAGGAATCTGAGCGACTCATCAATTTGGAAGAGGACTTAAATAGACAAGTCATTGGACAGCCTCAGGCCATTAAGGCAATTTCTCAAGCCATCAAGCGTGCTCGCGTGGGACTCAAGGATGAGAACAAGCCCATTGGCAGCTTTATCTTTGTCGGTCCAACCGGTGTTGGCAAAACTTATCTGGCAAAGAGTCTTTCTGAAAAGCTCTTTGGAAGCGCAGACAATATGATTCGAATTGACATGAGTGAATATATGGAAAAACACTCCGTCAGTCGTCTCGTAGGTTCACCTCCGGGCTATGTCGGGTTTGATGAGGGCGGTCAACTAACTGAAGCCGTGCGTAGAAAACCCTATTCCGTTGTCCTGTTTGATGAGATTGAAAAGGCCCATCCCGATGTTTTTAACATCCTGCTTCAAATTCTCGACGAAGGCCGCTTGACGGACAGTCAAGGTCGCACCGTGGACTTTAAAAACACCGTCATCATCATGACAAGCAATGCCGGAGCGACCAGCATCAAAAAGCAAAACACACTGGGCTTTGGCGTGCCTTCAAATCAGGAAAAGGAAGAGTACGACAAGATGGTGGAAGTCATTCACAGTGAACTTAAGAACACCTTCCGTCCTGAATTTTTAAATCGCGTTGACGAGATCATCGTCTTTAGATCTCTTGAAAAAGAGGATATTAAAAAGATTGTACGACTGATGCTTGACGAACTGGAAGATCGTCTGGAAGAGTCTGATATCAATGTCAGCATCACCGACGAAATTGTAGACTATATCAGCAGGGAAGGCTTTGATTCACAATACGGTGCAAGACCTCTTGAACGCGCCATCAGAAAGAATATCGAAGACAGATTGGCTGATGAAATCTTACTTGGCAATGTGACCAAGGATGAGTCCATTGTCGTCGATGTCGAGGGAGATGAACTCAGTTTTCATAAAGAGGAAATAAATCATGGCCAAGAAGAGCTGGTATAGATGTACAGAATGCGGCTATAAATCCGCAGGCTATATGGGAAAGTGCCCCAACTGTGGTGCGTGGGGCACTTTACATATGGAAGAGGAAGTCAGTATGCCTACAAGTAAGGCGGCAGTAAAAAATGTCAAGACCACGAGACTGCGAGAAATCCAGGACCGCAAGGAAAGCAGAATCAAAACTTCACTTGAGGAGTTTAACCGCGTCATGGGCGGTGGGATTTTGCCGGATGGTGTGACTATTTTAGCGGCGCAACCCGGAGCGGGGAAGTCGACTCTCTTGTTTCAAGTGGCCAATGATCTTGCCGGTCAGGGACTCAATGTGCTCTATGCTTCCGGCGAGGAAAGTGAGCACCAAATCAAAGAGCGCGCCAACCGAATTGCCGATGATATCAGCGAAAATCTTTGGATCTATGCAGGCAACAGTATGGATCAGGTGTTGGGGCAAATCGAGGAAATTGATCCGGAAGTGATTATACTGGACAGTATCCAGACCTTTACTCTTGAAGAGCATGCTGCGCGTGCCGGTACGCCAACTCAAACCATGGCTTGTGCAACGGCACTGGTAGGCGAGGCGAAAAAAATCACCAAACCTCGCATGGTCTTCATGGTGGGGCAGATGACCAAGGAAGATCAGCTTGCCGGTGTCCGCGCCCTGGAACATCTGGTGGATACGGTTCTGATCATCGACAATGAGAGCAATGAAGAGCTTCGAGTGTTGTTGGCAAAGAAAAACCGCTTTGGTTCCACGGGAGAGATGGGATTTTTCTACATGGATGAAAAGGGAATGATCTCCATTGACAATCCCTCCCAATATTTTATGACAACGCGCAAATCCGGCGAAGAAGTGCCTGGAAGTGCTCTCTCCATAGTTAGAGAGGGGACTCGTCCCGTAGTCTTGGAAGTGGAGGCGCTGGTAAGTCAATCCTTTACGCCCTATCCACAGCGCATTGGCGAGTGCATGCGTAGAGAACAGCTCAACACCTTGATTTCGGTCTTGGAAGAGCGCGCCAATATTCGTCTCTACGACAAGAACGTCGTGGTAAAAACCACCGGTGGGTTGCGCCTTCGTGAGAGCGCGGCCAATTTGTCCGTCTTGATGAGCATTGCAAGTTCTGTCTATCACAGACCACTGGATGGCAACAGCATCTTCATAGGAGATATGGGACTTACCGGCGAATTAAAGCCGGTGCCAGCCATGGAACTCAGACTCAAAGAGGCGGAGCGCATGGGATACAGGAAGATCTACACGCCGCAAATTTCACAGCATTTCATACAAAAGTTTGATAAAGTTCAGATCATTCCCTGTAGGACACTATCGGAAGTCATTCACAAGGCCTTGGGGAAATAAATTTAAGGGATCACTGCAATGACAGGGTATTTCAGGATGTGAAAGCATTTGTTTCTTGAATCGACTCACCCCAGCATTTGCTCTGATCTCTTTTTATTTAAAGGCGGTAAGCTAAATGATTTGAATGACTCATAAGACCTTGGAACCTCATCAGATAATTAAAAACTTGTCTTGAATTCAGTCTGTTTTTATGATATCCTATATCTTTTTATTATTCCGCCAAATATGGTATAATGTAAGAATAGCTTATGTGGCTTATTGAAAGGGAGGTCGTCAATGTATAAGATTGGTGATAAGATTGTCTATCCGATTCACGGTGCCGGAGTGATTGCGGATATTGAAAAGAAGCAGATTCTAGGGGAGATTAGAGAATATTATATTCTCAAGATGCCTATCAATGATATGAGGGTGCTTGTCCCTGTGGGATCCATGGATGAAGTCGGCGTTCGCGATATTAAATCGGTCGAGGAGATGGACGAGGTACTTTCTGTCTTTAGTGAGACCGACCGCGTGGAGATGCCAAAGAACTGGAACCGTAGATTTAGATTTAATCAAGAGAAGATCAAGGGTGGCGATCTTGATGAAATTGCCAATGTGATTAAAAATCTTGAGTATCTCGATCAGGAAAAGAGTTTATCAACTGGAGAGAGAAAATTACTTAACAGCGCAAGACAAATCATTGTCTCTGAAATGGTTCTTGTCTACGATAAGGATGTAGATGAAGTGAACCAAATGATTAATGACGCCTTAAAAGAAGGCAAACATATCTGAGAGGGGGAGAAATAATAAATAGTCGAAAGCTAATGCAAGTCCTCTTCCGGATCCTGTTTACATTTTTAGGCGTGGTTATCGGATATGTCTTAATAGGATTTGCCAAAGATGCAGGTTTTATGAATGCCATCACTAACGGCTGGCACGGTTGGATGCACTTTGTAGTCCAAGGTATAATAATTATTTTATTTGCACTTATCTTTTATTGGGTAGCACCGACCTTGTTTAGAGCCTTTGAAAATTTACTGACACATATTGAGGCGGATATGGAATCCTATCCACTCATCGACATACTATGGGGAACGTTCGGATTGATTATTGGGCTGCTCATTGCCTACTTGATCAGCATTCCACTCTATCGATTGGCCATTCCCTACATTGGAAGTGTCCTGTCGCTAATTATCTATCTGATTACAGGTTATATCGGCAGTCGAGTTGCGGTGACAAAACGTGGCGAGATCAGCCAGAGTATTCGCGAGTTGGCTCCGAAAAAAGCAGCGAAGACAGGGACAAAGTCTGAGGGCAGTGGCGTACCTAAAGTTCTCGATACCTCTGTCATTATCGACGGTCGCATTGCAGATATTACTCAGGCGGGATTCATTGAAGGTCCGCTCCTTGTGCCGACCTTTGTATTAAAGGAACTTCAAGGCATCGCCGACAGTTCCGATACCTTAAAGCGCAATCGCGGTCGCCGAGGATTGGATATTTTAAAGCGCATGCAGGACAGACAGCGTCCTGAAATTATTATCACTGAAGAGACCTATGATGAGATTCCCGAGGTAGATATTAAACTTTTAAAACTTGCCCGGGATCGCAAGGGTGTCGTAGTGACCAACGACTACAATCTCAACAAAGTGGCGAAGGTTCAAGGAATTGAAGTGCTCAATATCAACGATCTTGCCAATGCAGTCAAACCCGTCTACATTCCGGGAGAAGAGATGACTGTGGAAGTGGTACAAGAGGGTAAGGAAGCGGAACAGGGACTTGCCTACTTAGATGACGGTACGATGATTGTCGTTGAAAATGGACGTCATCTCATTGGAAAGGCCGTGGATGTCACAGTTACATCGGTACTTCAAACCTCTGCCGGAAAGATGATTTTTGCAAAGACTAAGGAGTAATTATGGCAATTAAAAAATTACAAGGTCAAAAGATTTACTTG
>CAYFQX010000024.1:0-2326 GCA_964345405.1 uncultured Peptoniphilaceae bacterium
CCCTCCTTGGCCAGTCTGTCAATGACAGGACCGCCCGGATAGCCCAAGTTCATGGCACGTGCAATCTTATCGTAGGCTTCGCCTGCTGCATCGTCGCGCGTTCTTCCATACACTTCAAAATCCACATAGTCCTTCACATGGACCAGATAACTGTGGCCACCGGAGACAATCAAGCCCACAAAGGGCGGTTCCAGTTCCGGATGGGTGATGTAGTTGGCGCAGATATGACCTTCAATATGATTGACGCCAACAAAGGGCTTGTCCAGCGCCATGGCAACGGTCCTACCTGCCGTCAATCCCACCAGTAGTGCTCCAATCAGTCCCGGTCCGCGCGTTGCCGTGACTAGATCCACATCTTTCCAAGTGATTCCTGCACTTTCCAGGGCAATGTCCAGTACCGGACTGATGCTCTCCACATGTTTTCTAGAGGCAACTTCCGGCACGACGCCTCCAAATTCTCTATGAATATCAATTTGTGAACTGATTTCGTTGGCCAAAACTTCTCGACCGTCCCTAAGGACTGCGACGGAAGTTTCGTCACAGGATGATTCAATCCCTAAAACAATCATGCTTCTTCCTCCTCTCGCTTCCACATGACTATGGCATCACGCCCTACATCGGCGTAGTAGTTTCGTCGAATGCCCTCCGGCTTAAATCCAAGGGACGCATACATTTTAAGGGCAGCCAAATTGTCATCTCGCACTTCCAGTGTAAAATGACGGACGCCCCGCGCCTTTAAGCTCGCCATATAGTGGTTTAAAAGACGGGTGCCATAGCCGCTGCCGCGATAATCCAAATCAATGGCCACATTGCTGATATGCGCCTCATCATCAAAGACATAGGCACCTACATAGCCGATGATGATGTCATAGAGCTTTATAACTTCGTAATAAGTCAAGAACTTGTTAGCAATGTCCAGTTCCAGATTTTTACGGGACCAGGGATTGGTAAAACTTGCCTGCTCAATCTCATGGATGCGGTCCAAGTCCTCAAGTTGCGCCTCGCAGATGGTAATCATAGGTCCTTCCTCTTCTTTTTCTTGCGAATCACCTGTGCCTCTCTCATGTAGTTTGGCACAAGTTTATAGAGATTGTCCTCTCTGCCGTCAATGAAATGTCTCAAGGCAACTCTGGCAAGGGAGATGGCACTCATCTCATGATCCCCCAGATACCAGTGAAAACCCGCATCTGTCATTTCCTCTTCAAACTTTTCTCTCTGAGGCGAGATAAAGAGGGGCTCTTTTCCCCTATGAATTTCTAATACTTCTGCAAGATCTAAGAGATCATCTGCACCAAGTCTATGAAGCACCCCATCCTCATCCTTTAAAAAGGGCGCCGTATAGACGCGTCCCCTGTTGGCATCGATGATGGGGACAATGAGTCCCGGCGTTGCAACCGATTCTGCAAGGGCCTCAAGGGATGAGATACCTATGACGGGCTTATCTAAAATTTGTGCCAAGACCTTGGCTGCCGTCGTGGCAATGCGAAGCCCCGTAAAGGAACCGGGACCAATGCCCACGGCAATGAGATCCACCTCCTGCATGGTGAGCCCAAGATGAGTTAAAAAATCCTGAATTAAATCAAGCATGGCCTCGGAGTGCACGACCTGTCCCTGTAAACTATAACTTGCAAGGACCTTGTCGTCCTCCACAAGGGCTGTGGTCGTCGTCAAAGTTGAGGTATCAAAGGCCAATATCTTCATTATCCATCAGCTCCTTTTTTAATTTAGAGGACTCGGGTCCGGTGGCTTGGATCTCAAGTTCTCGCTCATTTTCCGGTGTGTATTTCATCTCAATGATGAGGATATCCTCCGGCAGATAGTCCATGATAAGATCTGCCCATTCAATGACGCAGACACCGCCTGCATCAAAGTACTCCTCACCGCCAATATCAAAAAACTCAAGGGGATCTTCCAGCCTATAGGTATCAAAGTGATACATGGGCATGGGCCCCTGATCGTATTCATTAATCAATGTAAAGGTCGCACTGCTTACGACATCACTCAGTCCCATCCCCTGGGCAATTCCCTGGGTCAAAGTGGTCTTGCCGGCGCCTAGATCGCCAATGAGGGCAATCACCGTATTTTCAGTTGCCAATTTCCCAAGGCGAACGCCAAAGTCATGGGTTGCATTTTTATCTTTTAATCGCATAATTTTCCTCCATAGCTTCTATTATACAAGAATTTAACCCATTTGTAGAGATGGTCATAAAAAGAGACACCCTGGGGTGCCTACTCTAATTTAAAATTTCCCTCTATGAATTTTTTCATCTAGGTGGTCGTATTCTCTTGGTCCCGGACCGTATAAGATATGTCCTACGGGAACGAC
>CAYFQX010000024.1:2336-14940 GCA_964345405.1 uncultured Peptoniphilaceae bacterium
GGAACGACTGCGTTGATAAAGTAGTGTTCCGGAATGTCATACCACTCCCGAAGCACTTCATCAGCCGGTCTGCCGTCCTCATAGACGCCACTCACGACATTGACCCAACAGGAGCCAAGTCCAAGGTCTGTTGCCTTGAGTAGAAGTAGAGTTGTTACAACGGATGTATCCTGAACAATGGTCTCAGGAAATCGTGTCGTATCTCCAATGACGATAAAGGCCGCCGGAGCCTGTCCAATAAAGTGAGAGTGCTGAGTCTTGAAAGTTCCAAGTTCCTCAAGCTTCTCCTTATCGGTCACAATAATTAACTCCACCGGACGGTAGTTCACTGCAGATGGTGCAGTCAGTGCTGTCTCGGCAAGGGCTGTGAGCTCTTCCTCTGTCAATGGTTCATCTGAATAGCTTCGTACACTTCGTCTCTTTTTTACAATTTCATCTAAGGTCATCAAATCACCTTCCTATTGTCCCCTCATTCTGTGACCCGGCATCATTGACGGCCCGGCACCTTTCGTTGCTTGAGGTACTTCAAAATCTGCAAAGGTCAACTCAAGATCCAAGGCCTCTCCTTCACGCAACACGGTCACTTTTACTGTATCGCCAACTTTATAATTATAGAGATCTCGTCTAAGTTTACTCATAGAGCTCATTTCACGATCCCCTAGTTTGATAATAATGTCATTTGCTTGGATTCCGGCATTGGCTGCAGGACTGTTTGGAACGACACCCT
Organism: uncultured Peptoniphilaceae bacterium; assembly: GCA_964345405.1. Taxonomy (GTDB): domain Bacteria; phylum Bacillota; class Clostridia; order Tissierellales; family Peptoniphilaceae; genus CAYFQX01. Next base: position 3,064 of record CAYFQX010000024.1, read on the forward strand.
CGACATAGACACCTCGTCCGCCGGTTCCAAAGTCATTTCCAAAATACTGTTCCACTGCCGCGACACTGGAGCCGGAGATGCCAAGATTGACAGATTGATAATCTCCGGTTTCAATGACTTGCTCAAGAATTGGTTTGACGGTGTTAATGGGGATGGCAAATCCCAAACCTTCACCGGAGGTAATCTTTACGGAGTTGATACCGACTACTTCACCGCGCTTGTTAATAAGCGGTCCGCCGCTGTTGCCCTGGTTAATGGAGGCATCGGTTTGAATAAGTCCGTCCATGTAATTTCCCTGAACTTCACCGATATTACGATTGAGTCCACTGATGACTCCGGCAGTAACCGAACGTTGAAAGTCCAGTCCCAGTGGATTTCCTATGGCAACGGCAATTTCCCCGATGTTGATATTGTCGCTGTCACCAAGGGCAATGGCCGGTAGATTTTTATCCTCTACCTTGACAAGACCAAGATCCAAGGTCTTGTCGCTCCAAACGACCTGCCCCTGCATTTCGTGCCCGTCGGTAAAGAGTACATTTACTTGGTTCCCCCGATTACCTACAACATGTGCGTTACTTACAATATACCCGTCTTCAGTGACAATAAATCCGGAACCTGATCCTCGCACTGCCATGGGACCCATGACGGTGTTGACTGTTTCCTCTGTTGTAATACCCACCACCGATGGGAGAGATTTTGCAGCAATTGCCTCAACCTGTCCCATATCCTCTGAAGTTTTAATTTCAATTGGTGGTTGAGGTGTACCGCCGGTACTGCCACCGCCGCGGTTTACAGTCGTAAAGCCCCTCATGCCACCGGTCACAAGCGACCCTATCATGCCGCCCATTAGAGCTGCAAGGACGAGCCACTTAAACATTCCGGAGTTTTTATTTGAGTGTTTATGATCTATATTTTTAGAAACCTCGGTGTTTTTAGAAGTCTCTTTTTCAGTTTTTTCCTGATTTAATTTATGTTGATAATCCTCAATATCCTTAGAGGTCAGAGGACGATATTTAGCCGTATCATACTCACGATCATACATCTCTGAATCGTGTCCCTCAAGTTGGTTCTTCCACCTATAAGTATCAAAGGGATCGCGATTGTTGTCATGCTCTTTCATATTTCAGTACCCCTTTCAAAATTCTATACTTCTTATACCCAACTTTCCCCTATAAAATAGTTATCAAGACATGAAATTTAAATTTTTGGGTATATACTTGATGAAATAAAAACTTTTAATAAAGGAGTGTCATCATGAATTTAGAAGAACTAATTTTATCACGCCATACGGCACGTAAATTTAAAGACGAAAAGAAACTCGATACCAGGAAATTTTGGAGATGCTCATGTATGCATCCATGGGTCCCTCAAAGGCCAATGCTCACCCTGTGGAATTTGTCGTCGTTGAAGACAAGGACAAGCTAAACAGCCTGAGTAAACTCTTCCAATTCGGCACCATGCACATTAAAAAAGTCCCTCAACTGATTCTAGTTATGGCAGACAAATCCATTGATGATGCATGGATTGAGGAATCTGCCATTGCAGGAAGCTTCTTAACATTGCTACTCCAATCCAAGGGACTTTACTCCGGTTGGGTCAACATCCGCGGTGAAAAAGCTGCCGATGGCAGAGAAGCGGAAGAAGTGGTACGCGAAATCTTTGATATCCCTGAAAAATACGGTATCGTCGCCATGTTTGGCTTTGGAGACAAGGACGAGTTCTTTAGAGCACGTAAACCATTTGATGTCTCCAGCAAAGTTCACTTTGAATCCTTTGGCGAGCACTGCGAAATGGAACTTGATGAAGAATAAGAATACCTGCCATTAAAGAGCGTGATTATATCCTCCTTTAGATATGATAGTGTATACCTGTAGTATATATCTATCTTATTTAAAGGAGGTTTTATGTTTAAGAAAATTACATCTGCCAGCGTTTCCATGGTGCAGCGCTTGCTACCGGACGCATTTATTTTTGCAGTTATGCTCACAATTCTCACCTTCATTTTAAATTTAATTGTCACAGGTCAGACGGCCATCCAGCTCGTCCTTCAGTGGGGAAATGGATTTTGGTCACTACTTGGATTTACCATGCAGATGGCCTCGTTTTGGTCCTTGGCAACGCGCTTGCCAGCTCAAAGCCTGTTAAAAACTCCTGGTTCGCATTGCAAAAATTGCAAAGACACCGAGTCAGGCAATTATGCTCGTCTCGCTTGTAGCCGGCATTGCCTGTTGGTTTAACTGGGGATTTGGCCTCATCGTAGGTGCACTTCTTGCCCGTGAACTTGCAAGACGCATCCCCAAGGTCGACTACCGCCTGCTGATTGCGGCCGCCTACTCCGGATTTGTCGTTTGGCATGCGGGTTTTAGTGGTTCTGTACCGCTTTCACTGGCATCCGATGCTCAGGAAATTTCCAAGGTTACCCTTGATGCTCTTACAGAGACCATTCCCGTCAGCCAAACCATCTTTGCTACGCCCAATCTAATAATGACTTAGCTCATCATCTTCTCACTTCCCCTCATCAACTATGCCATGCATCCAGCGGAGGACGAGCGGATTACCGTCGACCCCAGTCTATTTGACGAAGTGGACTACGATTTAGAGGATGAAATTGAACTTGATCATGAGGCAACGCCTGCGGATCGACTTGAAAACAGTCGCCTACTTTCGGGATTTGTGGTATTACTTGGCACTTGCTATTTGATTATGCATTTTTACAACAATGGCTTGGATTTAAGTCTTGATATTGTCAACTTAATCTTCCTTACCCTGGGTGTCTTCTTCCACAGAACGCCTCTACGCTATATTCGCGCAGTCAACGAGGCTGTCACCGGTGCCGGCGGCATCATTCTCCAGTTCCCATTCTATGCTGGTATTATGGGGCTCATGACCGGTGCCAATGCAGAGGGCGTCAGTTTAGCTTCAAGCATCACCAACTTCTTCCTAAGTATCTCCACGAAAAACACTTTCCCCGTCTTTACCTTTTGGGCTGCCGGACTTATCAATGTCTTCGTACCCTCCGGCGGTGGACAGTGGGCAGTGCAAGGTCCTATTATGATGCCTGCCTCAATGAAACTTGGCGTCGATCCGGCCATCACCACCATGGCCATTGCCTGGGGAGATGCCTAGACCAACATGATTCAGCTATTTTGGGCACTTCCGACCCTTGGAATTGCAAAACTTGGTGCACGAGATATTATGGGCTACTGTTTGATGATTTTATTCTATGTAGGCATTCTGGTATCCATTGGATTTTATCTCTGGACCTATTTTGCATAATAAAAAGAGGACCCTGGGGTCCTTTTTTTGTGGGTTTTTATAGATTATATTATTTATTAAAACAAAAAGAACCTGAACTTTAGTCGTCCAGGTTCTTTAGGAGTATTTAAGCTGTTTTCAGGGTCTCTCTCAAAATCTTATTCATTTCTATGCATTTTGTAGAGTCATAATGTTCAAATATTTTTAGGGCTCTTGCCTTATTGTTATAACACTTCCAGTATCCTATACATTGAAAGTCCTTCTTCTTATGATAAAAGTCAATTACATCCTCCAATGGATAGCCTAGAAAGACGCCGATTTCATTGGGACATTGCGTCTTAAACTTGGCCTTTAAAATCTCCATATGGTCTTCAATCGATACACAGTTTCCATAACCAATATCTTTGAGGAATTCATTGATGGCGCCATCCTGAAGTTGTCCATTGAGAATTTGTGGTTGATAGAAGTAAATTAGTACGGAATTCTCTTCAACTCGAAGTTCATGATATTCCAGCTTTAAATATTCCACCAAGCTCTCTCGATAAGTGTCCGAGCAATTTTTAAGATCTCTAGAGGTATTTTTAAGATTGATCATGTTTCCGACTTTGTAATTGTTTAGTGTAGGAGCTAAGCTGACCCTCAGAATCGCCATTAAGTAATTAAAATCATCAAAATTTTCTATGTGTCGATAAAAGTTGAGTAATTGATTTTTCATATTAACTATTCGCTAACTTTTTCCCTAGGGCTCTGCAATCGTCGAGGGCATCCTCATTTGGATAGTCATAGGCTATCAGTCCTTCATCAATGAGGACTGCACCTGTTCCCTCAATCTCTGCTTCCCAATCTCGCATCCACTGACCATCTGCCCACTCATAGGATCCAAAGATGGCCACCTTTCTTCCTTTTAATAGGGGGTTTGCCTCATCCATAAATGGACGCATCTCGGCAGGTTCAAGTTCTTCTGCTCCCATGGCAGGAGATCCAAAGGCTAAAACATCTGCCTCCTTGACATCCTCAAGGGTGGCACCACTTACTTGAATCAATTTTACTTCCCCGCCGGCAGCCTCCGCACCTTCCACCATGGCTTTTGCCATGGCTTCCGTGTTTCCACTGCAAGACCAATAGATAATATTTATCTTAGACATTCTCGCCTCCTGACTAAGTATTAGGTTTGCAATTGATAATGTTTATCATCTACAATTACATTATAGCCCCTCCTTCTTTTCAGTTTTTTAAGAAAATTCAGATAATTTTTTTAAAAAAGGAGAAATATGAAATTATTTGAGTAAGGTTATTGATAATGTATATCAATAACCTTATAATAGTAGTATAGAATTATAAGTTATATAGGAAAGGAAGGTGAAGCATTGTTAGAATTCATTGATTACTTTAAGGCTACCAATATCTCCAATGTGCCAGAAATCCTCTCCACCTGTCGTAAGTCCATGGAAGCTTTAGGCGGAGATGTTGAGGACATCCGACGGCATCTACTGGAGTTAAATTTATTTCTCTACCACTACTATCTCATTAAATTTGAAAAAGTGGAGAAAGTTCGGCGGCTGACCCACGAAGACCAAATTCATAAGCTTGACTCCCCCGAGGCCCTCCTAACCTATGGCGAGGAGATGGTCCTAGACTATCTGAGCACAGGACTTACCACCCTTGATGGCCATGAGGATGAGATCATCGACGCCTGCCTGCAAAATATTAATGAAAATTTTATGGAAAAACTCAGCTTGGAAGACCTTGCCTCCTCCCTACATATCTCTAAGAACCATCTCTGTCAAATATTTCATGAAAAAACCGGCTTTCGCTTCTGCCAATATCTCAATATGCAGCGAATTAAAGAGGCCCAAAAGATGATCCAGGAGGACAGGAAGACCTTTGAATATATCTCCTTTGCCTGCAGCTTTGGCTCTCAATGCCACTTCTCCACGACCTTCAAGAATTATGTGAGCATGACCCCCAAGGAGTACCGTAAGTCTCTTGGAATAAAAAATAACAGCTCTCCTAGGTCTAAGAGAGCTGTTATTTTTTTCGATTAAATAGATAATGAATGTTGACCTATTAAGAGATCTTCATAAGTTTCTCCCTCAACAATAACTGATGACTTTCCATCACCAACCATTATTATAGGTGGTCTAGGTGTTTGGTTATATCTATTAGACAAAGTGTAGCAATAAGCACCCGTCGAAAGAACAGCTAAAATATCACCATAATTAGGACTAGGTAACTTAATATCTTTTATCAATATATCACCAGATTCACAGCACTTACCTGCTATTGTTACTAGTTCATCACATTCATCATTAGCTTTATTGGCAATTATAGCATTATATTTCGCACCATATAGCGCAGGTCTTATGTTATCTGTCATTCCACCATCGATACCTATATATGTTCGAATACCTTTGATTTCTTTTCTAAAGCCTAATGTATATAATGTTATTCCAGCATCAGAAATAATACTTCTTCCTGGTTCAATTACAACAGAAGGTAGCTCTAATTCTTTATTCTTAAAATGTTGGTATATTTTATTTAATAATGGATCTAAAAAATAACTAAATGATGGGCGATTTTGGTCACTGTCTATTATACCAAATCCGCCTCCAACATTAATTTCTTCCACTAGTAAGCCATAATTGTCTTGCACAAAATCACATAAGCCCAATATTACATCCACCGCTTTGAGATATAGGGAATTTTCTATTATTTGTGAGCCTATATGAAAATGAAAACCTTTAAATTTCAAATATTTCGAACTTAGCACGATTTTAAAAATTTCATCCAAGTTTTCTTTGGATAGAGGTATACCAAACTTTGAATCTTCTGACCCAGTCTCCATGTACGCATGGGTATTACCTTTAATTCCTGGTGTGATTCGAAATAGCAATTCAATAGGTTTATTTAATTCCTCACATATTTTTAAAATTGATTCTAATTCTTCAATATTATCAACAATTATTCTCCCAATTTGAGCATCGATTGCAGATTTTAATTCAGTTTGTGTTTTGTTATTGCCATTAAATTCAATATTTTTAGGATGAATTCCTCCTTTCAATGCTGTAAATAGTTCTCCACCAGAAACCACATCAACTCCGATGTCTTCATCTCTTAATAAATTCGCCATTGCCATGGGAAAAAATGCTTTAGCTGCATAAGCAATTCTAGTCTTAGGGTATTTGTTTAAAAAGGAATTCCTTAACTCATTAATTCTATTCAGAATCTCATCTTTAGATATGACATACAAAGGGGTACCATACTCTTCTGCTAAATCTAAACTATTAACTCCCCAAAATAAAGGGTATTATTCTTTACTTCATAGTTCATAAAGAAACCCCCCTTAATTTTCAACCCTCTCAGGCAAAATTTCAATTGTAGATTTATATCCATCTATTCGACACTTTGCCCCTAATGGGATTGTCATCATAGGAAAATCATGACCAGATGCAACATTATAAAGAATAGGGAAGTCAAATCCTTCTGTAGCGTCAATAAAACAGTCTAATATTGTATAGTCTTTATTAAAATCATTTGTACAGTCTGTGATTTGACCAATAATAATACCTCTACAGTCATTAAATTTTCCTGAGTTTCTCAATTGGAAAAGCCATTTATCAAACTTTGTTATGGGTTCAGTAACCTCTTCAATAAAGAGCACCTTATCTTTTGTGTCTATATCTATAATTGTGCCTATACTTGCGTTGATCAAGGATAAATTTCCTCCTGTAATTTCTCCTTCTCCAACACCCTCTTTTAATGTCTTTATAGGTTCTCCTTCTGGATTTTTAAATTGATAGGGTGCATCAGCGTTGGCCGCATATAAGAAAGACTCTTTTGTTTCATCATCAAAATTTTCTAACATATTAGAATAAACCATTGGTCCATGAAAAGTAGTAAATCCGCAAATTTGATTAATAAATAAATTTAAGACAGTAACATCGCTATATCCCATGAAAAACTTGGGATTATTTTTAATTATCTCTGCATCCAAATGCTCTAATAAACGTCCAGCGCCATCGCCACCTCGAACGCAAATAATTCCATCTACTTCAGGATCTTTAAACATTTGATTTATCCAATTTGCACGTACTTCTCCATCTCCAGCCATAAAATATCCAAAATCTAAATCTAGGTTATCAGCCAACTTGGTCTTAAAGCCCAGTTTTTCAACCGCTGCTTTACATTCTTCTATCTTTTCAGTTTCGATGGGCGAGCTAGGACATACTAAACCAATACAATCGCCTTTTTTTAATTTCTTAGGATACTTCATATAATCCCCCTTAAAACCACATAAGATTAACAATAACTGTCGCTGCAATTAATGAAGCTACATCTCCCAATAGACCTGCAGCAACCGCTTGTCGAGGATTGCTAACCCCAACTGATCCATAATAAACAGCAATAATGTAAAAAGTTGTTTCAGTCGAACCCATGGCAACGGATGCAATACGCCCAATCTGAGATTGAGTGCCATATTGAGTAATTAAATCAGCAAACATGCCCTCTGCACCACCACCAGAAAATGACCTCATGATGGCCATCGGCATTATTTCTCCAGGTAAGCCTATTACATTAGTTATCGGACTCAGCAAGCCTACAAGCCAGTCCATTGCACCTGATGCCCTAAACATACCTATAGCTGTAAGCATTGCTACCAAATATGGAATAATCATTACTGCAGTTTTAAATCCGTCTTTTGCACCATCAGTAAACTCTTCATAGACCGGAACTTTTTTAAGTATAGCATATAGCGTAACCCCCGCTACAAGTACGGGTATTGCCCAAACGGAAAATATATCTAAAATATGAGTCATATTAATCTCCTCTCTATTTAATTTCAAACTACATTTTAGCCTAATACTATAGGATCGTCACCTTCATATTCCTCATTAATTTGTATAGTTCCTGCTGCAATTTCTCTTTCTATAGTTTTTTCATAATTCCAGCGTTTCGTTTTACCTAAGAGTATATTAGTTGTTACACCTACAATTGATGAAATAGTTGTAGCTATAATTACTGGCGCGATAACCTCGGCAGCCCCTTCAGACTGAACACCCGCTCTTAATCCAATGACTACAGTTGGTATTAGCATAACAGAGGTCGTAGATAGTGCTAGAAGCATTGTTTGAGCCTCTGTTGAAATATTTTTAGTTTTATTTAATGTCTGTAATTCTTGCATAGCTTTCAATCCAAATGGAGTAGCTGCATTTCCTATTCCAAGCATATTTGCTGCCAGATAAAGTGTAATCGTACCATTTACGGGATGATCTTCTGGTATGTCTGGAAATAGTTTTCGAAATAACGGGGAAATTACATGGGCCAACTTATCAGTTAATCCAGCTTTTTGCATAACCCTCATAAGTCCTGTAAAGAATGTCATAATCCCTATCAAACTTAAAGCTATGTCTACGCCTGTTTGTGCAAAATCAAAGATATTCTCTAAAACATCATTCATGGTACCTGTAATTGCTCCGGCAATTACAGCGATTACTATAAATCCTGCCCATAAATAATTCATCATAATTATTCCTCCTTTTTGTTTCGCAAACGGTTTCACACATTGTTTAGCTTTCAATACTTTCAGTATAGGTTGTAATAAAAAAAATGTCAATAAAGATTTCCATATTACCAAACTTTTTAAATATTTTTGTTTATAATTCCGATTTTAAGGAATTAGGTTGTGTTTTGTGTTATAATTATCTTGCATACTAAAGGAGGGCTGGAGTTGAGTAATGAAATATTAAACCTTATTCTGAACAGTTCCAAAGAAGGCTTTATTGGAATTAATAAAACCGGCCATATAAAACTCTATAATAATAAAGCTAAAGAGATTTTCGGCATCAAGAGTTCTGGTAAAGTACAGCATAAATCAGGATATTTAAAGAGTGGAGACATAGTTATAATTGCAGATAACATGGTTGGAGTTGATGATGGAAATCTCCTACCTGAAGATTTAGAGTCAATTGGCATTTATGACAACACTATACATCGTGGCGATAGCCTTATTGCTATCGGTGTATATAAAAACTCAAATATAGAACCTAATTACCGCTTATTGAAAAGCTATAATCGAAAAGACTCTTTTTCATTTCATACTTATTTCCAAGGAATTGAAATTGATGTTTTTATGGATTTTGATCGCCAGCGTATAAATATTGAGGTCTTTGGAGATAATTATTACATGGATTACCACAATAGCGTTGGCCATCTACTGGTTATTAGTGCACGCGATCATACGATTAAGTTTTGCCAAGAAAATGGATATACCGCTAGAAAAGAAAGTTTAGCCGAGTTGCTTAGAGGAAAGCATTTCATGGCTAAAGGACCAGGGGACCCCGGTTTGAAAACTGAAGATAGATTTATTTTTGATATACATGAAAAAAATGAAATAATGGAAGACTTCTATAACTCAGCACAAGGTAAAGAATGCTATTTTAATAATAGATACGAAGAGATTAATGGTTTTCCCACTTATTGTTCACTATTACCTATCAGAAGCAATACTATGGGTATTAGCGCACTCTTAAAAATAGAAGATGTGAGTCAAATCAATCAAATTATTAAAGAAAAAAAAGAGCTATCACAAGTGATAAATGTAAAAAATATTCTTACTAAAAACAAATATGGAAATAGAAAACTATTACCTGAAATCTCAGGCAATAGTCTAGCTATTCAAAGCTCTAAAAGATTAGCGTACCTAGCTTCTCAATATGAGGAACCCCTACTTATCCACGGCGAAGTTGGCGTTGGTAAATCTATTTTCGCTAAAAATATTCATAAATTAAGTAGTTATTCCAGCAATACGTTTGTCCACTTTTACTGCGGAGATGTAGCTTACAATGATCTAGAAACATCTCTATTCGGAGACCAAAATTATAACGATATACCAGGAGCGTTGGGACTCTCTTCTGGAGGTACATTATATTTAGATGCTATAGAAACATTACCATTAAACATTCAAAAAAAACTTGCTAATGCAATAAGAAATCAAAGTTATAGCCCTGTAAATAGTGAAACACTTCTCCCACTCAAATCTAGGATTATAGCTTCCTCTTCCATAAACCTTGAAGAAAAAGTTATTAATGGAGGTTTCAGTGAAGAGCTATATGAAGTCATTCAAACTCTATCAATATGGATACCCCCTCTATCACAGAGAAAGGATGATATTCCTTTCATTGTTCAGGATTTAAGCAACGAGATTTTTGAAAATTACGGTATGAAGCCAAAAATATTTAAGGAAGATGCAATTCAAATTCTCACTTCCTATCCCTGGAAAGAGAACACAAAAAGTATTAAACTATTTTTGAACAATCTTCTATTAAATAGTTCCAGCAACTGCATCACAGTCGACATTTTAAATCATTATTTACCTAGCCAGATTAAAAGTGATGAAAATGATATGACTCTCAAAGAGTTTTTAGAGTTAAAAGAAAAGCAGTTCATTTCTTCTAAACTTAGAGAATATAAGGGTGATAAAAAAAGAGTAATGGAGGCATTAGATATTAGTAAAACATCGTTATACGATAAGATCAATAGATACAAAATCTAACTAAAGGATGAGATGAAATGAAAAAGATTAAATATGAAGAATCCTCATTTTTCAAGCAAATATTTATAATTTTATTAACAATATATACAATTTTAAGATTAATAATAATTTTACAAATTAAATACTATAGAATTCCTAACTATTATAATAGTATTCATTTTCCATTAACACTAATACTATATGCCTTCATAATCACAGTGTTAATTTTTTCATTCTTGAGTTATAAAACATGCTGTTGCTTATACGACTCTAAACAAATCATGTATATAAATAGACTGATTCGTAGGAAGAATACTGTAATTTTTAATGACGTCCATTATGTTCGTTTTGATAAGAAAGGAGTACACTTTTATCCATCTATCTCATCTTGGTCAAACAATGAAAAAGAGTTGTTCAAAATACCTTTTTTTAGATTCGGTCGTATCGACCCTATAGACATTAAACACTTGTATGAAGATCTCCTTAATAATGACTCAATCGTTGTGGAAAAGACATATAGTATATTACCAGGTCATGGTCCAAGATGGAAAATAGTTTCTTATATTTACCTCTTATTATCTATTATCGTTTTTATGAATTATGCTCAGCCATTAAAAGTTATTGTTGTACTATTTATGAATCACTAATGGAGGTTCTTCATGTTATGTTTAACTAATATATCTAATTATATAGATGAAATAACTCCTAGTATTGTCAGTTTAAGTAAAGTTCTACATCAAAATGCAGAGCTCAGTGAATATGAATTTAAGACATCTAACATTATTCAATCTTTTTTAAAGGATGAGGGAATTTCTTACGAAAGTAATGTTGCAGGTCATGGAGTAGTCGGACGCATTAAAGGTCAAGACACTACTAAAGGAATTGGCATTAGGGCAGATATTGATGCTCTTCCTATATATGAAAAAACAGGATTAGAATATCAATCTTTAAATCCAGGCGTCATGCACGCTTGTGGCCATGATATTCATACTGCCATTTTATTAGGAACAAGCAAAGTACTTCAAAATTATAGAAGTGAACTTCCCTATAGCGTTAGCTTATTTTTTCAACCTTCAGAAGAAACAATAGGT
>CAYFQX010000024.1:14950-16379 GCA_964345405.1 uncultured Peptoniphilaceae bacterium
CATCAAATGATTGAAGCAGGATGTTTAAAAAAACCAGATATAAATATCATTTTGGGACTTCATGTTGATCCAAGTATTCCGGCTGGTAAGATCTCTTTTACTGAGGGAATTATGAATGCAGCTTCAAGTGAATTTGAAATTAATTTAAAAGGAGTATCATCACACGCAGCACACCCTCATAAGGGTAATGACACAATCATTCCGGCGTGTCAAATTGCACTCAGTTTACCTTCATTGATAAAGAGCAAAATAGACCCTACTCACCGCGTTCTAGTCTCCATTGGCAAAATTAATGGAGGAGTTAAAAATAATATTATCGCAGACGAAACGATTATATCAGGAATTATAAGAACCTTTAACAATGAAGATATAGAAAAGGTAAAAGAAATCGTTGATTTAGCTTGTAATCAATTCGAAACTTTATATGACATTAGTATCAGCACAAGTTTTGAGAACGGATATCCTGCACTTATAAATAATCGCAAACTGTTCCATCATATGTTAGAGTCCACATCTGAAGTTATTGGGAAATCAAATGTAATTATTGATAATAACCCTACTTTCGGAACTGATGATTTTTCATTTTTTGGTAGCGATGGTCGTCAGGCTATTTATTATAACTTAGGCGTCGGCAATAAAAATAAAGATACTAACCACCCTATTCATAGTCAACACTTCTCTCCTGACTTAAACGCCATCAAATATGGGATACTTTCACAAGTGTGGGGAGTAATTTCATTAATGGAAAACAACGTAATATAAGCCTCTAAAAATTTATTAGAACAATAAAAAATCTCCTAAGCTACTGAGAGCTCAGGAGATTTTTTTATTCCTAATTTAAGAATTAGTCTTCTTTTTCAACGATAAGAGCAGTACCCATACCGCCACCGATACAAAGTGTAGCTAGACCCTTCTTAGCGTCTTCTCTACGAGCCATTTCGTATATAAGAGTAGTTAGGATACGAGCACCGGATGCACCGATTGGGTGACCAATGGCAATTGCACCACCGTTAACGTTGACTTTGTCCATGTCAAAGTTAAGTTCTTTAGCTACTGAGCAAGCTTGTGCAGCAAATGCTTCGTTTGCTTCGATTAGATCGATGTCTTCTAGTTCAAGATTAGCATTCGCTAGAGCAGCTTTAACAGTTGGGATTGGACCTGTACCCATGACTTCAGGACGTACACCTCTGGAAGCATAAGATACGACACTTACCATTGGAGTAATTCCTAATTCCTTAGCTTTTTCTTCGCTCATAACAACAACCATGGCTGCACTATCGTTGATACCACTTGCGTTAGCAGCTGTTACTGTACCGTCTTTTTTGAATGCTGGTCTCATGCCTGCAAGTCCTTCTGCAGTTACGCCATCACGGATGTATTCGTCTGTGTCGACTACAGTTACGTTGCCGCGACGATCTTTGACTTCAAC
>CAYFQX010000025.1:0-15801 GCA_964345405.1 uncultured Peptoniphilaceae bacterium
ATCTGTGTTCCAATTAAAATATCCACTTCTCCCTGAATCATCTGTTGGTAAGCCTTCTCATAACTGTCTTTTTGATTCATGGTGTCGCGGTCCATTCGAAGGATGCTCGCCTGTGGAAAGAATCTTCTAACTTCCTCTTCGATCTGCTCCGTTCCAATGCCAAATTCTTTAATAAATCGACTGCCACATTCAGGACAAGTTCTAACCATTGGCTTTGTACGACCGCAGTCATGGAGATGTCGCAGGAGTCGCAAGTGATGACATGGCCACAACTTCTGCAGCTGACAAATTGCGCGTAACCCCTACGATTTAAAAAGAGAATGACCTGCTCCTGTCTCTTCAGTGTCGCTTCAATCTGTGTATAGAGGTCTCTTGAGAGCATGGAGAGATTGCCATCCTCGAGCTCCCTTCTCATGTCGACAATTCTTGTATCGGGAAGTTCTGACTCCGCATGAGCTCGCTTAGACAATTTATGAAGTTGGATCTCTCCTTTAAGTGCTCGATAATACCGCTCCACTGAAGGAGTTGCCGAGCCCATGATAAGGCATGCATTTTCAAGTTCTGCACGTTTAAGCCCAACCTCTATTGTATCATAGCGGAGATTGTTATGAAGTTCATAGCTCTGCTCCTGCTCCTCATCAATGATGATCAGGGATAAATTTTCCATCGGCGCAAAAATCGCAGAGCGCGCGCCGATAACAATGGAGGACTTCCCCTCTCTTAGTCGCGACCACTCCAAGGCGCGCTCCCTTGAACTCAGCCGACTGTGTAAAACACTGATCTCATCGCCAAAGACATCCTTAAATCGATTGACCATCTGTGGCGTCAAACTGATTTCGGGGACTAGGATGATGACGCCTTTCCCATCTTTTAACGCCTTCTGAGTCAAATGCAGATAAATCTCTGTCTTGCCACTTCCTGTAATACCATAGATTAAATGCTTATCCGTCGGATGCTTTAAAATCTCATCGTACACTTTTTGTTGTTCATTATTTAATTTATGAGGTGGTTTGAGCTCTCTCTTTTCTCTTTCCCTCTTCATGGGAAGCTCTACCCTATCAATTAGATTTTTCTTAATAAGTGCATCAATGGGACTGCTACTGATTTCTAAATCCATTTGCACAACTTTTGGTAACACCGGCCCATGATTTAAAATATAATCATAGGCAAGTTGTTGCTTACAAGTAAGTTTTTCTCTAGGTGAGTCCACAACCCTTAGATGAATAAAGGTCCGCTCCTCCAACTTTTGATGAATAAAGAGTTCTCGCTTTACCTTTCCTGCAGCAAGCAGCTTTGCGATTTCATCTCTTTCTTCCTGATTTAATTCACTCTTTAGACAGTGCCCAACCTTTGCAAACAGTGGATGAGAAAAATTTGCCACGGGCATATATTTTTCATCAATTTTACCGACGGAGTAGTCCGGCAACAGTGGCGAAAATGCCTGCATATATGTCGAGAGATACTCATGTTTCATAAAGAGTCCAAGCTCAATGGCCACATCCGATAGCACCGGTTCCTGATCCATGACTTCAATGATATTCTTCAAATTTTTTTGAGTAGAAATTTCATCTTTAATGTCGATGATATAGGCAATTTCTGCCCGATTGCCTCGACCAAAGGGGACTAGGACACGCTTACCAATGACCACCTCATCTCTTAGTTCCGATGGCACGCCATAGGTATATAGTCGGTCAATTTGTTTAATTTTCTTGTGAATATATACACTTAAATACATGCCATCCTCCAATATAAAAAAGCTAGATTAGGATCTAGCTTTTAATAGTTTCTCAACGCGGTCTAAAATTAATGCGCTAAGTTCGCTCTTTAACATGAGTTCTTGTGGCTCAATTTCACCACTTCGATTGATGAAATTGACACGATTTGTGTCCGCCTTAAATCCGGCGTCTTGCTCTGTAATGTCATTGACGACAATCATGTCAAAGTTTTTCGCATTTAATTTTCCCTGAGCGTTTTTAAGTAAATTTTCACTCTCTGCGGCAAAACCAATAATGAGCTGTTCCCTTTTCTTTTGACCCATCGCCTTGGCGATATCCGGATTTGGAGAAAAACTAAGTGTTAACTCATCTGAGTCCTTTTTCTTGATCTTTTGATCGGAATAGTGAGCCGGTCTATAGTCACTTGGAGCGGCGGCTTTAAATAAAATATCGACATAATCAAAACGATCATTTACCGCATCAAACATTTCCTGAGTGGAATGTACAGGAACGACCTCCATCCCCCAAGGAGCGGTAAGATTTGTAGGACCTGAAACTAAAGTAACTTCAGCTCCTCGATTGCGTGCCTCAATGGCGATGGAATAACCCATCTTGCCGGAGCTATGATTGGTCAAATATCTAACCGGATCAATGGACTCAATAGTTGGTCCCGCAGTTACAAGTATCTTTTTGTTGACAAGTGTCTTTGGTGTCAAACTATAGTCGATATGCTCTACAATAAGTTCCGGTTCCATCATCTTGCCCTCACCTAAATCACCGCAGGCGAGTAGACCGGATGAAGGATTATAAAACTCGACACCTCGACCCTTTAGGATTTCAATATTTTTCTGACACACTTCCTGATGATACATTTCCGTATTCATAGCAGGTGCAATGGCAATGGGACATCTGGCCGCTTGCAGTACAGTAGTTAACATATTATCTGCAATGCCATGGGTTAGCTTTGCAATGGTGTTTGCCGTAGCAGGTGCAATGACGATCAGATCCGCCCACTTGGCAAGGCTGATGTGCTCTACATCCATATTGCTCAATGGATGGAACATGTCCACATAGACAGGATTGTTTGACAGCGTCTGAAAGACAATGGGGCTGATAAACTTTGTCGCTGCTTCTGTCATGACAACTTTGACATTGGCGCCCTGCTTTTTTAGACGACTGACAAGATCTGCAGATTTATAAGCTGCAATGCCACCGGTAACGCCCAGTAGAATATTTTTATCTTTAATCATAATTCTTCCTGATCAGAAATCTCTTCCTCTGATGAAACCCTCATCTCTTGTTGTGCCGCCTCTTCCTCAGCAGTTCCAAATCGAATGGCACCTTCCATAGCCTCTTCAATGGCAATGGACACAGGTTTTTCCAAGTTTGTGTTAATTAGTGGTGGATTACCTGCCACAATTTCACGTGCTCTCTTGGATACAAGCATGACAAGAGAATATCTACTGTCTCCAATTTCTTCTAATTCATGAAATGATGGTATATTCAATCTAATCTTCCTCTCCAACAACTTGACGTTTAATATCTGAGTGTCTCTTCACTCTCAGTCTTTCCGCAGCAATAATATTTTCAATATCAAGGACGGCTTGATCTACTTTATCATTGACGACAAAATAGTCGTACTCACCAACAAAGTCAAGCTCTTTAAATGCATTTTCAAAGCGCGTGTTAATGTCCTCTTCACTTTCCGTGCCACGTCCAATAATTCTCTGTTTCAATTCCTCCATGGTTGGAGGTAATAAAAATATAAAGACCGCCTCTTTGTACTTATCTTTAATTTGAAGTGCTCCCTGCACATCGATCTCTAGGAGCACAATCTCTCCCTTTTTGATTTCATTAAAGACAAATTCCTTGGGCGTGCCGTAATAATTGGTATGGACATAGGCATGTTCCAACAATTCATTATTTTCAACCATCTTTTCAAACTCTTCATGTGTCTTGAAAAAATAGTTTTCTCCATCCACTTCATTTGGGCGTGGTGGACGTGTTGTAATGGAAGTGGAAAACTTAATATCATCTCTCTTTGACATGAGAGCCTCACTTACCGTCCCCTTACCACTTCCTGAGGGTCCCGATAGTACTAATAAAAATCCCTTTGACAAAACTAACCACCAACCTTTATTTCCGTATTTCGTCATGATTTAATTCATTGATCCGATGAGAGATTGTGTCCGGCTGTACTGAAGTCAAAATCACTTGATGACTGTCGCAAATTAAAACGGAGCGTTTTTTGCGGCCATAGGTTGCATCAATCAGCAGCCCCTTTTCTCTGGCATCAGAGATCAGACGCTTAATCGGTGCAGATTCCGGATCCAAAACTGCCACCAAGCGATCCACGGAAATAATATTTCCAAAACCTATGTTGATCATTTTCGCCATAATCTACTCCACATTCTGTACTTGTTCTCTCAGGTCCTCAATCATTGATTTACACTCTACAACCTTATGTAGAATGCCCACATCCTGAGATTTCGATCCTATGGTATTCATCTCTCGGTTCATCTCTTGTAGTAAGAAATCCAATTTCTTACCAATTGAATGATTACCTTTCATTATATCACTAAAATGGTGGATATGAGACAATAATCTGGTAATTTCTTCTTCAATCGTCCATTTTTCAACTAAAATGGCGATTTCATTGGCCATTCGATTTTCATCGAGGGTATATTTCCCCATTAAATCCTCAATGGCAGCGTAGTATCTTTCACGTCGAAACTCTTCTGCAACTTTTGACTCCGCTTGAATTTCTAGCACACTCGACTCAAGTCGAGATAGGCGTCCCGCAAGATCTTCAAAAAGATTTGCACCTTCTGCCGCTCGCATCTTCAAGAGATGTTCAATACTTTCATCAAGGGCTTCCTGAGCCACTCGGTAGAGTACATCCTCTTCAACATCTTCATCCTCGTAGGAGATGACATTGGGTTGGGACAGGATCCAATTTAAATTGGGCGTCATCTCGGAGTTAATCAGTTCACTTCCCCGCTCGTAGACACCCTTAAGATCTTTAAACAATGTCTCGTTAAATTTAATTTCAGGACTCTTGTCATCAAATTCCAGACGGAGGGAAAGCTCAATAAAGCCACGATTTAATTTTTTACCTAGATAAGTTTTAATAAATTGATTGAGCTTATTGTCTTCAATATTTTGACGAATTCGAGTCTCCAAATAGCGATGGTTGACACTCTTTACCTGCACACGACACTCTATTCCCACTTCCTTGGCGACCCCCTCGCCAAAGCCAGTCATACTATACATGACATCCCTCCTTGTTGTATGTTATTATACATTGAAAGCATTAATATTTAAAGTAAAGATTGGATGTGTTAGATATGAGTTACGATGGCGCCGTCATGCGTTCACTCATTTATGAATTAAATAATCGATACCGCGGTGGAAGAATTGATAAGATATACCAACCTGAAGAAGATTTAATCTATCTTCATCTACGCAAGGGAGGAAACCGCGAAGTATTGATGTTATCAGCTGCCAGTAATCAGTCCGCAGCTTACCTTACCACCATCAAGAGAACCAACCCCCAGACACCTCCAACTTTTTGCATGGTGCTGCGTAAACATTTAGAAAATGCTGAGATCATTGAATTTTCTCAGGAAAAAATGGACCGGATTCTCTATATTAAATGTCTCTCCCTAAATGAGCTTGGCGATCAAATTGTAAAGACCCTTGTCATCGAAGTCATGGGCAAACATTCAAACATCATACTCTTTGAAGATGAGACCATGCGAATCATCGACAGCATTAAGAGAGTCAATCTATCCATGTCAAGTGTCCGACAGGTCTTGCCCGGACTGAAATATACAACAGAGGACATTGTCACAAAAGCGAATCCACTTGATGTTTCAAGGGACACATTTGATAATTTATTTGATGAAACTCCCAGTGCAAAGAGTATTCGAAATTTCTTCGTCCACAATTTTACAGGAGTCAGTCCCCTTCTCGCTAGAGAAATCTGTACTCGAGGCGATGTGGATGAGAGTCGTCCCATTGGCTCTTTCATAGAGGAGCGAGAACAACTCTACTCCGCCTTTCAAGAAATCGTATCGACTTTAATAAATAATCAATATACGCCCAATATCGTCCATAATGAAGAGGGCGAGAGCCAGGCATTTTCCTGTATTGAATTAAAACAATATCCAAGGGAACATATCAAACACTACGACTCCATGCATGTACTTTTAGACGAGTATTATATGGAGCGCGAAGTCCGTCAGCGCAAGAGTCAAAAGTCGCATTCACTTCAACGTCAGATTGAAACACATCTTCACCGCGCACAGAAAAAACTTCAAAAGCAGCGTGAGGAGTTGGATCAGGCAAATCACCGACAGAAATACAAGGTCTATGCCGATGTCATCAGTGCCAATGCCTACCGAATTAAGCGTGGTGACAAGACGGCCACACTTGAAAATTTCTACGATGATATGAAGCCTATTGAAGTGCCACTGGATGAACGTAAAGATGCCATTCAAAATGCAGCTGCCTACTACAAAAAGTATTCCAGACTTAAAAACGCGTCTCAAGTTCTTCAGGGACAGATTGCCAAAAGTGAACATGAAGTTGAGTACTTGGAGAGTGTCTACTATTCACTGGAGGAAGCAGTTACTGAACAGGAAATTGAAGAAATACGCGATGAATTCAATGAGGATTTCTTAAAGAGGAGACGCTCATCAAAGAAGAAAAACAAGAGCAAGCCGTCCAAACCTCTTGTCTATAAACTGGACAATGGTGCGGTCTTCTACATTGGCAAGAATAATCGTCAAAATGAAGAGGTCACTTTTAAAATTGCAAACAGCAATGACTATTGGTTCCACATTAAAGATCTTCCAGGATCGCATGTCATTTTAAAATCGCCACAGGATCCGACAGAGGACGAACTACTCATAGGCGCACAACTTGCCGCTTATTTTAGCAAGGCGCGTCAATCCTCCAATGTAGAAATTGACTATACCCAGCGTAAAAATGTCAAGAGACATCCGGCCAAGCAAGTGGGACTTGTTAATTATGAAAATTACAACACTTTAGTGGTAACTCCCTCAAAGGATGTCATCGATGATAAAAAATTAAGCAATAAATAATATAAAAAGAGACCTCCAGTAACGACTGAAGGTCTTTTTTATATTTAATTAATTTTCAGGTTTCAACTGCATCCTCATATTGTTAAGGATCTGTGCCATTTGAGCGCGTGTAAAGTTGTCACGCGGCTCGAATCGATGCTCGCTCATTCACTTCATAAGTTTTTCCTTGTAGACATAGTCGACGGCATAAAAGTACCAGTCATGACTTGAAATATCTATAAATGGTAAATTATGTTGCTTTTCCCTACTTAAATAGAGATCGCTGCTGATATTTCCCTCATTCAGAATAATGGATTTGTCATCACCAGGTACGGATACTTTCCCATCACTTAGTTGACCCTCTTGTTTTAATCCGCTATTTGTTTGACTTAGACTTAGATCTCCATGGAGATTTCCCTGAATTCGATAGCCTAAATCTTCTTGACCCTGTGCCTGATCTCGAAGAAGTTGAATGTCTACACGCCCGTTCTCTTTTTCTATGTCAATCGAGCTACTTGGATCAATGTGAACCGCCTTGACAGATTCCACTCCTATGATGATTGCTTGATCTTGGCAATTTACAAGGAAGTCCATCGGGCCTTCCTTCCCATTTCTGGAGCTAATTCTGTAGGTAGATGATTCATCGGGCAATAGGACAGAGAAGGATGGAGACGGCACACTAGGTCCTGCTGCCTCAGGTACAACGGTCAACCCATCGGCTGTCATCTTCTGAGTATCAATGACATATTTTTCTGAATCACTCTTTGCAATTACTAGATCTCTTTGGTCTCTTGGAACCCAGAGATAGGGATAGAATCCGGCACTTTTCCCTTCGGACTCGTTTATAAAGATATCTAGTACATCCTTGATGTCATTTCCGGTGGAATAGTAAATAATTTTCCCACTGTCCGGTGTAATAGGCAAGCTGGTATTGAGTTCCCAATAGGGCGCCTTGCTCCACTTTTGAATACGTGATGGCATTACTTTAAGATTTGTCTCCCTGAGTTTTTCAGGGATATTGGGGTCATAAATACTTATGATGTACTCTCCGTTAACTTTTTTAATATCATGCGCCAAAACGGCATGAGAAGCGAGTGATGAAGAATCGATATAACGGATTAGTACCGGAGGGCCACCGGCGTTTACCTTCTCTACTTCAGATACAAGTTTCATGATATTCCGATTTTCATTAGCCATATATCCCTTTAAAGGGTGTAAGATCTGAGACTTTTGGTAGAGATGAATCAAATCTTGAGCTGACGCCTTGCTGACAAGACTAAGAGGATCTTGATCACGCAATAAATTCCCCTGTTGATCTCTTAGTAAGAACTCCTCTTTACTTAATATTCCCATCTTATGAAGCACAACCGTAAGCGACATACCATAGCAGTTACCACCTCTTTCGGAATGAGTTGCCAAGTGCTCTAAAATATGCTTATTCTTATACGGTCGAATGATGTCATAGGGGAAATAATCCACATCTTTAAATCCTATCAATCGTCCATAATTCTTAAACGACCAGACATCCTCCAATTTCAATGCGTAGTTATTTTCCACTTGAAGACTATTTCTTCCATATTGCTTATTTAAAGTATCATTGATGCGATAAAGTTCATTTCTTAAGTCTTCAATTCCTTCTATTTTATGATAGCTCGTCTTCCCTAGCGCTTTCATCATCTCATCGCCATAGTATTCGCTACACATTGATTGGACGTAGACAAGTTGTTGAAATTCCATTTCTAGATTATCGGGTTGATATGGATAGGGAAAAAGACCGTAGAGGTCCACTAGATTTTGTCGTAGCTCCCGTTCACTTCCTGGCACATTTTTTGTTATATAGGGGCTTAATATACCAAAGTCGTAATCAAAAGACTTAGTATCAATCTGAATGGCATGAAAATCATGTGTGGAGGATAGAGTATGACTTAGATCTTTTGTATCTTTAATTCGAGCCGAGTTATAGCCCAAAGTTCGATCAAGTTTCTCGAATATCTTATACAAATAATCTTCACGACTATAATAATCAGCGTCTAGTATTTCTTCGCGTTCAAAGTTTGCAAAGGTCACATATTCAATGCCGCCCGTATTGGATATGGAAAGGACCACTGATTTTCGCTTTGGATCGTCGACTCGATTCACATACTATAAACAATCGCCAAAATCAGAGAGGCGATTCCCATGTTCTCCACCGAGGACAAATTTTTTCGAACTGAGCCCTGGATAAAAGTCACTTGCCAACAGGGAGTTCTCTTGTAGCGCTTTAAAAGAGGTAACTTTGACAGCACGACTAAGTTAATCTAATTCTTAGGATTCTTCCTCTTAAATTGATTAAAAAAGTCAGTTAGTAAGGCAACTTGCAATTCGTCATCACTAACAGCATAGTCCTCTACAAAATAGTAACCAGCATCAATAAGTACTGTCAGATCAATGCCTTCGTAGTACTGGTCGCTTGCAGCGAAAATTTCCATGGGAAAGCTCAGAGCTAAAATCATCACGGCTAATAGTAAACTCATCCCTTGCTTTAAATTTTTCATCACTACCTCCTTATTTATCTTTACTTACTAAATAGATTTTTAAAGAATTGTATGATCCTTTCGAAGATATTTAACTTCTTTACGGTTATTTCAGGATTTGATTCGACTTTTGTTTCTTTTTCACTTTCAGTGGACTCCAGCGAAGTAAGAATCTTATCTAAGGATTGCTCGACACCTTCGTTACTATCTACAATTTTAGTTTTTCCATCACCTAAAGCTACCATCATCTCATAGGAATATTTATTGGTCAGTAAGTAGAGTGCCTCATCCAGATTTTCATAACCATTTATCCGATGACTGTGGTAGTTGATGCGCTCGTTTAATTCGTCATTAGACATCTTAAAAGGCAGATAACTATCCACTTTGGTCTGATTCATGGGATCCCATTTCGTATCTTTAAAGAGATAGATGGAATAAAACTTATAGCGATCATTTAGATTATGTACGCTACTTCTTACCCGCGCAATCGATTGATTACATACTTTTGATAACTCCAATATATTTTTGTTAAATTCGTTGATGCTGTTCATCTCAATGAAGCGATAGATAAAGTGATGATCCATGCCTCCGTAGGGAGAAATTGAAACGACAGCGGATGTTAGATTTGGATCTATTTCCTTATCCAAGACATCGATACAATCTGCAAAGTCCGAAGCATATATATTGTCGGGATTAAAGAAGACATATTTTCTTGAGTTCACTCCTTCCACACCTGGCATAGATGCGTAGTACTCGCCTGCTTCACTATTTTCTAAATCTCGAAATAAGACGATGAGATTGAGTTGATTGTCTGGATTGGATTTGAGAAAAGATTCTGCATATTGACTAAGATCAGTTCCCAGGTCGGAGCTGTTAATTAATAGGTCGGCTACATCTTCAATGGGAGATGCAATTTTCTGATCCTTTTTTAACACCGTATCTGCATCAAGTATCAGTTTTAAGTTGATTCCCTGCTCAGACTCTTCTTCTACAGAACTAACCACAGGGACATTCATAATTAAAATAATAGCTACCAATATAGATGATATAAAAGTATTTAGGCGTTTCATCTTTGCTCCTTTCACTCATTCACGAATTTCTCTTCCCTCATCTCTAACAAATATTCTATTGCTTTCAATGTCAAATTTGGAACAACTTGGAAAGTATGCTCCATATGAACTCGCTCCGTATATTTATGACCGTCATGGCCAAAACTACCGATGTTAGCCACAGGAACGTTAATGGATTTAATTGCATCAAAGGGATGTGTATACTTAAATCCCCAAGAGGGCGTGTTGTTTTTCAAAGCATCAATGGAGGCCTTGTCATGGTCAATGCGCATAAAACTTGCATCTGAGATATAGGGGTAGAAATACTTGATTTACAGTGGTTGATCCGAGTGTTTTTACATTTTTTCTACGGAAGATTCCACTGCATCAATTAAGTTTTGCTCAAATGGATCCTTCCCCTCAATGGCAATGGGCGCGGAATAGACAGAGCCAAAGAATAATATAATCGTCGGAACTTTTTCATCTTCCCAAAGTGTCCAAAGTCTCTCAAGAAGTGCTATAGAAAACTCTCGTAAATCCAAATTTGGACGCGTCAAGTTGATTTGTTCCCTTCCTTTTGCAGTGACTTGGTGAATTTATCACCATGCTTTTCATGTAAGAGTCGGATATATTCCTCCCAGGTGAAAACCCTTTCCTTCCATGGCAGCGGATGATTGATCTCATCATTCATGGAGCAATAGCGTTTGTAGCGCTCATTTAACAATTTAATTGTCTCTCGAAAAGCCTCAACTCCAGTCTCTTTCATTCGTTCCATGACATCTTTAGGCGTCATCTTATGAGTGAAAAAATTATAATAACTGTAAGCACCCAGGGCTGTTTGAACATCGTAAAAAGTCTTCGTATCCGATTGCTTCAAACTTACCGGCGGCATGGTCCTCTCTCCAAGATAGTCATCTATATACTCGGGATTTAAGTCAATCTGTCTTGTAAGCTGGGAGATCACTAAATTGGGGTCAAAACCAGAGAAAGGATGGCCTACATGAGATTCTGCTCCAAAGACATAAAATGAAGGGAGCAATTTGCCAATCGTTCCCAGATAGATGGCACGACTTCTATCATCTTTATGTAAAGGCGTAGAATAGTCGGCATTAATGGCGGCAATATAATCGAGATGATACATCTCTTTTCACTCGCCTAAAACTTTTAAAGAGCAAATGGTTCCCCGTGAACCCTCTTCCTCATCGCAAGTGGCAATGTGGACGAGATTTCCACGCAGCTTGTCGCGATTTTCTGCAAAATATTTCATAATCGCCATGTGACCTGCCACACCGGATTTCATATCCAGGGCGCCACGACCAAAGAGATACTCACCGGAATCTAAATCCTCCATGATATTCTCAGGCAGAGACATCTCTTTCAATTTCTCTTTTAGTAAATTTGGATCGGTGGCAACTGATTTTAAATCATGATAGTCATCTGTACCAACTGTGTCAATGTGACCCATGAGAATCATGGTCTTGTCACTTTCGCCTCGCTCTCCTTGAATAAGAGCAATGCAACTGTGACGATCCACTTGATCATCCCAAGTCTTTTGATAAATCAAGTGATCCGGATGCCCTTGAAAATACTCCAAGGATTGATATGTATCATAGATATATTTAGCTACTTTGCTTTCACCGCCATCATTTTTCCCCACGATACTTGGAATTTTCACAAGCTCAATTGTGAGTTCTTTAACCTCATTAAAAAAATCTTGCATAGAGCCTCCTCAATACAAAAAAAAGATCATTGCCATACTAGAAGTGACAATGATCTTTTTTTATATCTCTGATTCATAATATCATGACTTCACAGAATCGTAATCTACTCTTTCATGCGCTTTAAGATCAATTTGTAACCTTCTGCCCCATATTGAAGAGAGCGATTGATTCGACTGATGGTCGCCGTACTGGCACTGGTCTCATTCATAATCTCTTCATAGGTTGTCTCCTCATAGAGCATGCGTGCTACTTTAAAACGCTGAGTCATTGATTCCAACTCTTTAATCGTACATAAATCTTCAAAGAATCGGTAACATTCTTCTTTATTTTCTAATTTTAAGATGCCCTCAAATAGTAAATCCACATCTTCATTTTCAAGTTTTGATTTAAAACTCATATTCTCTCCTTAAAATAGGCCGGTAATGACACCATTTTCGTCAATATCCATGTGTTCCGCTGCGGAAACTTTTGGAAGCCCCGGCATGGTCATAATTTGACCGGTCTTTACAACAATAAATCCTGCGCCATTTGATAATTTTACTTCACGTACATTTAATGTAAAGCCACTTGGTGCACCTAGTAAGCTTGGATCATCTGAGAAGGACATTTGAGTCTTCGCTACGCATATTGGCAATTTACCATAGCCCATGTCCTCAATGAGTTTAATGGCTTCCTGTGCTTCCTTAGTATAAGCTACATCACCTGCACCATAGATTTCCTTTGAAACTTTTTCAATCTTTTCATAGATTGTATCTTCTAGGTCATAAATTGGTTTAAAGTCGGAAGGTTCTTCACAAAGTTCAACTACGGCCTTTGCTAAATCAAGACCACCTTCAGATCCCTTAGCCCACACTTCAGATAATACAATCTTAACTTTGTCTTTTTCAGCAAGTTCAAAGAGTGTTTCGATTTCCTTGTCAGTATCGGTTGGGAACTGATTAATGGCTACCACAGCATTTAAGCCGAATTTTCTAATATTTTGTACATGACGTTGAAGATTGACATAGCCCTCTGCAAGTGCCTGTGTGTTTTCTTCATTTAGATCTTCAACTTGCATGCCGCCATTGTATTTCAGTGCACGAATGGTAGCAACAATAACTACAGCATCCGGTTTCAAATCACCTTGAACGCATTTGATGTCGAGGAATTTTTCAGCACCTAAATCGGCACCAAATCCTGCTTCAGTGACTGTGTAGTCACATAGTCCCATGGAAGTCTTAGTTGCAATAATGGAGTTACAACCGTGAGCAATATTTGCAAAAGGTCCACCATGAATAATGGCAGGGGTTCCCTCAAGTGTCTGTACCAAGTTCGGGAGTATGGCATCTTTCATAAGTAAAGCAAGAGCGCCTTCAATATTGAGATCTTTTAGATAGACAGGTTTTTGATCGTAAGTCCATGCAATTAAGATATCGCTGACACGCTTTTTAAAGTCTTGAAGATCTTCAGCAAGACATAGGATGGCCATAATTTCTGAGGCTACAGTAATGTCAAAGCCATCTTGACGAACTTGACCATTGGTCTTAGATCCCATACCTACCATGACTTCACGTAGTGCACGGTCGTTGGTGTCGGTGACGCGTTTAAATAAAATTTCCTTAGGATTGATGCCAAGTTCATTGCCGTGATGAATATGGTTGTCAATATGAGCGCTAATGAGATTATTTACAGCCGTAATTGCATGGAAGTCACCTGTCAAGTGGAGATTGATGTCTTCCATTGGTAGAACCTGGCTGTAACCACCGCCGGTTGCACCGCCCTTGATACCAAAGACCGGTCCTAAACTTGGTTCACGAAGTGTAGAAATGGAACTGTATCCAAGTTTGTTAAGAGCCATACTTAAACCGATATTAGTCGTTGTCTTCCCCTCTCCGGCAGGTGTTGGATTGATGGCAGTCACAAGTACTAATTTACCCGGAGTATTTTCTTTTGCGTGATCCACTGCTCTTTGAGAGATCTTAGCCATCTTGTGGCCATATAGATTGATGTCATATTTATCTAGATTTAAGCTTTCTGCAACTTCCTCAATTGGCTTCGGCTCAACGGCACTTGCGATTTCAATATCTTTTTTCATTTTCCACATCCTTTATTATTGTAAAGTATTGCTAAAGATTATGTTACCAATATAGATTGAGAGTGTCAAGATTGGTTAAAATGATAACAAGTTTGTTAATTTTATGGCGTAGTTTCTTGAGACAGTTCAAGATTAATTTTGCCGGGGCTCAGTCGCTTCACCTTAATTCCCGACGGTACTTTTGTCTCTATCGTCGCCATATTCGTCCCCTCTTTTAGTGAACTTCCATCGATAAAGAGCATGATATCCCCATCCTTAAGGGCAGACAGTAAATTGGCATCGCCCTCAACAACGACATCAATAGCAACATCCTCCAGTGCATATTGCAAATGACTATCCAAGTTCATGATCTTAATTTTTTTAGCATCGATTCGCTTTGTCAATTGAATTGGCGCCGTAGTACTGTAACGTACGAGATAGCTTTCCTCAGGCTTGACTAGCTTGACACCTTCTGGAATCTGTAAGTTCAGTTTAACTGTCTCTTGATTCATCAGTTGAGTTGCCGACACAGGCTCTGTACCAATGGATTCAATTTGATTTAATAGCTTTTTATCTCCGCTGATGGCTACGGTATTTGGAGTCACAGTGATCTGCTCCTTATTGAAGTTATCCGGCAGAGCATCGTCAAATGTCACTTCAATTGGCACAGATTTCACTTTGGAAATTGATAAATTCACCTCAGTCGATGCCGGCTCTAAAGTTAAATTATCGATACTGTTTTCATTTTCATCCAGTAGAATAATCTTCGAGTTGACAATTACTGATTCCTTGCGATCCTGTAATTTTACATAGGTAATGGCCGCAGTGATCTGGTCAATCAGTTTTCTAGGTCCCTTCACCTGAACTTCCTTGGTCACCAGATTTAAATCATTTATTATGAAGTCTTCCGGCAGATCGCCCAGTGTCTTCACTTCTATGGATAGCGTCCTTGAAATCACTTCGTCAATTGTGCAAGTAACTTCCCTTGGGGTGCTTTCCACGACGCGAACATCCGGATTTGAGATACTGATGCTGACCTTCTTTGTATGCTCGCCCTCAGATAAATTGCCAATGTCACATGTGACGGTAATATCTGTCTTGTCCAGACGATTTAAAACTATTCGTTTCCCTGCAATAGTGACATCAACAGTCTCATCTGTAAAACTGAGAAGCTGATAGCCATTTTCTTTTAAGCGATTGAGACCCTCAACTTGAACCGGTACATCATAGTAGGTGCGTTGCGACACAGGATCCACTTCACTCATGACATAGGACCATAGCAAGATGGCGATGATCACAGATAGTATTTTCATCATTGTCTCTTCATGATTTGAAAAAAACTTTCTCATTGATCTTCACCTTCTTCTGTCTTTGTCTCTTCCTCTTCATTTTGCGCCGGTTTGAAATAGATATTTTCTAAGATACTGCGCAAGGTGTCTATATCCAAGTAACGACTGAGGGAACCCTTCATGGCAACGGAGATGGACCCCGTCTCTTCACTGACAACAAGAGCAACCGCATCACTTCGCTCGCTGATACCTAGCGCGGCACGATGTCTCGTTCCCAAGTCTCTACTGAGTGTATTATCTTCAGAGAGAGGAAGGATACTGGATGCTGAAATCACTCGGTCTTTCTCTATAATTACGGCACCATCATGAAGGGG
>CAYFQX010000026.1:0-14015 GCA_964345405.1 uncultured Peptoniphilaceae bacterium
CTAAAAGTGCATCGTAGGTTTTTTCCTTATTTTTGGGACTTGAAATGTCGATTTTTTCATAGGACTCAGTATTTCGAATGGCATTTCTCAAAATCTTGTTTTGAATGAGCTGATCCTCAATAATAAAGAAAATCCTCAAAATGATAAACATGAGAAAGAAAATCACAGACACATGAGTGTCCATGGGAGAGTAATTCAGCAAATGAGCAAAGTAAAAGAGAGTCATCACAAGATAGATGAAAAAATTTCCTACAAAAATGGGCAGATAGGCGCGGTTCATTAAACTGCTTCTGAGTAGA
Organism: uncultured Peptoniphilaceae bacterium; assembly: GCA_964345405.1. GTDB lineage: Bacteria > Bacillota > Clostridia > Tissierellales > Peptoniphilaceae > CAYFQX01. The sequence goes on from CAYFQX010000026.1 coordinate 300, forward strand.
TTAAACAGAAATACTTTTCTCGTCCGCTCTTTTATTAAAAGTTTTAGCACCAGGCCCAGGACAAGAATCAGTACCCCACCGATTAGCGTCCACGGCAGGTAACTGAACCCCAATCCAAAGATGGCGTGAATTAAATTTAAAAATATGAGATAATCAATATATATAAATTCAATATACGTCTGTCTTAGATACCTAAAGAGGCCTAATTTAATGGATTCTTTTCGTCGTCTCATGGCACTCATTGAAGGGGTTGACCTTCAAGTTTATATCCCATACCATAGACAGACTTAATATAGTCAGGCTTTCTCGGATTGATTTCAATCTTGTCGCGAATATGGGAGATGTGGACTGAAATGACTTTTTTCACATCGTGGGCCGCCTCTTCCCACACTTTTTCATAGATTTCATCAGATGAGAAAACGCGTCCGGGATGTTGAATTAATAGCCTCAGTATGCGATACTCATGTGGGGTCAAATTGACTACTTCGCCATCAACGCGAACTTCTTTGGTCTCATCGTCTAGGGCAATCCCACCGACGGTGTAGATTTGAGTATCCATTTGAGCAGCACCGAGGCTTGTAAAGCGACGGATACAGGAATTGACGCGAGCAATTAGTTCAATCGCATTAAAGGGTTTTGTGATATAATCATCTGCACCAATATTTAAGCCGATGATCTTGTCTGTCACTTCAGATTTTGCACTTAAAATAATGATGGGGATATTATCCTTTTCTCTAATTTTTAAAATGGCTGTGATTCCGTCCATTTTCGGCATCATCAGATCCATTATGATTAAGTGAATTTCCTCTTCCTCTATAATTTTTAGTGCTTGCTCACCGTCATAGGCTTTAAACACATGGTAACCTTCGGACTTTAAATATATTTCAATGGCAGACACAATGTCTTTTTCATCATCGCAAACTAAGATATTATACTCCATGAAAGTACCTCCAATCGTCAGTTGACTTATGTCCGTTTCAATTCTATTTTAGCACAGCTTGACTACAAAACCTACAGAAGGGAGTTGGAGAGCATCGGATTATTTAAAAATTTAAAAAATAAAATGGTAGATTGGCGTGACAAACCGGCCATCGCCTATCTCGACACCATCTTATATAAATTTATCAATGACAATATTATAAGAACGGCAGGCAGCCTTTCTTATTTTTTAACATTGTCAATTTTTCCTTTTCTCATTGCACTTATAAATATTGTACAGACTACGGGGATTGTCGATGTGGGAACAATCCAGGGATTTATGAAGTTTTTACCTCCCTATGTCGCCGATCTCTTTATTAATTTTTTAAAAGAAGTCAGTCATACCACTTCTACGACGGTACTGTCCCTATCGCTACTGGGCGGTCTTTGGTCTGCCTCTTCCGGCGTTAAACAAATGATTCGAGGTATCAATGATTCCTACCACTACAAGGACAGTCGTAACTACATTAAAATTTCCATCATCTCCGTCTTTGTAACCATTGGCATTATCTTAATGATCATATTACTAGTTGTCACACAGGTCTTTGGAAAGCAAGTTCTCATGATCATACGCAGTTATGTACCGCCTAATAAAGAACTCAGCCTACTTGTGAAGTACTTTAGACTGGTGATTCCATTAGCCTATATGTTCTTTATGTTGCTGCTACTCTATAAGATTGCTCCGGCAGATGGACTTAAAAACAACATCCCCCTCAGGGCAATGATTCCTGGCACTATTTTCTCAACCGTATCCATTATCCTAGTGTCACTTATCTTTAATATCTATGTCTCAAGTTTTAGCAACTATTCTGTCACCTACGGTTCACTGGCAGGTATCATCGTCTTCCTCATCTGGTTGTTCTTATTTAGCATGATGATTCTTGTAGGCGGATTGATCAACTCCACCTATCAATTGAAAATTACAAAGGGACTGGAATGGCCACGAGAAGAATCTATGATTGCCAAAGTTATGAATAGTCTCTAAATACAAAAATAACCGAGCCTACACTCGGTTATTTTTAATATCTAAATGATGAGCTTTGACAATGGTAAGCCCCACAACTTCTGCAGCTCCAGTCTCGTACAGTGCCCGTGCACAGTCATCTAAGGTTGCGCCTGTTGTCAGCACATCGTCAATGACGATGATTTTTTTATCTTCAAGATCTTCCCTTGCAGTGAAGCTATCCTTTACATTTAACTTACGTTCACGCAAATTTAAACCCACCTGGGGACGATGTTTCCCCACTTTTCTCAAGAGATCACACACCTCCATACCCAAGTGCTCAGCCGTTGCTGAAGCTAAAGTTTGGCTCTGATTATAGCCTCTTTTCAAATAACTTCTGCGGTCCATGGGAACATAGGTGATGAGATACTCCCGGTGTAGTTTATATTTAAGTATGGTCTGTGCTAAATAATAGCTAAACACATCCTCAATCCACCGCTCATGATTAAATTTAAAGCGATGAATGAGTTCCTGAGTCATCTCATTGTAGCCACAACTCAGATAGACCTTCTTTAGAACATCCTGATTTAACGGATACTCCTCATAGATGGGCGCTATTAAACTCACGCAGTTTGCACAGAGATTATTTTCATCAATTTCTTCACTATGACAGATCTGACATCCGCCGGAATTAAATAAAAACAAGCTACTCATAGATCATGCTCCATTGATTTTTCAAAGCTCTATCCAGTGAACTGTATCGCAAGTCAATGCGATTGTTGTCAATCATCTGATTTAAAATTCGATCCTGTCCGACAAGAACGACAAGTTTTTGAGCACGAGTAATGCCCGTATAAATTAAATTGCGCGTCATGAGCATAGGCGGTCCACCGGTGACAGGGAGGATGACGACTGGAAATTCCGAACCCTGAGACTTGTGAATGGTGCAGGCATAGGACGGCATAATGAGATCTAAATTTGACGAGTCGTAGATCACTTCTCTATAATCCTCGTAGAGCACGTGAAGCTCTTCCTCGTCTGTAATCTTTGAGATCTTTCCCATATCACCATTAAAGACGCCCTTTCCCTCTCGTTGATAGATGGCGGAGTCTGTCTTCCACTCAAGTTCATAATCATTTTTAATCTGCATGACTTTATCGCCCACGCGGTAGATATAGTCGCCATACTTGAGTTCCCTTCCCTGGGGATTTAAACATGCTTGAAGCGCCTCGTTTAATGCTTCCGTACCACAGGGGCCCTTTTTCATGGGAGAGAGCACCTGTATGTCCTCCATGGAATCAAATCCATAATGCTCAGGTAGGCGCGTACTTGCCAGTTCGCAAATGGTCTTTTGCGCCTCTATGGGAGAGGAAGTGCATATGAAATAAAAATCCTTATCTTTGCAATTAACAAGAGGATAGTCACCCTTGTTAATTCGGTGGGCATTTTGAACAATCATCGAAGTCTCTGCCTGACGAAACACTTGATTTAAGTTGATGACGGGAATGGCCTCGCTTCTTATAATATCCTGTAGTACATTTCCCGCACCAACTGAGGGAAGCTGATCTACATCCCCTACAAGAATCAAACGCGCCTCTTTTTTAATTCCCTTTAACAAATCGTTGAATAAAATTAAATCCACCATGGATGCTTCATCCACAATCACAACATCGGCATCAATGGTCTCTTCAATTTCTCTGGAATAGGGATCCATCTCCTCTTCCGGCACATACTCAAACTGCAACAGACGGTGAATCGTCTTTGCTTCACGATGGGTTGCCTCCTCCATCCGTTTTGCCGCTCGCCCGGTGGGAGCTGTCAGTGCTACTTTTAAGCCGATGGACTCCATGGCATGGACGATGGCCTTAAGAGTGGTCGTCTTCCCCGTTCCCGGACCACCTGTGACGACGAGGACGCCGTGATTTAAACTCTCCTCCACTGCTTCATGTTGCATAGTAGAGAGTTGAAAGTCCATCTTTGCTTCAATTTCCTTAAAAACTTCGTCATAGATTCCCTCAGGAACCGACATACTTGCCTTTTCTAAAAGAGCACCGGCAATATATTTCTCCGCTCGATAAAAAGAGGCAAGATAACAGTCATTGTCATCGCCAAGTCCCGTGAGATAAAATCCCGGATCAATGGAGAGATCGATAAGCACTTCTCGAAGGCTATCTTCAGATACTTGAAGTAAATTTGCAGATTGCTCAATCAGTGTCCCCACAGGTAAATAACAATGCCCCTCACCAATCGCCTCTCGCAGGACATACTTCATGCCGCTCAGTTTGCGAAACTTACTGTCCTCTTCAAAACCTAATTTTTTAGCAATGGCATCGGCACGCTTATACCCAATTCCTACAATGTCATCGGCCAGTTGATAGGGGTTTTGCTCGATGACATCACGAGCAAGATTGCCGTAGCGCTTGTAGATTTTAATGCCAAGTTTTGGACTAAGGTCCAAAGTCTCGGTATAGAGCAGAGTGTCTCTAAGTTCCCGCTGCGCTTCAAAGGCTTCGATAATGGCAGCCACGCGCTTCTTGCCAAGGCCACTCACCTCATAGAGTCTTTCAGGAGCATGCTCCATAATTTCAAAGGTTTCCGTGCCAAATTTCTCCACAATATCCTTAGCGATCTTAGTGCCGATATTTGGAATCAGACCACTGGATAGATAGGCGACAATGGCACTTTCCTCTGTAAATTCAAAGGCTTTGATTTGCTGGAATTGAAACTGTTCTCCATATTTGGGATGAAAAACCCACTCCCCAATTAAGGAGAGTGGTTGTCTTTCATGAATCATCATTGCATGTCCCACAATGGTTATTTCATCTTCTTCAGTCATAAAGCGCGCGACTGTATAGCCATTGTCCTCATTTCTAAAAAAGATTGTCTCTACAACGCCATCGATTTGCAATGATATCATCCTATTCTATAGATATTTTTTAAGTTCTTGGGCTTTGTCTGTCTTTTCCCAAGGTACATTTAGATCTTCACGACCCATGTGACCATAGGCAGCTACGCTCTTATAGATTGGTTGAATTAAATCAAGTTCATTTATAATTGCAGCCGGTCTTAGGTCAAAGTTTTCCTTAATAATTTCAAGAAGTTTTTCATCGGATACTTTGCCGGTACCAAAGGTGTGGACATAGATGGAAAGTGGATGAGCTACCCCAATGGCATAACTTAGTCCGACTTCACATACATCGCAGAGACCTGCAGCCACAAGGTTTTTCGCTACATATCTTGCGCCGTAAGCTGCGGAGCGGTCTACTTTTGTCGGATCTTTACCTGAGAAGGCGCCGCCGCCATGACGAGAGTGACCACCATAAGTATCCACAATAATCTTACGTCCGGTCAGTCCCGCATCGGCTACCGGTCCACCAAAGACAAATCGTCCCGTTGGATTGACATAGATCTTTGTATTTTCATCCATTAGGTCGCCGACAATTGGTTTAATGACGTGTTCAATCATGTCCTTGCGAATGGTTTCTAGACTGACTTCGTCCTTGTGTTGTGTAGAAACGACAATATTTTCAATGTGCACAACTTTAAAATCTTCATATTCAACAGTGACTTGAGTCTTTCCGTCCGGTCCAAGATAGTCTACTACACCTTCCTTACGCACTTTGGCAAGTTGCTTACTTAGTCGGTGAGCCAAACTAATGGACAGTGGCATAAGTTCCGGAGTTTCATTGGTAGCATAGCCAAACATCATACCTTGATCTCCTGCACCAAAGGTATCGTACTTATCAACTTCATTGACACGATCTACCCCTTGTGCAATGTCCGGACTCTGTTCTTTAATAGCCGATAGCACAGCTACTGTATCTGGATCCAAACCAAATTCTGAAGCATAGCCGATTTCCTTTAGTGTATCGCGGACAATTTTGTCAAAGTCAATATAGGAAGTTGTTGAAATTTCCCCTGTAATGACAACCATTCCTGTCGATGCAAGGGTTTCACAGGCCACTCTTGCATTTTTATCTTCTGCTAAAATCGCGTCTAAAATTGCATCTGAAATTTGATCACAGACTTTGTCCGGATGACCTTCAGTTACAGATTCAGATGTAAATAACCATCTACTCATTTTTCTCTCCTTTGCATTAAAAAAGACCTGCATAGACAGGTCTTTTAGTCTTATCTTTCAGATCTGCCTAAGCATCTGTAGGATTTGGCACCTTATAATAGGTTGCCGGGCTTCATCGTGCCTATTCACTCCACCACTCATGATAAGTTAACTATTTAATTCTACTCTTAGTATATCAGAGCTGTTAAACTCTGACAAGTGCTTTATTCCTCTTCTTCACTGTCCCAAGTTGGACCGTCCATACCTTCTTTTTCATAGTCGTATGGTTTCATAGTTGGGAAGAAGATAATGTCACGAATACTCTGTTGATTAGTATAGAGGATAATCATACGATCGATCCCGATACCAAGTCCACCCGTTGGAGGAAGACCCACTTCAATGGCGTTAATAAAGTCGTAGTCCATTGGATGTGCTTCTTCGTCGCCGGATTCCTTATCGGCCACTTGCTCTTCAAATCTTGCACGTTGATCAATTGGATCATTTAACTCGCTAAATGCATTGGCAAGTTCCCAACCATAGATAAAGGCTTCAAAACGGTTGGTAATGCGAGGATCGTCCGGATTTCTCTTGGCAAGGGGACTAATTTCAACTGGATGTCCTGTGACGAAAGTCGGTTGAATGAGATCTGCCTCGCAGTGCTCTTCAAAGAGCTCAGCAATGACGTGACCACGTGTCCAGAACGGTTCCACTTCTAAGCCTTGTTCCTTTGCAACTTTTAGTGCTACCTCATCTGTATCAATTTCATCAAAGTCAATGCCGGTTGCTTCAAGTACAAGGTCTTGCATTTTAGCACGTCTCCAAGGCGGCTTAACATCAATTTCAGTACCTTGATATTCAAACTTCGTGCTGCCAAGAACTTTTTCAGCAACATAGGCAAAGAGCTCTTCTGTCAGTTTCATGATCTCTTCGTAGTCTACATATGCTTGATAGAGTTCCATGTTTGTAAATTCAGGATTGTGTTTGTAACTGATTCCTTCATTTCTAAACATCTTACCCATTTCATAGACTTTATCAAATCCACCGACTATGAGTCGTTTTAGGAATAATTCGTTGGCAATACGCATTTGTAGATCGATGTCCAATGCGTTGTGGTGCGTTGTAAAAGGACGAGCGTTGGCTCCACCAGCAATATTACCTAGGATCGGTGTTTCAACTTCAAGGAATCCGCGATTATCTAAGAATTCACGTACCGCTTTGATAATGGCACTTCGCTTTAAGAAGACCTCTTTCACTTCAGGATTGACAATGAGGTCGACATAGCGCTGTCTATATCTAAGTTCAGTATCCTTTAAGCCATGATATTTTTCAGGCAGTACTTGAATACTCTTTGATAGTAGGCTGAATTCATTTGCGCGAATACTGATTTCTCCCGCATTTGTTGTAAACACTTCCCCTTTGACACCAATAAAGTCACCTGTATCTGTATCTTTTACCACATCAAACTGGTCTTCCAATACGTCCTTACGTGCAAAGATTTGAATACGTCCATAGGTATCTTGTAGATCCAAGAAGACAATCTTACCATGTCCACGCTTTGACATGACACGTCCGGCAACCGATACAACTTTTCCTTCATATTCCTCATAATTGTTGAGAATATCCGTTGAGTAAGTATCCACATCATATGATTCGGCAAGATAAGGGTTCTTACCCTCATTAATCATATTCAGTACTTTTTCCTTTTTACGTAATCTTACTTCACTGGTGTTTTCTGCCATGGAACTCAATCTCCTTTCTAATCAACAGCTATTTCAATTACTTCTAATTTTATCATACCTTGAGGTGCTTCAACCTCAGCTACATCACCTAGAGTCAAACCTAAAAGTGCAGACCCTACGGGACTTTCGTTAGAAATTTTTCCCTCAAGTGGATCGGCTTCTGCAGAACCGACAATGATGTATTTGTCAACATCACCGGTATCTAAATCCTTCGTAGTGACCGTACTTCCAATATTAACTACATCATCTGTCAGTTCGTCTTCTTCAATGACCTTGGCCTTACGGACCATGTTTTCAAGCTTGGCAATTCGCTCTTCAAGCTTTGCCTGCTCATTTTTTGCTTCGTCATATTCAGAGTTTTCAGATAAGTCGCCATAGGAAAGAGCTACTTTAATACGCTCAGCAACTTCCTTACGACCAACTGATTTTAATTCATCAATTTCTTCCTCAACTTTTTCCAAGCCTTCTTGAGTGAAGAATACATCTTTTTCTACCATTCATTAACCTACGCTTTCTAACTTTATCGTACAGACTGTTTAAAGTAATTCACAGTCCAGTTATTATATTTAAGATTTCTACTTATGTCAAGATTGGGACAACGTTTCGATCTGACGATCCATCCACGACAGGACTTCCTGCGAGTGATTTAAACGCATGTATTCCTGCTTTAACTGCTTGTTGTTTTTCAAACCGTGGAAATAGCCAATCATGTGCTTTCGCATCTCGACTACGGATTGTCTCTCATCTTTTTCTTCCAGCATCATGAGGAAGTGCCGCTTGGCAATCTTGAATCGATCCTGTGGTAGATCCGGCATCTGCGGCTTACCACTGAGTTCCTCTTTAATTCGCTGAAAGATCATAGGCTGACCGATGGCGCCTCGACCAATGGTCACTCCCTTACAACCTCTTGACACATAGTCTTTGACATCGGATGCATCTCTTATGTCGCCATTACCAAGGACGGGAATGTTTAAACTCTCCGCCACTTCCTGTGCGAAGTCGCGATCGGCCTCACCGGAGTAATACTGCTTTACTGTCCTGCCGTGAATACAGAGAAAACTAACCCCCGCTTCCTCGGCAAGTTTAGCAATCTTAAGTCCCTCTCTGCCGTCCAGTTCAATTCCCTTGCGGATTTTTACACTGACAGGATAGGGACTTGCTTTGACGGCGGCAACCATGATGTCATAGGCGAGTTTTTCATTTGAAAGTAGGGCTGACCCGGCGCCACTTTTTATAATCTTTGGTGCCGGACAGCCCATATTAAGATCAATTGACAGATAGTCTGTCTCAGTTTGTGAAACTTTTTCAATGGCTGTCGCCATAATCTCAGGATCATCGCCAAATAATTGTAGTGAGACGGGAGCTTCATCCTCTGCCACTCTCATGAGTTTTTGTGTCTTTTTATCATTATAGTATAATGCGCGAGTGCTGACCATCTCCGTAGTGGAAAAATCCATTCCAAAACTTGTTGCAAGTCTTCGAAAGGCAATGTCTGTGTAACCTGCCATGGGAGCAAGTCCCAATTGAATTTGCGACCAATCCATCATGAGTGATTCATCTCGTAAATAATTTGTAGACCGTCCAGAGTGAGGTCCTTGTCGATTAGCACTTCATATTCACTGTCGCTAATGAGTAGATTTGCAAATCCGCCGGTAGCAACAATGGTGAAGTCTCTGCGGTCGTAGTTATTTTCTTCAAAGATTTGATGGATGATTCCGTCAATCATCTTTGAGAAGCCATAGAACAGACCCGCCTGCATGGCAGTGACCGTAGATGTTCCAATGACCTTTTCAGGATGGATGATTTCAACTTTCGGCAATTTGGATGTTCTGGAGAAGAGGGCATCGGCTGAGATGCTAATCCCCGGAAGAATCAAACCGCCGCGATAGTTCTTGTTCTTGTCAATGAGACAAAAGGTAATTGCTGTTCCCACATCAATGACAATCAGTGGATTTCCATACTTGTGTATGGCGGCAACGGCATTGACTATGCGGTCTGCACCCAGTTGTTTTGGGTTGTCATAGAGAATATTTAAGCCGGTTTTAATGCCTGCTTCAACCACAAAGGGTTCCTTGTTGAAATATTTGATTACCATATTGGAAATGGTGTACATCAAGTTTGGCACAACAGAACTGATGATGACATCATCAATGTCCTGTGGCTTAATTTTTGCATGGGATAAGAGTTGCAAAAAGAGCATGCCGTATTCGTCTCTGGACTTTGCCTTATCGGTGGAAATTCTCCAGTCGTGAGTCAGTTCGGACCCCTTGTAAATTCCAAAGACTAAATTTGTATTGCCAACATCAATTACTAATAACATAATTTATAACACCTTAATTTACTTATTCATTTTAGAAATTGCACTTACAACGGCAGTGGTTACAAGCACTGCCAAGATTCCCTCGGGAATCCCTGAAGTTATAATGACACCAAAGATCGTAGCACGTGCCGCTTCCATTGGAATTTCCAAAGCTTCTACATAACGATCTACAAAGAAGAGATAGATTCCACCAAGAACCATCACAGAGTGAAGAATGGTTGATAGGAAGGATGAAATCATGACTGCCTCTTGGTTTTTCTTGGCTCGAAGAGATAAAAACATAAGGACGATGGAAATCACTAAGAAGATAATGAAAGGCACAAGATTTGCCTTGTCTGCCCCGCTTGTTTGAATGGTGACAATTTTAGTGACTAGGGTTACAGCAATTACAATCCAAAAGACTGTAATAATCTTCTTTAAAGTATTTCCCTCAATCTTTTTAAGTCCGGAATAGAGATAATATGGAATCAAACCCAACAGAACTCTAGGCACAATTGAGATTAACGGATTGTAAAATACAAAACTTATCACAGTTGGCCTTGTGATGGCATTCCAAAGGGAGCTAAGACCAAAGATAAGTCCAACAAGACCACCGATGATGGGTCCCTGAGTAATACTTGCCACAATAACCGGAATATGCATAGTAGTTGCATTCAGTGGTCCAAGAGGAATAAATCCCAGTGGAGTCAATCCTAAGACGACGGTAATTGCTCCTAACATGGCTACGACGACTAGATCTCTCGTATTCAATTTTTTCTTCATTTTAACCTCCTGATCTGATCCATAAAGGTACCAGTCAATTTACTTATTGTTTTTAATATAACGATAACATTATAACATAATTTGGCTTGTTTACAAGATAATTCACTAAAATAAAGCTTTACAACTGCCAAGTCTTCTCTATATAATGAATTAAATTTATCCCATGGATTGAGAGGAGATTCTATGGAAAATATAAAGACAAGAAGTTTAACACGAATTGGTATTTTTACCGCACTTATTGCCGCGGGGGCCTTTATTAGTATTCCACTGCGCCCCGTTCCCATAACACTGCAGACATTTTTCGTCCTATTGACAGGCTTTTTATTGACGCCAACGGAGGCATTTTTCGCTCCCTTTGCCTATATGCTCCTTGGACTTATGGGCATCCCCATCTTTTCCGGTTTTACCGGTGGACTCCAGTCCATCTTCAGTCCAAGTTTTGGCTTTGTCATTGCCTTTTGCGTGCAGGCTCCTTTGATTAGTTATTTAAAGAAAAGATCCGATCAAATCCCTAGCCTGGCGGGTTATGGTCTTCTTTCGACCATCGTCATCTATCTAATTGGACTGAGCTATATGGTGCTTATTTTATCAAAGACGGGAACCCTTCCTGCGGAGGTCATGCCATTTCTAATAAGTGTGACGCTGCCCTTTCTTCCCGGCGATATCATTAAAATTGTCGTTGCAATACTAGTCTATGAAAAGCTGCCTCATCAGCTCAGCAGATATCTCAATGAATAATTTCTAAGAACTGTATAATATTTAAATCAAATCTCCTCTTTCCCATGCGATCTGTTATAATAAATGGAAAGAGGAGGTTTTTTTATGAATTCAACTTCACGAGGAAATGGTCCGAATAAATCACCGCTTCGATGGAGTTCTGCATTTAAAATATTAATCCTATTAATCATTATCGTTGGAATTTTAGCCGTTGGTGTCGTAGGTGCCTTGTCGTTTACGATTATTGCTGAATCAAAGCCTATTGACCCCAAGGAAGTCCGCACAATGATTGCAGAAACATCGGAAATTTATGATAAAGACGGCAAATTAATGGAAAATTTAGTCCAAAATGAATACAGTGAGTATGTCCCTTTAAATAAGATCCCAAAACATCTTCAACAGGCCATCGTCGCCATTGAAGACGAGCGTTTCTATGAGCATCAGGGACTGGATTTTCGCCGCATTGCCGGCTCACTCATTCAAAATATCAAGGCCGGAAGAATTGTCCAAGGTGGATCTACCATTCCGATGCAACTTGCAAAGAACTTATACACCAGTTCAGAGAAGAGTTACGCCCGTAAAATCCAGGACATCTACCACGCCTTCCAGCTGGAAAGTGTCCTTTCCAAGGATGATATATTAGAAGCTTACTTAAATTCTGCAGGTTTTTCAAAGGGAACGGTCGGGGTTCAGGCTGCAGCCAAGACTTTCTTTGACAAGGACGTCTCAGATTTGAATTTGGCGGAATCCGCATTAATTGTAGGTATCACCAATCGTCCATCAAAGTACACCCCTTATAATTTAGTTCCGGTGACAGAAGATGACGATTTAGAAGAGATCAATCTCATCCTGGCGCCTGCCAAGGCTTTAAATGAAGAACCGACAGAGCAGGAAAAAGAGTTCGGCGATCAACTTTTAAAGCTGGATCGTATTGACGCCTTTGAAAATCAACAGATTCAATCGGGAGCACTTCTGGTTCGAAAATCTGAGCCAAATCCTGCCAGTAAAGAGCGTCAAGAAGTGATACTACACAAGATGCACTCCCTTGGCATGATTGATGAAAAGACAATGAATGAAGCCATTGAGGAACCTATTGTTTTAAAACGTGGCGAACGTGCACTCAAGGGAATCTCTTCTTACTATGTTGATGCAGTCAAGGATGAAGTTCAGGAAATCTTACTGGCTGAGGGCTATTCTGAAGAGGAAACGCAACATCTTTTATTTAACGGAGGACTTAATATTCACACCTCCTTCGATATCGAGTTACAACGTACGCTGGAAGAGCATATCAACAATCCCAATTATTATCCTGGACGTCACACCGATAAAAAGGGAATCATTCAACCGCAAGTCGGTGCCGTCATTATCGACCAGCACACCGGTCAGGTCGTCGCCCTCGTTGGTGGACGCGGTATTGGTGGACACAATATCTTAAATCGCGCCAAGACACCACGTCAGCCCGGTTCAAGTATCAAACCCATTGCTCCGTATTTAACTTCATTTAATTATGTAGGTAAAGCAGCCGACGTCTACCGAGATCTACACATTACCAAGGGACCTTACAAACCTAGAAACAGTACCGGTTACCGCGGATACACTACCGTTCGTAATCTCATTGTAAATTCATCAAATGTTGGCGCCTATCTTGTCGGCAAGAGTTTAGATCCGGATGCAGATAAGGCCAATGCAATGATGATTGAAACTTTACAGGATCTTGGCGTCACCTCCATTGTGACACCTGAGATGAATGAAAAGTACAATGATCAAAACTTTGCTGCACTTACCTTAGGTGGTATGACCTATGGTATCAGTCCTCTTGAAATGGCAGGTGCCTTTAGTGCCCTTGCCAACGAAGGTAATTTTATCAAGCCTAGTTTTGTCACTAAAATTACACTTGTCAATGGCAATGTGCTCTATGAAAATCCACAGACGAAAAAGGAAATCACATCCCCTGCCAATGCCTATATTCTGACAAATATCCTACAGGATGCTGTACGTAGAGGTACTGGCCGCTATGCTAGCTTCTCCGGCATGCCTGCTGCAGGTAAGACCGGTACCACAAACAACAAGAGAGACTCTTGGTTTGTTGGCTATACACCTTACTACACTGCCTCTGTTTGGATTGGCAATGATGAAAACACAGCCCTTTGGGATCACTCCAGAATGGCAGCGCGCCTATGGAGAGGATTTATGAAGG
>CAYFQX010000026.1:14025-14858 GCA_964345405.1 uncultured Peptoniphilaceae bacterium
AAACGTCTAAAAGATTTGTATAAGAATGTTCCACCAAAACCTAAGAATCCTGAAAACAATGATAAGGATAACAAGGACGGACAAAACGGCAATACCCAACAGGGTGGTCAACAGTCCAAAACTCAAGGTCAGGGCCAATCTCAAGGCCAGGGTCAAACCGGTGGTGGAAATTAATCTAAATAAAAATCCCCTAAGTTCGCAAGGATCTAGGGGATTTTTACTTAATAAATATAAAAACTCCCAAGTTAAATCAACTTGGGAGTTTTATTTAATTAAAAGGGATCTACAGGACTGTTATCATCCTTTGAGTTATCCTTGCGATCTTCTCTTAGAGATCGTTCCGCATCATAGACTCCCTTTTCATCGGCAATTTCCTTTGCCTCTGCAGAGAGATCTTTGCGCTCGATACGCTCATCTTGCTTTACTTCTTCTGCTACCGGAGGCGGCTCGCCACCATTAAAGAGAATTTCAAACTCTTCACCGGATAGAGTTTCGCGCTCAAGTAGTGCATCTGAAATTTGAAGTAACAGATCCATATTTTCTTTTAGATACTTTTCAGCTCGTTTATAAGCTACATTGACAATGGCGCGCATTTCATGGTCAATTTCTGAGGCAACTTCCTCTGAATAGCCACGACCTGCAGAGAAGTCGCGTCCCATAAAGACGGCGTCTTCATCTTCACCATAGGTAAGTGTTCCCAAATTGGAGCTCATACCGAACTTTGTCACCATGTCGCGCGCAATCTTAGTGGCACGCTCAATATCATTACTTGCACCGGTTGAAATATCATCCAGTACAAGCGCTTCTGCCACACGACCACCTAAGAGACTGAC
>CAYFQX010000027.1:0-3334 GCA_964345405.1 uncultured Peptoniphilaceae bacterium
ATGTCACTTACGATATTAAACTTCGTGAAGGCGTCAAGTTTTCAGATGGATCAGATCTTACCTCTGAGGACGTAAAATACACCTTGGATCGTGCGGCAAAGAGCGAGGGATTTAACTATATCTACGGTAAGATTGATCCCGAGTCCTACGACACCACCGATCCGAACCGCATCATCTTTAAACTTACTGAACCTGTAGGCTCCTTCAAAGAAGCCCTTGCAAATCCTGCCGTTTTAATTACCAGCAAGGATGCCGGGGAAGACAATTTTGACACTGTCCCTGTAGGTACCGGTCCATTTACTCTTGGAACTTGGAATAAACTGGATACCATTGAACTTGTGAGAAACGAAAATTACTGGGGTGAAGCACCTGATTTTGACAAGATGGTCTTCCGCATTATCCCTGAAAGCAACTCAAGACTCATTGAACTTGAAAGCGGTGCAGTGGATCTTGCCATGGAAATTGCCCCAAGTGATCTAAAAAAAGTTGAAGATAACGATCAATTGACACTCAACCGCGTGATGGACAACTCCGTACACTTCATTGGTTTAAATACGACAAAGGCTCCATTTGACAATCCAAAGGCTCGTGAAGCGCTAAACTATGCCATTGACAAACAGGCCATTGTAGATAGCATCCTTGAAGGTACCGGTAAAGTTGCCACCGGCCCAATCAATCCAAACTTTGAGTACAGTATCTCAGATGAACTTGAGCCTGCCAAAGTTGATGTTGAAAAGGCAAAGGAAATGTTAAAAGAAGCCGGTGTACCGGAAGGTACCACCATTAAGTTCTATGTCAGTGACGACTCCACTCGCATTGACACAGCCACCGTCGTTCAGGCTCAACTTGCAGAAGTGGGACTCAATGTAGAGATCACCTCTCTTGAATGGGGAACTTATGTCAATGCTCTTGAAAACAAAGAGCACGATATGTTTATCATGAGTTGGACTCCATCTGTTGTGGATCCTCACTACCCACTTTACGGACCTCACCACAGTCACCATCAAGGGGTAGGGCCAAACTATATGTACTATGGCAATCCCGAACTGGATGCGCTCATTGACAAAGGTGTGGGACTTCCAAGTGGCGACGAACGTGCCGATGTGTACAAACAGGCACAGGAAATCATCCTGGAAGATGCGCCTATGATCTATCTATACTATGGTGAACAACTTGTTGGAACTCAAAACTATGTCAAAAAATATGACATCAATCCGGCAGGTAGTGGCGAATTCTACCATATTCAGTTGAACGACTAATTTAAAAGAGCCCTATGCCATATAGGGCTTTTTTATTTATGAAAGGAGTTCCTATGGCTCGTTACATACTGCGCCGAATCTTACTATTAATTCCTACACTCATCGGCGTGAGTTTTATCATTTTTTCACTATTATATTTGACGCCCGGCGACCCGGCAGAAGCGGCTCTGGGTCAAAATGCGACCAGGGAGGCGCTAGAGGCCTATCGTGAAAACATGGGACTCAATGATCCCTTCCTTGTGCAGTACGGCAGATATCTTGGCGGTGCGGTACGAGGCGACCTTGGAAATTCCTACTTAACCGGTCGCAGCGTGTCTGAAACTCTGTTGGCGCTATTTCCTGCCACCGTCAAACTTGCCCTCTTTGCCCTTGTCATTGCGCTGAGCTTTGGCATCATCTTTGGGGTATTGTCTGCCATCTACCGGTACAGTCTTTTAGATAAGCTGGTCCTTGTGATTGGGATGGTGGGTATCTCCATGCCCATCTTCTGGTCGGGCATCTTATTTATCCTCCTCTTTAGTGTCAAGCTTGGATGGTTTCCATCCTCAGGCATGGGCGGGTTTAAACATCTTGCCCTGCCGGGCTTTGCTCTGGGATTTCAATCCATGGCCATGGTCATGCGCCAAACTCGCTCCGCCATGCTCGAGGTGCTAGGAGCCGACTATATTCGCACGGCAAGAGCCAAGGGACTCAAAGAGTGGATTATTATCATCATCCATGCCTTGAGAAATGCCCTGGTGCCAGTACTGACTACCGCCGGACTACTCACCGGGTCCCTACTAGGCGGCTCTGTCCTCACCGAGACCATCTTCTCCATTCCGGGAATTGGTCGCCTGATGGTAAGTAGCATTGGCGCAAGAGACTATCCCGTAGTTCTAGGCGGCGTCATGCTCATTGCACTTTCTTATTCACTGATCAACCTGATCGTCGACATCCTGTATGGCTTTGCCGATCCTCGGGTTCGCGGACAATATAGATAGGAGGTCTTATGGAACATCAATCTGTACCTCAAGTAGCCATGTCTCCTTCGCAAGACCTCTGGAAAGAATTTAAGAAAAATAAACTCGCAGTGGTGGGCCTTGGGGTGCTCCTGGTCTTTGTTGCCATGGCCATCTTTGCGCCCATTGTTGCAACTTACGACCCCACCAAGCAAGATCTGACCCAGCGCTTTCTAAAGCCATCTGCCACGCATCTCTTCGGCACGGACAACTTCGGCCGCGATGTCTTTAGCAATGTCGTCTACGGTGCGAGAATTTCCCTCACCGTCGGCATCGTCTCCACGCTGATTTCTGCCGTCTTTGGCATCTTCATTGGCGCCTTGGCAGGTTACTACGGTGGGACTCTGGACAACATCGTCATGCGAATTGTAGACATCTTCATGTCCATTCCGTCCCTCATCCTTGCCATTGCCATTTCAGCGGCTCTCGGTCAGGGACTCTACAATCTCATCCTTGCCGTGTCCATTGGTGGCATCACTTCATTTGCTCGAATCGTTCGAGGATCTGTGCCCTCCGCCAAGGAGCAGGAATATGTGGAAGCGGCCAAGGTAAGTGGCGCGGGAGATTTTCGCATCATCTTTAAGCTTATCCTGCCCAATATCACAGGACCCATGATAGTACAGGCCACCTTTGGTGTAGGGACTTCCATTTTAGTGGCCGCCTCCCTGTCCTTTATTGGACTGGGTGTACAGCCGCCCACTCCCGAGTGGGGCTCCATGTTAGCCGGCGGACGTCCCTTCATTCGTGATAATCCGCACATTACACTATTTCCGGGTCTTGCCATCGCCATCGTCATCCTGTGTCTCAATCTCATGGGTGATGGCCTTCGAGATGCCTTTGATCCAAAGCAAAGGAGTTCATAATGACAGATACCATTGTACAAGTTAAAGATCTATACACGAACTTTCATACGGATGGGGGCATTGTCCAGGCTGTCAATGGCGTCAGCTTCGACATTCCCAAGGGAAAGACCGTTGCTCTCGTAGGGGAAAGTGGCAGTGGAAAATCTGTCACCGCCCTCTCCATTATGGGACTCATTCAGGGACCCCAGGGAACGATCGAATCCGGTGAAATCCT
>CAYFQX010000027.1:3344-14069 GCA_964345405.1 uncultured Peptoniphilaceae bacterium
CTAAAGAAGAGATGCGCGAAGTCAGAAGCAAGGACATCTCCATGATCTTTCAAGAACCCATGACCAGTCTCAATCCGGGACTCACCATCGGGTATCAGGTGGTGGAAGTCTATCGCCGTATCCTCAGCTACAACCGCAAGGAAGCTCAAGAGCGCACCATTGAGATTCTAAGGGAGGTGGATCTGCCTCGTCCCGAGCAGCTCATCCACTCCTATCCCTACGAACTCTCCGGCGGTCAGCGCCAGCGCGTCATGATTGCCATGGCCCTTGCCTCCGACCCGAAACTTCTCATTGCCGACGAGCCAACGACAGCGCTGGATGTCACCATTCAGTCGGAAGTCCTTCAGCTCATGACAGATCTTCAAAAGAAACACGGCACAAGCATCCTCATCATCACTCACGATTTGGGCGTTGTGGCAGAGATTGCCGATGAAGTCCTGGTCATGTATGCCGGTCGCGTCTTAGAACAAGCCAATGTCTTAGAGATTTTTGACAATCCCAAACATCCCTACCCCCAGGGACTTCTAAAGGCGCGCCCCACCATGGAAAACAGAGACGAACCCCTCTACAACATCCCCGGCAATGTCCCCAACCCCATCAACTTAAAAGACGAGTGTCAGTTCAACAATCGCTGTCCCTACACCATGGACATCTGCAAAAAGCGCGTCCCCGAACTAATCGAGATTTCTCCGGGACATGTCGTAGCTTGCGAACTCTATCGAGGAGGTGACCAAGATGGAACAACCCATACTACAACTAAATAATGTCACCAAGACCTTTCCCTTGGAAAAAAAGACCCTCTTCCATCGCCGCCCCAAAGTACTAAAGGCCGTCGACGATGTCAGCTTGAGAATACAAAAGGGGCGCACCTTGGGCATCGTCGGAGAGAGTGGGAGTGGTAAATCCACCCTTGGTCGCTGCATCTTGGGACTCTATCCTGATATTTCGGGAAGCATTTTATTTCAAGGGGAGAGCGTCCTGGATTACACTCCCTCAAAACTTAGAAGATACCGCGCCCATGTGCAGATGATCTTTCAAGATCCCTACTCCTCACTCAATCCTCGAATGAAGGCAGGGGAGATCATTGCCGAACCTTTAATCAACTTGGGTCAGAAAGAGGACCTCAAGGAAAGAGTCCTGCGCACCATGGAGCGATGCGGACTTCAGGCCCATCACTACGACCGCTATCCTCACGAATTCTCCGGGGGACAGCGTCAGCGCATCGGCATTGCTCGCGCCCTCATCCTAGAGCCTGAAATTATCATTGCAGACGAACCCACCTCCGCCCTGGATGTATCCATTCAGGCACAGATCATCAATCTCATGGAAGAACTTCAAGAGGAGATGGAACTCACCTATATCTTCATCTCCCACGACCTCTCCGTCGTCGAACATATTTCAGACGATGTCGCCGTCATGTACCTTGGACAGATAGTAGAGATTGCCCCTCGGGAAGAACTCTACAAAAACCCCAGACATCCCTACACCAAAAAACTACTCAACGCCATCCCCATTGACAATCCAAGAAAGCGAGCACCCAATGGACTCGCCATGGGCGATGTGCCAAGAATCCATCCCAAGGGATGCTCCTTCCACACCAGATGTCCTCATCCCGGCGAAACCTGTCCAACCGATCGTCCCAAACTTAGAAAAATCGGCAACAGCTACGTCGCCTGTCATAGCGCAAAAGAATAGACAAGAGCGGTCAAACCGCTCTTTTTTAAATTCCTAAAACAATATGACATCAGTTGGCCTTCCATATCCTTCATTATACAAGCAGGAGATCTCTCGACGCGCAATTAAAAATTGCTTGCTCGAGATGACAGAAATATCTTACAAAACGTTAGTAGAAGAGAGTAGAGAAGCGTTTCGTCCTCTACCCACAAAACCCTATAAAAAAAGAACCTCAAGCCTTTCTCGGTTTGAGGTTCTTTCTATATCCAATTAATGCTCAATCGATGCCGATGCATCCTTTTCAAAATTCCAGGGATCTTTCAGATCGCCAAAGCGGAAGAAGATAGATGCAAGTGCAAATAAAAACAGTAATCCCTGATACCAGAGGAATGGGATAATTTCTACCGGCGCAATGGCATGCGCGCCCAGTTCCTTAGTGAGTCCTGCGGCAATCAGAATCTGCGCACCATAGGGGATAAAGCCCTGCATCACACAGGAGAAAGTATCTAAAAGTGAGGCTGAGCGTCTTGGGTCCACGTGGAAATCCTTAGAAATTTCCTTTGCAACCGGACCTGCAATGATAATGGCCACCGTATTATTTGCTGTAGCAGCATCGGTAAGCAGCGTCAAAAGCGCTATGGAAAGCTCCGCTGAGCGGACATTCTTTGCCAACTTGCGGATTTTTTGCACCAACCACTCGATGCCGCCCTCGCGAGTGATCATATAGGACAGCCCGCCGGTCAACAGGGAGAGCAGGAAGATTTCAAACATTCCGCTAAAGCCCTCATAAATTTTCTGTGCAAACTCCAAGAGAGTCAGTCCGCCCGTACTCATGCCGATAATTCCTGAAAACACAATGCCGCCTGTAAGCACAAGAAACACATTGAGACCGGACAGTGCAGAGATAAGGACAAACAGATAGGGCAGTATCAGCACAAAACTATAGTCCAATTCCCCTAAATCCACAGCACCCGCCGGCTTTCCTACAAGTAAAAAGAGGATGAAAGTGACAATCGCTGCCGGCAGTGTAATTCTAAAATTCACTCGGAACTTATCTCGCATTTCCACACCTTGGGTACGAGTTGCAGCAATCGTCGTATCGGAAATAATCGATAGATTATCCCCAAACATCGCGCCGCCAACCAGCGCACCAATCACCATAGCCATCGATAGATTGCCCTTCTGCGCAATCGCCACAGCCACCGGACCCACAGCAGAAATTGTCCCCACTGAAGTCCCTGTAGACAGAGAGATAAAGCAGGCGATCAGAAATACCCCGGCGGTAACATACTGCACGGGAATAAACGAAAGTGCAAAATTCACCACCGAATCCACCCCGCCTGAAGCCGATGAAACCGTAGCAAAAGCCCCTGCCAAGATATAGACCAGACACATGATAATGATATTGTCATCGCCACAGCCCTTGACAAACTCATCAAACTTCTCATTCACATTACCTTCAAACATAACAAAAGCAAGGATAATGGCAGGCAAAATACAGACAGGTGCAGCCACTTGGTAAAACGCCATCTCCACGCCACGATAATTCAAAATAAGTCCGCTAAGTAAATACACCAACACGAAGAGAACAAAAGGCAACAGAGCTGCCCCCCTCGCCTTAGGTCGACGATCAATAGGATCCATAAAAACCTCCTCCAAAAAATTCTACAAAAATAGGAAATCCCTAAAATATGTCAATTATTCAATTATATCCTTAAAAATTACGAATGAAAAGGAAAATACTTTACTAAATTAAAAAGATTGACAGCCGTAAGCGATGCAACATAAAAACTTTAAAAAAGCTTTTCCCAAATAAAAAAAGGATGGGGAAATCCCCGTCCTTAACATTCACTTAACTCTTACCATTTAAAGCTAGTGATCCTGTTTTTTCCCGTCAATATCGGGTAAAAATCTTGTGATTGCAATGGCAAAAGTGAGAAGTACCACCAAATATAATTTTTCACTCATCATAGATAGTGACCTCCTTTATTTAATTCTACATCTATTATAGGAAAGATTTGAAACTTTATCAAACATTTATTAATGTGATATGATAAGGAGTGGAATATATAGAGAGGGAAGTGTAATTTGAGAAGCTTAAGAGAAGTTGAAAGAAGCATCATTAAGAGTAGAAGAAGTACCCTGTGGTCGCCCTTTGTCCGCGCCGTCAGGGAATATGATTTGGTGGAAGCAGGCGATAAGATTGCCATTGCCATCAGTGGGGGCAAGGATTCCTTCTTGCTGGCAAAGCTCTTTCAGGAGCTCAAGCGCCACGGGAAGTACCCCTTCGAACTCGAGTTTATCACCATGGATCCCGGCTATCGACCTGAGATTCGTGCCACCATCGAGCGTACCGCCAAGGAATTAAACATCCCCCTACACATCTACGACACCGATGTCTTTGAAATTGCCGAGCTCATCGGCAAGGAAAAGCCGTGCTACCTCTGCGCTCGGATGCGCCGCGGCAGTTTGTATGACAAGGCGCAAGAACTTGGATGCAACAAACTTGCCCTTGGACACCACTTTGACGACGTCATTGAAACCGTCCTCATGAACGTCCTCTTTTCAGCCAACTTCAAGACCATGATGCCCAAGCTCCATTCCACCAACTTTGAAAACATGGAACTCATCCGGCCCATGGTCTATATTCATGAAGAGGAAATCATCCAGTGGACCAAGAGCAATGAGATCGACGTCATCGACTGCGCCTGCACCGTCACTCAAAAAGAGGAGGGCACCGCACGAAGCTACACCAAGAAACTCATCCAAGAGCTCAAAGAAGACATCCCCAATGTAGAGATGAGCATCTACCGCGCCCCGGAAAATGTCGAAATGGGCGCCATCCTAGGTTGGAAAGACCTGGATCAGCACAAGCATCACTTTTTAGACTACTATAGACAGAAAGAGAGAAATCAATGAAAATCGTATCATGGAATGTAAACGGCATCCGCGCCGCCCTAAAAAAGGGATTTATGGATTTCTTCAACGAAATCGACGCAGATATCTTTTGCCTTCAAGAGACTAAACTTTCTGAGGGGCAGTTAGAGCTGGACCTGGAAGGCTACCACCAATACTGGAACTACGCCGAGAAAAAGGGCTACAGCGGCACCGCCGTCTTCACAAAAATCGAGCCCATCCAAGTCACCTACGGCATCGACATGGAGCACCACGACAAGGAAGGTCGCGTCATCACTTGCGAATACGACGACTTCTTCCTCGTCAATGTCTACACCCCCAACGCCCAGCGTGGCCTGGCTCGCATTGACTACCGTATGGAGTGGGAAGACGACTTTAGAGACTATCTAAATCAACTGGACAAAGTCAAACCCGTCATCCTCTGCGGTGACCTAAATGTCGCCCACAATGAAATCGACCTCAAAAACCCCGGCCAAAACCGCAAAAACGCAGGATTCAGTGATCAGGAACGCAGTCAATTCTCAACCCTGCTAAACTCAGGATTCACAGACACCTTCCGTCACTTCTATCCTGACCAAGTCGACGCCTACACCTGGTGGAGCTACATCACTCGCGCCAGAGATCGAAACGTCGGTTGGAGAATCGACTACTTCGTCGTATCCGATCGTCTCATCGACCAGGTAGATGACAGTTTCATCCATGCCGACATCTTTGGATCCGATCATTGTCCCGTATCTATTGATTTAAGTCTTTCTTAGTCTTGCATAACTAAAACAATTGGAGTAAAATATACTTTGTAGATAACTTAACAAAGGAGTGTTAACATGATAGCAGCCAATACAAGATCTGTTCAGATCAACGATTTTCTGCACTACATTGGTGTAAACGATCGTTATACGCACTTGTTCGAAGCCATGTGGCCACTGCCCGATGGCATAAGTTATAACTCGTATTTACTTGATGGCGGCACCAAGACCTGTCTTATCGACTGCGTCCGTGTCGACAGTGTCAATGAATTTAAAGCCAAACTAGACGACGTACTCAAGGGAAGACCCCTCGACTACGTCATCGTAAACCATATGGAACCCGACCACACTTCAAGCATCGGAACCATCGTCGATCTCTATCCTGAGGTTCAAATCATCACCAGCAAAAAGGCCGTACCATTCCTAGATCACTACTACGGCATCAAGGATAACATTATCCTCGTTGGCGATGGCGAATCCTTCGACATTGGAAACCGTACCCTTACATTCTATGCAACCCCAATGGTTCACTGGCCTGAATCCATGGTTGCCTTTGAAGAAAAATCCGGCATCCTCTTCTCCCAAGACGCCTTCGGCTCCTTCGGAACCCTAGACGGTGCCATCTTCGACGACCAAATCAACTGGGAATTCTTCATCGACGAAACCGTACGTTACTATACAAACATCGTCGGTAAATACTCCATGCAAGTCCAACGTGCCCTCAAAAAACTAGGCGGCCTTGACATCACCATGATCTGTCCTGATCATGGTCCCGTATGGAGAGACAACCCCGACAAAATCATCCAGCTATACTCCGACATGAGTCACCAAGTCACCAAAGACGGTGTCCTCATCGTCTACGGCTCCATGTATGGCAACACCGAAGTCATGGCAGAAGCCATTGCACGTTCCCTATCCCAAAACGGTGTACGCGACATCAAAATCCGCGACGTCTCCAAGACACACCTATCCTACCTCATTGCAGAAACTTGGGCCTACAAGGGCATCATCCTAGGTTGCCCAACCTACAACGTAGACCTCTTCCCACCAATGAGAACCCTCGTTGAAACTCTAAAGATGCAAAAGATGAAAAATCACATCCTTGGAACCTTCACCAACTACTCCTGGGGTGGCGGCGCCGAAAAGAAATTCCAAGAATTCGCCGAAGCCTCCAAATGGGACGTACTACCAACGCAAGTCAACATCATGGGTTCACCAACCTCTGAAGAACTTGAACAGTGTGCACAGCTCGGCCGCGAAATGGCCGCAGCCCTTCGCAAAGCACGCTAATATCCATTCGCAAGCTATATTTTTAATTCAATAGATAAACAAAAGGAGGATTATATTGAATAAAATAGTTAAAAAAGAAGAAATTCTAGAACACATCAACAGCGGTGACACTGTCCTTGTTGGCGGATTCCTAAACTGTGGTGGCCCAATCAAAATGATCACCTACATCCTAGACAACAAAGACCTAAAAGACATCACACTCGTAGCCAACGACACAGGATTCGACGACAAACCTGGTATCAGTGAATTCGTCACTCGTGGCGTAGCAAGCAAAGTCATCGCATCACACGTCGGAACCAACAGAGAAACCGGCCGCAAAATGCACACCGGCGAAATGGAAGTCGAACTAGCACCTCAAGGAACTCTCGTAGAGCGTATTCGTGCAGGTGGATACGGACTTGGTGGTGTCCTAACTCCAACCGGACTTGGACTACCTGAAGTAGAAGCCGGAAAAGAAGTTGTCGAACTCAACGGCCAAAAATGGCTATACGAAAAACCAATCGTTGGTGATGTTGCCCTAATCAAAGCCAACGTTGCAGACAAATACGGTAACCTAGCCTTCCACGGCTCCACAAGAAACTACAACATCGCATCCTGTTTCGCAGGTCGTACTGTCATCGTTCAAGCTGACAAAATCGTAGAAACCGGCGAAATCGGACCTGAACGCGTAGAAATTCCAGGCGCTCTAGTAGATTTCATCGTACCAACCGAAGACTTTGAATAATCAAAAGACTGTGAAAGGACATAGGTGATAAAATGGAAGAAAAAATGACCAAACAAGAACGTCGCGAATACATCGCTGCACGTGTTGCTCAAGAACTAAAAGACGGTGACCTTGTCAACCTAGGAATCGGACTACCAACCCTCGTATCCAACTACATTCCTGAAGGCGTAGAAGTAACCCTTCAAGCAGAGCTTGGATACACTGGTGCAGGTCCAGCTCCAGAACCAGGACAGGAAGATCCGGACATCGTAAACGCAGGTGGTATGCCAGCAACTGTACTTCCTAAGGGAATGTTCTTCGACTCCAGCTTCAGCTTCGGACTCATCCGCGGTGGCCACGTCGACGCAACCGTACTAGGTGCACTTCAAGTAGCTGAAAACGGTGACCTTGCCAACTACATGATCCCCGGCAAACTTGTTCCAGGCATGGGTGGTGCAATGGACCTACTTGTCGGTGCGAAAAAAGTCATCGTAGCCATGGACCACACCAACAAAGGAAACCACAAAATCCTAGAAAAATGTACACTTCCTCTAACAGGAATCAAATGTGTTGACATGATCGTCACTGAAATGGGCGTCATGGAAGTAACTGACGAAGGACTCGTCATCACTGAAGTCAACCCACACTTCACATTTGAAGAAGTACAAGAAGCCACCGGCTGTAAACTAATCAAAGGCCCTGGCATCGAATAATTCAATAGATACACTAAAAGCGTTGAGAAATCAACGCTTTTTTATTTTGAAGCCCGAACACTACTTTGAGAAAACCGGCGAAACTGGTTCTCTCAAAGTAAATGTAGGTCTTACGTCAAGAATTCCTAAGAGATGCGACCGAATAGGGAGCATCGATTAGCTAGAATTCGTCGACGAGAAGCCCGCAATAAATGATAAACAACCCTTCCGCATCCTTTTTCTTAGTAGAGTGGGATTCCTCGAATCGGAAATAAATTTCCTCCCTCGGAATGACAGTTATATCACCAGATAAGAAGCGTATGCTTCAAGAACAACAGCAAGAAACCAGGGGAGCAAGAGGGGAAAACCATCCCCTCCACCTATTTTCCCATCACTCTTTAAAACTTCTTCTATAATATTACCGAAGTAGGGTATCTATAAAATGTGTTGGGTAAAGAGACCCTTAAGAAACATTATCATCTCACCGTGATCCGCCTAACATCAAGACTTGCAAACACACTCAAAAAGAAATTCGAAAAGTTCGCAAAACCTATTGACCTTTGACAATAAATTAACTATAATAAGACTTAAGAAGATTGTAAAATATTTATCAATTCTAATAAGTGTGAAAACTATTTCCCGATACATAAAGACAGAACACTGTCTTTGGAAAGGAGCTTACATGGATTACAAACATCTCATATTGGAAAAAGAAGAGGGAATCGCAACGGTGACGCTAAACCGTCCGGAAAGTCTAAACGCACTTAACTCTGCGCTACTTTCAGAGATCAACCACCTCTTTGCCCACTTAAAGAAAGATGAGGAAGTACAGGTTGTCATCATTACTGGCGCAGGTAAATCCTTCGTCGCAGGTGCAGACATTGGCGAAATGTCGACCTTAACTGCTCGCGAAGCCAACGCCTTTGGTAAACTTGGAATGAGCGCCTTCATGGCCATCGAAAACTTCCCAAGACCGGTCATCGCTGCCGTCAACGGATTCGCACTCGGCGGTGGATGCGAACTATCACTTGCCTGTGACATTCGCTACGCTTCCGAAAAGGCACTCTTCGGTCAACCTGAAGTCGGCCTAGGCATCACTCCGGGCTTTGGTGGCACACAACGTCTACCACGCACCGTCGGCGTCGCCATGGCAAAAGAACTCATCTACACAGCTACTAACATCCGTGCCGATCGAGCTCTAGAAATTGGCCTTGTCAACAAAGTCGTACCTGCAGAAGACCTTATGGACGAAGCGAGAAAACTTGCCAAATCCATCATCAAAAACTCAGCTTCTGCCGTCGGCTACGCAAAGTCAGCCATCAACAACGGCCTTCAAGCCGACATCCATACAGCTATGGACATCGAAGCAGCCGCCTTCGGCCTATGCTTCGCAGCTGAAGACCAAAAAGAAGGCATGGCCGCCTTCCTAGAAAAGCGCAAACCTGAATTTACCGAAAAGTAATCACTCAGTCGTACATTTAAAATTATCAATAGATATAGGAGGAATGAACAAATGAAAATTGGTGTAATTAGTCCAGGTACAATGGGAAATGGTATCGCTCAAGTATTTGCAGCTAAGGGACACGAAGTCGTCATCAAGGGTTACCGTGAAGGTCAACTCACCGAACCATTCGAATTCTTCGAAAAGACACTAGGTCGTAGCGTAGAAAAAGGACGCATGACCCAAGAAGAAAAAGACGGCATCATCGGAAACATCAAAACATCCCTAGAATGGGAAGACATCAAAGACTGCGATCTAATCGTAGAAGCATCCAGAGAACAAATGGACATGAAAGAAGAAATCTTCAAGAAACTTGATGAAGTTTGTGACGAAAAGACCATCCTAGCCACCAACACTTCCTCTCTATCCATCACTGAAATCGCTTCACACACCAACCGCCCTGACAAAGTCATCGGTATGCACTTCTTCAACCCAGTGCCAGTTATGAAGCTAGTCGAAGTTATCTCCGGTATCGCAACCAGTCAAGAAACCGCTGACAGAGTCTTCGAAATTTCTCAAGAAATTGGTAAAGAACCAGTCATCGTCGAAGAAGCTCCAGGATTTGTCGTCAACCGTATCCTAATCCCTATGATTAACGAAGCTGCCGGCGTCCTATCCGAAGGCGTAGCAACAGCTGAAGACATCGATAAATCCATGAAACTTGGTGCAAACCATCCGATTGGACCTCTTGCCCTAGGTGACCTTATCGGACTAGATGTTGTCCTAGCCATCATGGAAGTACTATACACTGAATTTGGCGACAGCAAATATCGTCCACATCCACTCATCAAAAAGATGGTACGTGGCGGACACCTTGGTCGCAAAACCAAAAAAGGTTTCTTCGAATATTAATATCAAAACAAATCCCCACGATGATTTCCTACAAACAAACCCAAAAAGAGAGCCCCACCAAGGCTCTCTTTTTTGATACGCAAAACTTTCTTCTATTATATAGGGGAGATGAATATGTAGCCTTCCACCGTCTTCATCTCCAAAGCAGGGGATCTCTCCGCTCACTTCGTTCGGTCGAGATGACAGTATGTCGGAGTTTATGTTAGTAGTTAGTGAAAGTGTTAATAGGAGAGAGTAGAGGAGTCACTCACCCCCTAAAAAAAGTAAAAAAAAATAAACCCTAAACTCAACATCCTCCAGCGAAGATCCAAAGGAAGCGCAATTCCTTTACCCCCATCCTTAAATCCCGCT
>CAYFQX010000028.1:0-13767 GCA_964345405.1 uncultured Peptoniphilaceae bacterium
CTTTCCTTTGACGGAGTACTGAGAGTGTTGACTTTGGTGATTGTGTGGATCGTGGCAATTGCAGGGATTGTTTTTAAAATTGTAAACTATGGAAAGTTCAACAAGACCAACAAAATTTCGCTTATACTCTATTTAAGTCTTGGTTGGCTTTCTCTGTTTCTCTTAAAATTTATCTACGATGCGACAAGTTTAAAGTTTATTCTAACTTTAGCTCTAGGTGGCATATTTTACACTGTGGGCACTTATTTTTATGTAAATAAAAAAATCCCATATCATCATGGGATTTGGCATCTATTTGTACTTGCAGGTTCCATTGCTCATCTTGCAGGAAACATTCAGTTTTATATCGTTGGGAGCTAGTTATGGAAAAGAATATCGATTTATTAGAGGGTCCCATTTTTTCTGCACTCTTTAGACTGGCTCTGCCACTGATGGGAATCTCTTTTGTTCAAATGGCCTACAACTTGGTAGACATAATGTGGCTTGGTCGTCTTTCGACGGCCTCTGTTGCCGCTGTCGGTAGTGTAGGTATCTTTATGTGGCTTGCGCAAGCCGTGACACTGATCAGTAAAGTGGGCCTGGGTGTCGGCATGAGTCAAGCTTTGGGACGCGGCGATCATGAGGAAGTGAAGCGCGTCATTGAAAGTAGCATCCAAGTGAGTATTTTCTTTTGGCTTGTCATTGCCCTTACTTTTTTTTTCGGACGAGATCTACTTTTAGGATTTTATAGACTAAATTCAGAAGTTCACAACTTGGCTAGAGGGTATCTGGCCATTGTCGCCATTGGGATGTTTTTTACCTTTGCAAATCCAATTTTATCCACTCTCTTTGTCAGTCGTGGAAACTCAATGACCCCCTTTAAAATAAGTTTGATTGCCCTCGTCTTCAATATGTTTTTAGACCCCTTTCTTATCTTTGGCTGGGGAATTTTTCCCGCACTTGGCGTAAGAGGTGCGGCGCTGGCAACGGTGCTTGCACAAGTTGTTGCAACGATACTCTACATAGTGACCATTCAGGCGGGAAACACCGGCGATTTGAAAATTAACTTATCGCGCTTTTCAAACAGTCACATCTTAGATGGTTTAAAACTTGGGATTCCATCCTTTTTGCAATCCGCCATTCATGCTATCATTGCACTTATCTTAAATCGCTATGTTGCAGGATTTGGATCCAACTACATTGCCATTTATTCCGTAGGCGCGCAGATTGAGTCTCTCTCCTGGATGACGGCGGAAGGCTTTAGTATGGGCATGTCTACATTTATGGGACAAAATTACGGTTCTAGAAAGTTCGAGCGACTTCAAGACGGATTCCGTACCGGTATGCGAATCATCGTTACCATTGGCGTTGCCGTAAGTCTCCTACTTTACTTTGGAAACGAAAGGCTCTTTAGTATTTTTGTACCAAAGGATCCGGATACCATTGTGCGAGGCGGAGAGTATTTGCAGATCCTCAGTCTCAGCCAAACTTTTATGTCCATTGAAATTATTACCGGCGGTGCCATGAACGGCCTTGGCCTTACAAGATATCCGGCCATGGTTGCTACGGTATTTAATTTAGCGCGTATCCCCATGGCGCGTATCCTTATGCCGAGCCTTGCCATCAACGGCGTCTGGTGGGCCATGAGTTTATCCAGTGTGGCCAAGGGCATCGTGCTTTATTTAGTATTTTATATCATCAATAAGAAGACAAATGGGTATCGTAATCATATGGAACGATACATCAGTAGGCAAGAATAATTTTAGGAGGAAGATATGTTAAAACAACTACAACCGCCGGTAGCCGGCGAGGAAATTGCAGTTTTAGAAACGAATATGGGAGCGATTAAGCTCCGTCTCTTTGAAGAGGCAGCGCCAAGAACCGTAGAAAATTTTAAAAATTTAATCAACTCCGGTTACTATGATGGAGTCACTTTTCACCGCGTCATTCCGGGTTTTATGATTCAAGGGGGCGACCCAACAGGCACCGGTCGTGGTGGCGAAAGTAGCTTTGGTGGGAAATTTGAAGACGAGTTTGATGTAAATTATCGTAACTTTGTTGGCGCGCTGTCCATGGCAAATGCAGGACCGAACACCAATGGCTCTCAGTTTTTTATCATGCAGGGACAGCAACTTCCGGGAAGCATGATTGATGATATGGAATCCATTGGTGAGCGCGGCGGTTTTACTGATGAAGTAATTGAAGCCTATAAAGAGTTTGGGGGCGCACCATGGCTTGATGGTAAACATACCGTCTTTGGACAAGTCATTGAAGGGCAAGAAGTGGTCGATGACATTGCCAATGTGAAGCGCAATCGCATGGACAAGCCGAAGAAAGATGTCGTCATTGAAAAGGCAAGTATTGAAGTCTTTGAATAGTCACTAAATTTGCGAGATTCAGCAAAGCTTGAGGGAGGAGGCTAGCTATGAAAAAGCGTACGATAGTAAGTGTATTAATGGTACTCACGCTCCTTCTTGTGGGCTGTACAACTCGGACTGAGAAAGCAAACTATCGCGAGGTTCGTCAGGGTGTCGAGACAGACTATGTGTCCTATGATTTCAAGGACCTTTCTGATGCTTCAGAGCTTGTCGTCATGGGACAACTTAAAGAGGAATCCGAGACACTCCTGGTCAAGCCCTATGGTGGGAACGATCCCTGGGTCTTTAGAGATCTTACATTTGATGTACAAGAAATCTACAAGGGTGATTTAAAAGGGGAGAACTCCGTCGCCCTACGTCTCGCCGGCGGTAAGTACACCGACGAAGAGGCGAAGATCCACTACATTTTAGAGGCCAATGAACCGGAGTTTAATTTTGACAAGCGCTATGTGCTCTTCTTGACAAGGCCAAAGGCGGATCCGTACAAGACGAGAGATAATTACTACATTCTTGTCACTGGACCGCAGAGCGCCTTCAATGTCTTCGATTCTCAAATGGTAAACATTGAGGATCCTTCTATGATCTATGAACTTTCAGAACTTGACACCATCGATGGGACGGTAGATCCTGACACCGTGACCAAAAGTGAGATGGATAAGCGATTAAAGGATGGCGAAATGACACAAGAGGATTATGATCAGTACTTTGAAAGTCTCGATCAATTTGGTGAAAAGATAAACTAATTTGAACAACAAAAAAGGTGTATCCTTCGAGTGAGGATACACCTTTTTGATTTTAAATTTAATTATTTTCCTGAGTAGAACTCTACGATCAGTTGATCTTCGATTTCAATAGGAATGTCTTCACGGTTTGGCTCGGAAGCAAAAGTTGCTTTGAAGTCTTTTTCCTTAGTGATGTAAGGAAGAGCAAACATGAAGTTAGATTCAAAGTTTTCTTTGAACATATCTACCTTGCGGCCTCTTGGACTTAATTCGATGACATCGCCAACTTTCACTTCGTAGGAAGGAATGTTGATCTTTTCGCCATTGACACGAATGTGACCGTGAGTCACCATTTGACGTGCTTGACGAATAGAGGATGCAAAGCCCATACGATAAGTTAGGTTGTCTAGACGAGATTCAAGTAGTTTTACAAGTGCTGGACCTGTTTGTTCACTTGATCTTTGAGCACGATCAACGTAACGGACAAATTGTTTTTCCAAAACACCATAGTATGCTCTTAGTCTTTGTTTTTCTAAAAGTTGCATACCATATTCAGTTAACTTCTTATCATTACGAGCAGTACCACGTCCTGCGCGATTCATGGCCTTTGGATGACCACATACATTAAGACCTAATCTACGAGATTGTTTAAATCTCGGTCCCATCATTTTTGCCATTAATTTTTCATCTCCTAAATTATATTTGCCGCGATAATTTAGAACCGAGATATATTATAACCAATCTTGTTGAATTTGTAAAGGTTTCAGCAGGTATTTATCTGAAAAAGTGAACATTTAAATCACTAAAGATATGATATACTAGAAAAGATAAAGGGGGAAGCTATGAGTATCGTTTTAAAAGATATACAATACATTGATGTCATGGACGGAACCGTTCATAAACATAAAGATATTTTAGTTGAAGAGGACCGCATTGTAAAGATTGCAGACACCTCACCACTCATTACTGCGGATGAAGTAATTACTGGAGATCTACTGGTGATTCCAGGACTGATCAATGCGCACACCCATCTTGGGATGGCGTATTTTAGAAATTATGCCGACGATATGGATCTGGATACGTGGCTTAATGAAGCAATTTGGCCACTTGAAGATCACTTGACACCGGAGGATATCTACTGGGCGAGCTTACTTAGTCTTTGTGAAGAGATTCAGTCAGGAACGACAACATTCTGCGATATGTACTTGGACATGGACCGCGTCGGAGATGCTGCACTTGAAGTGGGGATCCGCGGCGTGCTTGGCATGGGCATGACAAGTTTTGGCGATTGGGAACAGAAGCTTGAGGACACAAGAAAACTCTACAATGAGTACCACAATCAGGCGGGTGGCATGTTAAAAGTGGTGCCTGCACCTCACGCCATCTATACTTGCAATGAGGAATTTTTAAGAATTGTATTTGAAATGGCTCACGCTATGGACGGTAGAATCCACATTCACATTTCCGAGACGAAAAAAGAAGTGGAAGATGCCGTTGCAAATTACGGGAAGACACCGGTGAACTATCTCTTGGATCTTGGTATGGATAAGTTGGATGTCATAGCAGCGCACTGCGTCCATATGACTGAAGAGGAAATGGACCGCGTGGATCGAAAGAAATTCTTCCCGGTCAACAATCCTACCTCCAATTTGAAACTTGCCAGTGGCTTTGCGCCGGTGGAAGGAATGTTAGAGCGAGGAATGAAAGTATCTCTAGGTACTGACGGAAATTCCAGCAACAACAATCAAAATCTATTGGAGGAAATGCACCTTGCCTCCATTGTAAATAAGGCAGTGAACGAGGATCCTGAGTCTGTCAGTGCCCTTGAAGTTTTAAAGATGGCGACTATCTACGGTGCAGAAGCACTTGGCATGGCCGATGACATTGGTAGCATTGAAGAGGGTAAGAAGGCGGATCTTGCAATTTTTAATTTAAATTCGCCATCCTTTACACCGCGAAACAATTTAGTCAGTGCTATGTCCTACTCTGCAGGTCGAGATGATTTGGTTCACGTCCTTGTTAATGGCAAGTTTTCAATGAAGGATCGCGAAATGGTCAATGTGGATCTGCAAAAGATCATGGATAAAGTCAATGTCGGCATGGAAGCATTAGTTAAGAGAAGTAAACAGGAGGCATAGGATGAGTAAAAAGATCGTCTACTCAGGCATTCAACCATCCGGTGGTTTGACCATTGGAAATTATATCGGCGCACTCAGTAATTTTTCACAATTGCAAGATGAATACAACACACTTTACTGCGTGGTGGATCTTCATGCGCTTACTGTACCTCAAGTACCTGCCGAACTTAGGAAGCACACGCTGGATGTGCTAGCTCTCTACTTGGCAAGTGGATTGGATCCTGAAAAATCCATCGTCTATATTCAGTCCCATGTACCGGAGCATCTGCAACTGGCTTGGATTTTAAACACTATTACATCTCTGGGACAGCTCAATCGCATGACGCAGTTTAAAGACAAATCTGCAAAGCAGGACGAAGTTTATGCTGGACTGTTGAATTATCCGGTGCTGATGGCGGCAGATATCTTACTTTACCAGGCAGATTATGTCCCGGTAGGCGATGATCAACGTCAACATATTGAACTTACACGTGATCTTGCGGAGCGATTTAACCATCGCTACTCGCCAACCTTTACCATTCCTGAAATGATGTCTCAAAAGGTGGGTGCGCGCATTATGAGTCTGCAGGATCCACTCTCTAAGATGAGTAAGTCCGATCCCGATGAAAATGCCTACATTCAAATTCTCGACGAGCCCGATGTCATTCGCCGTAAGATGAAACGCGCTGTGACAGATTCCCTAGCTGAAGTTAATTATACGACAGAGCAACCGGGACTTAAAAATATCATCGACATCTACGCTTCCTTTAGCGGAAAGTCTCCGGAAGAAATCGTAAGGGAATATGCGGGCGGTGGCTACGGCAATCTCAAGGCGGATGCAGCAGAGGCAGTGGTCGAAGGACTTGCACCAATTCAGGCAAGTTACAAGGAGTGGCGCCAAGACAAGGACGCCCTTGAGAAGATCTACCGTGAAGGTGCGGAAAAGGCAAGATATCTCGCCAACAAAACGCTGCGAAAAGTGGAGCGCAAAGTTGGCCTAGTTGCAAAATAGATTGACAGAATCAACGGGTCAGTGTATTATAATCTAAAGAAATATGTGCTATAAATAAGAGGAGTATCTATGAATCCCGACAAAGAGAAGCTGGGTGTGGTGAAACAGTGGACGGAGACATAGTGAAGGTTGCTTATTTGCATCCCCTTGGGGACGGTTGCTCCGTTATCGCATTGAGTGTTATGCATTTTGGTGCATAAAATTAAGGTGGTACCGCGATCCCTCGTCCTTACAGGAAGAGGGATTTTTTATTTAGGAGGAAGATATGGCAGAGATGAATTCAGTTTACAATCCAAAGGAGTTTGAAGAAAAACTCTATCAGCATTGGATGGATAAAGATGCCTTCCATGCTGAAATAGATCCTGATAAAGAACCCTATACCATTGTGATGCCCCCGCCAAATGTTACGGGAAATCTTCACATGGGTCATGCGTTAAATAATACACTACAGGATATCTTAATTCGTACAAAGCGTATGCAAGGTTACAGTGCACTTTGGCTACCTGGCATGGATCACGCAAGTATCTCAACAGAGGCGCGTGTCGTTAATAAGCTTCGCGAAGAGGGAAAGAGTAAGGACGATTTAGGTCGTGAAGCTTTCCTTGAAGAGACTTGGGACTGGACGTATAAATACGGCGGCACCATTCGCAATCAGCTGAAAAAACTTGGCGTCTCCTGTGACTGGGAACGTGAACGCTTCACACTGGATGAGGAACTTTCAGAGGCAGTGGAGGAAGTTTTTATTCGTCTCTACGATAAGGGACTGATCTACCGAGGCGACCGAATCATCAACTGGTGTCCATCCTGTGCTACGGCAATTTCCGATGCAGAAGTGGATCATGAAGATGTTCACTCTCACATCTGGCACTTTAGATATCCGGTGGTGGGCCGTGAGGGAGAGTACATTCAAATTGCTACGACACGTCCTGAAACGATTCCGGGCGACCTTGCTGTTGCAGTCAATCCGGAAGATGAACGCTACAAAGATATGGTAGGTCAACATGTCTTACTACCGGTATTAAACCGCGAAATTCCAATTATTGCCGACGACTATGTAGATATGGAATTTGGTACCGGTGCAGTAAAGATCACGCCATCCCACGACCCCAATGACTTCCAAGTTGGGGAGCGTCACAATCTAGGTCAATGCATCATCATGAATGAAGATGCCACCCTAAACGAAAATGCCGGTAAGTACAATGGCATGAATCGTTTTGAAGCAAGAAAAGAAATCATCAAGGACTTTGACGAACTTGGCTTCTTTGTCAAGGAAGAAAATCACGACAACGCCATTGGACATTGTGAGCGCTGTAATGAAGTCATTGAGCCCCTACTTTCAAAACAATGGTTTGTAGAGATGAAACCACTTGCTAAACCTGCCCTTGAAGCTTACAAAAATGGCGAGCTCAACATCATTCCGGAGCGCTTTGGCAAGATCTATACTCAGTGGCTTGAAAATATTCAGGACTGGTGTATTTCAAGACAACTATGGTGGGGACATCGTCTACCGGTTTGGTACTGTGATGACTGCGGCGAAACCATTGTAAGTCGCGAAGAACCCACTCACTGTACAAAATGTAACAGTACAAATTTACGACGAGATGAAGATACGCTGGATACTTGGTTTAGTTCTGCGCTGTGGCCTTTCTCAACACTTGGTTGGCCAAAGAAAACGCCGGAATACGACTATTTCTATCCAACCAATGTTCTCGTAACGGGCTATGACATCATCTTCTTCTGGGTTATTCGTATGGTATTCTCAGCCCTTGAACTCACGGGAGAACTTCCATTTAAAGATGTCTATCTAAATGGTCTTGTTCGCGATGCTCAAGGTCGAAAGATGTCCAAGTCCTTAGGAAACGGAATCGATCCACTGGAAGTCATTGATCAATACGGTGCCGATGCCTTGAGATTTACACTGATCACCGGGACAAGTTCCGGTGGGGACGTTCGTTTCTCAAAGGATCGCATCGAAGCTTCAAGAAACTTCGCCAACAAGTTGTGGAATGCTTCCCGATTTGTGCTCATGAATTTACCGGAGGACTTCAAGCGTCGTGAACTAAATGAAGATGAACTTGAACCAATGGATAAGTGGATTTTAAGTAGAGCAAAGGAAACCATCGGTCAAGTTGAGACAAAGATTGACAAGTACGATCTTGGTCTAGCGGCAGAAGATGTCCATGAATTTACATGGCACGACTACTGTGACTGGTACATTGAAATGGTGAAACCGCGCCTCTATGGTGAAGATGAAGAGTCAAAGGATATAGCTCACCAAGTGCTCATGCAAGTGCTTGAAATTATCTTAAAGCTTCTCCATCCATTTATGCCGTTTATCACGGAGGAAATTTGGAGCTATCTGCCACAGGCGGAGGCCGACCTTATGGTGTCGCCATGGCCTAAGGAAGCGGAGATGAAGGCATTCCCTGAAGAGGAAGCGGAAATCGAGTATGTTCAACAGGCCATTCGCGGCATTCGAAATGCGCGTGCTGAAAGTGGCATTGAACCACACCGCAAGAGTCAAGTCATTGTGCTTTCAAAGGATCCTGAGATTAGAGAACTGCTCATGTCCAATGAAGGAAACTTCAAGAGCGTGGGCCAGGCAACGGAACTTCACACCATCGATTCCAGAGAAGATCTCAAGGAAAATGCTCTGTCCATTGTACTGGACCGTGCCGAACTTTTCCTTCCAATGGCGGAACTTGTGGACTATGAAAAAGAAGTGGAACGCTTGAGCCGTGAGTGTGAAAAACTTGAAGGGGAAATTAAGCGTGCCAAGGGCAAACTTGCCAACGAAGGTTTTGTCAAAGGAGCTCCTGCGCATATCGTAGAAGAAGAGCGCGACAAGCTCAACAAATATGAAAATATGCTGGAACAAGTTAAGACGCAACTTGAAATGGCACGTCTTGCACTTCAATAATATAGACAAAAAAGGTAGCCCGGAGGCTACCTTTTATTTCTTAAATTAGAGATTGACTGATAAATTTTAAATCTTGGGATATATACTATATTAAGATTGAAACTCAAAGCTTTAGGCTCATGGATCTAATTATTCCTTCGATTTTAAAACTCTATTAATTTCAGCAAGGATGGACTCGCCCTGGGTCTCAAAATTTTCAATTATGGCCTGTGCATTGGAGGGGCTTTCGAGTTTTAGTGTCATTTCAAATAAAATATTCCGTCCCTTGGTTGCCTGAAGGAAGAGATCTTCACCTATGATATTTCCGGTATACTTTACCGGTTGTATGATCTCCTGGTTTTTTGTCAGAAGACGCTCCAACTGGTTCAGTTCAGACTTTGTAATTTGATTTTTAAAAAAACTCAGTGTTTCCTCGCCCAGTGATGTCAGATGAAGTAGACCCTGGGGATCGGCTTCAACAAAGTCTGAATTTATAAGTTCAGCCAAGTATTGATTTAAAAAGAAATAATTCATCAATTCATTTTGCAATATAAAGTTTGTTAACGTATGATTAGTATAAAGATCCGGGTATTCACTTAAAATATATAGTAAAATTAATTTATTCTTAGCTAGATCCATTAAATGATTATTCATGACATTCACCTCTAGATAGTCATTATAACATAGTGAATAAATTCAGATACAATAAATAATTAAGGAGGCGTTGCAATGGAAAATAAGGTTGAAAAGGTACTCTTTTCAGAGGAAGAAATTGATCGCGAAGTTCGTGCCATGGGAAAGAAACTGACAGAGGTCTATGAGGGCAAAGATCTCTTAGTTGTCAGCTTGCTTAGAGGGAGTTTCATCTTTGCAGCAGATTTAGTCCGCGCCATGGATATGCCCTTGGAAATTGATTTTCTAACGACTTCTTCCTATGGACATCGCGAATATTCAGAAGGTATTGTAGATATTTTGCAGGATGTGCGCTCCGATGTAAAGGGCCGAGATGTGTTAATTGTCGATGACATCGTAGATTCGGGACATACTTTGGAAAAAGTCTACCGTCACATCGATTCCATGGAGCCAAAGTCACTAAAAACTTGCGTCTTATTAGACAAACCCGATCGTCGCGAAAATGACTTTGATGCAGATTATGTGATCTTTACCATCCCTGATGTATTTATTGTAGGTTACGGATTAAACTATGGAAATCATTGTAGAAATATCCCCTATATCTACACCTACGTCGATCCTGACAAGCAATGACAATTACCGGAACATTTAGATTTAATCTCTCTGTATTCCTCTTGGCGCTTCTTTACCTTGTTCTTGGTCCGCTGACTTTAGAATTGGGAACGTATCCCAGTGTCTGTATCAATGAAATTGTCTTTTTTATGTTACCGGGCTTGATCTATCAGAGATTGAAGACAAAGGGGACAGTTCTTGAAATGACAGGGGAAAAGTTTGAACTTTGGCCGGTAATCTTGGGGACGATTTCGCTCTTTCCCATCGTGCTCCTAGCAAATGGACTCTTTCTGACTTTGATCTCACCCTATATTGAGCTTAGAAATGTAAGTTTGGAGATCATTCGCAAGACAAATTCGCTAGTTTTGCAGATGCTTGTGCTGGCACTACTGCCTGCCGTGGCAGAGGAGTTGTTTTTTCGAGGACTTGTACAAAATTACTATATTGAAAAGACGGGAAAGTCCGGAATCTTTATTTCCGGTTTTGTCTTTGCACTCTTTCACTTTGACATTCAAAACTTTGTACCGCCACTACTCTTTGGGATCTTTTTAGGTCTGTTGTACTATGGTTCCAGGCGTCTGAGCTTTGTCATGTTAAGTCACTTTTTGTACAATTTCGTCAGCTTAATTTTTTTAAGATATTACAACGAAGACTTAATTTCCAAATTGGTGGATCATCCGTGGGTTCAGACCTTGGGTTCTGTGGAGACAACTCTCTTGCTCGTTCTTATTTTTGTCGGCGTCATTGCTGCGTACCTGTGCTTTATCAGTTTAAGTAGAATTTTTAGAGAACACAGAGTGTCAAAGAAATTAAATTATAGGCGGAAGTCTCTCTTGGATTTTTTACCAATAGTAGGAATTGTAGCACTCTATTTGTTCTATATTAGGAGGTTTTAAGATGGATGTTTTTCATGAAGCGGCTGAAATTTTAAAAAAGTCTAAGTACACTGTGGCTCTGACAGGAGCCGGCGTATCTACTGAGTCCGGAATTCCTGACTTTCGAGGAGAAGATGGCATCTATGACGGCTATACACAGGAAGAGGATCTGTCTGTGCAGATGATGACGCGCAATCCTGAGCGTTTTTATTCGCGAGGATTTCAAGTGCTCATGAATCTTCAGGGGAAGAAACCGAATGATGGACACAAGGCGCTTGCAAAACTCCAAGAGATGGGATTGCTCCATGAAGTCATTACTCAAAACATCGACAATTTGGATTTTCTTGCCGGTTCGAAGGATGTCCTTGAAGTTCACGGCAACTCAAGAAGCGGACACTGCATGAGCTGTGGTAAAAAAGTAACCATTCAGGAAATTCAAGCAAAAGTTGACGCCGGAGAAATTCCTCCAAAGTGCGAATGTGGAGGAACTTTGCGGACGGACACGGTGCTCTTTGGCGATCCCATGCCGGAGGATTTTGTACGCGCCATGGAAGCGGCAGAACGTGCCGATACGATGATTATTCTTGGTTCAAGTCTTCGGGTCATGCCGGTAGCTTCACTGCCTCGACTGGTAGAGCATTTAATTATTATCAACAAAGAGCCCACTCCCTACGATCAAATAGCAGATGTGGTCATTCACAAGGGAATCGGCTACAGTATGAATAAGATTTTGGAAGCAATCGATGAATAGTTATAGAAATTTTGCACAGGTTTACGATCTGTTGATGACAGACTATCCCTACGAGGAAGTCTATCAGTGGATACTGAAAAAAGTTGAGGAGCAACAGATCAATCCTGATAGTATCCTAGAGATGGCCTGTGGTACGGGGAGTTTAACTTCCCATCTACTTTCTTTGGGAAAAGTAGATGCCTTTGACCTCTCATCAGATATGCTTGCCATGGCACAAAACAAATTGAGCGCTCACGGAGCGCTTCGT
Source organism: uncultured Peptoniphilaceae bacterium (assembly GCA_964345405.1). GTDB lineage: Bacteria > Bacillota > Clostridia > Tissierellales > Peptoniphilaceae > CAYFQX01. The sequence goes on from CAYFQX010000028.1 coordinate 12,226, forward strand.
TTGTTTCAAATGGATATGCGGACATTTCAAATGAATCAAGTGTATGATCTCGTCCTTTGTCTCTGCGACAGTTTAAATTATCTACCGTCCCTTGAGGCGATGGATGAGGTGTTTCAAAGGGTGAGTCAGGCACTAAAGCCCGGAGGACTGTGGCTCTTTGACTTTAATACGGAATATAATTTCAAAACGAATTTTAAAGATTACAACTTCATCTTTGATTTTGATGAAGTTTATTGCGTGTGGGACAATTTTTACGATGAAGAAAATAGAGAAAACCACTATCAGCTGGATATCTTTCAGCCGGTGGGAGACGCTTACAAGAGAAGTTGTGAGCATCATATTGAATATGCCTACACCATGGAAGAAATTCAAAACCTCATTGACAAACATGGCTTTAAATGTTTAAGTATCAATGATGGCTATACAAATCATAAGGCAAATAATACCAGCCTGAGAACCACTTGGGCTGTGACAAAGGAGAAATAGATGAAAGATAAGATGATACGTGCCATTGATGAAACCGGCACCATTCGTGCTCACGTGGCTGTCACTACAAGCGTTGTGGAAGAGGCGAGAAATCTTCACAACACTTCAAAGACGGCAACGGCTGCACTGGGACGCGCATTGACAGCAGGACTACTGCTTCGAAATAATTTGAAAAATGAAAAGGACTCACTGACATTAAATATTATCGGTTCGGGAGACTTGGGTCGCATTGTCGTTACCGGAAAGAATGACGACTACATCAAAGGCTATGTAGATAATCCATCGGCGGATGTGCCCGTTCGTGAATCCGACGGGAAACTTGATGTGGGACGCCTGGTCGGTCCGGAAGGTCGCCTAAGTGTAGTGATGGATCTGGGACTTAAGGAACCCTATGTCGGTCAAGTGCCACTTCACAATGGAGAAATCGCAGAGGATGTTGCGCACTATTTACTTCAATCGGAGCAAATTCACTCTGCCGTAGGACTGGGCGTCCTAATTGGCAAAGACATGAGCGTCTCTTATGCAGGTGGATTTATCATACAATTGATGCCCGATGTGGAGGAGGCGACTATAGAGCGTCTGGAAAATAATTTAAAGGATATGAAATCTGTTACAGAGCTTCTTGCAACAGTCGATAGTGTGGAGGAATTTTTGGAGAAATTACTTCCGGACTTTAAGATGGAGATCATTGAGGATAAGCCGGTCTACTTTAAATGTGAATGCTCTAAAGAAAAGGTTGAGGATGCACTGAGTTCGCTTGCGCCTACTGAAATTAGAGAAATGATCGATGAGGATGGCGGCGCGGAAGTCACTTGCCATTTCTGCAATCAAGTTTACAATTTTGATGAGGGCGAGTTGGAGCATGTCTATGACATGAGCCGTGAACGATTTAAAGGTGAAGAATAGAAAAGTGTCTCTATGTTGAGACACTTTTTTTAATTTAGTCTTGACATTAATTTTAAACTATTGTAATATATATGGAGGTCGTCTTTGACCGGTCCGATAGCTCAGTCGGTAGAGCAGTAGACTGAAAATCTACGTGTCGCTGGTTCGATT
>CAYFQX010000029.1:0-728 GCA_964345405.1 uncultured Peptoniphilaceae bacterium
CACCGCCGGTGCTCTTGGCGTGCTCTATAGTCTCGTGCGTACTGTCAATGCTTACCTTGCAAAAGATGATGTAAACTTGGAAGTTCTTACGGAAGTTCAAAAGCTCTTTACAGAAATCTGCGATGTCTTTGGCATTTTGGATCGGGATAAGAGCAATGAATCCAATGAAGAAATTGATCAGCTCATTGAAGAGCGCAATCAGGCACGTAAGGAAAAGAACTTTGCACGCGCCGATGAAATTCGCGATCAGTTGCTAGAGATGGGGATTTCCATTGAAGATACACGTGAGGGAACCATTTGGAGAAAAATCTAATTGAAGAATTATTTATAAAAGATAAGAAGCGAACACCACAGGAGGCAAGACAGTTGTCTCCTCTTGTGCTCGCTTTTCTTGGTGATGCGGTTTTTGAAATTTTTGCACGAACAAGGGTGCTTGAGGACCGCAAGAGTGTCAATCAACTTCACCGGGCGTCGGCAAGAGTGGTGAAGGCGTCAAGTCAGGCACAGCTGATTAAGGAGCTGGAACCGAAGTTGACAGAGGAAGAGGCAGATATCTTTAGACGAGGTCGTAACACAAAGTCTCATACAGTAGCTAAAAATGCCACCATTCACGACTATAGACATTCGACGGGGTTTGAAGCGGTCATTGGCTATTTGTACATTACCAATCAAATGGAGCGACTGAAGGAGATCTTTGAGGAAATAGAAAGGATACTGGATCATGAAGG
>CAYFQX010000029.1:738-8621 GCA_964345405.1 uncultured Peptoniphilaceae bacterium
CCCAGCCCTCATAAACAAGGACGCTTTCGAAAACTGGATCATGAAGGTTAAGCTATTGCAATACACACCGGAAGGGGACAAACTCATTGCTGCCGCAGCAAAGCTATGTTACAGTCCCGTGGGAATCGATGAGATTACAGAAGATTTGACGGAGGAAAATACGCAAAAGTTCATCAATATGCTTATGAATCTGTCCCATGACAGTCCGCTGGAGCATGTGAGCTTTACCTTTGCCATTGAGGGCGTCAGCAGAAGTATGACACATCAATTGGTGCGCCACCGCTTGGCATCGTACTCCCAACAATCACAGCGCTATGTAAAATTGGATCACTTTGAATACATCGTGCCGCCGGCCATTGAGGCAAATCCTGAGGCGAAGGAAATTTTCATTCGCGCCATGGAAGAAGATCAGAAGGCCTACGATGAGATAACAAATTTACTTATGGAAAGATATCTTGAAGAATTTTTAGCTGCAGGCAAATCTGAAAAACAGGCGCGCTCCATGGCAGAGAAAAAGAGCATTGAAGATGCGAGATATGTCTTTCCAAATGCCTGTGAGACAAAGATTGTCGTCACCATGAACTTAAGAACGCTAAGACACTTTTTCAGTCTTCGCACCTGTCAGCGTGCACAATGGGAAATTAGAGACTGTGCCATCGAGATGTTAAGAGAAGTGAAAAAAGTCTATCCTGCACTCTTTAGAGAAGTGGGTCCGGGTTGTGTCACCGGTCCATGTCCAGAAGGTGCCATGAGTTGCGGTAGAGCAGAGGAAGTGCGAGCCTTCTTTAAGGAGCTTTAAGATGAAAGAAACATTGATTTATGGCCGAAATGCAGTGCTGGAATCCCTGGGGGATGAGACATCAAAACTCTTTGTACAGCGAGGTTTGAAAGAGGGTACGATTCGAAAGATTATCGGGCGCGCCAAGGATTTTGACATTCCCGTTGTAGAAAAAAACAAGAGCCAATTAGATGAACTCTGTCACGGCGCCAATCATCAGGGAGTTGTGAGCATTCACTCGAGTTTTGAGTACAGTACTGTGGAAGAAATTCTGGAGGATGCAAGAAGCCAAGGAGAGGATCCGCTTATTGTGCTTCTCGATGAAGTTCAGGATCCCCACAATCTCGGCGCCATAGCAAGAAGTGCCTTGGCATTGGGGGCTCACGGACTCGTGATATTAAAACATCGCTCGGCTTCTGTGAGTAGCGGATCCTATAAGAGTTCTGCCGGTGCCATCGATCATTTAAAGATTGCTCAAGTGACCAATCTTACACAAACCATTGCCGAACTAAAGGATCATGGACTTTGGATCTACGGTGCCGATGCCAGAGGAGAGGAAATTTATCATACCAACTTGACCGGTCCTGTGGGACTTGTCATTGGTGCCGAGGGCAAGGGACTGCGAGAGAGTACAAAGAAACATGTGGATGTGCTCGTCTCCATCCCCATGGGCGGAAAATTTGAATCTCTCAACGCCTCTGCCGCCGCTTCCATTCTTCTCTACGAGATACAAAGGCAACGCCATGGGTCGAAGAGGTAGAAGGTACCGTAGAGAGGGTCACTATCTCTTTGTCGACGGCTACAATATCATCAATCACTGGTCGTCCTTAAAGGAAGTGGCGGTTCACAACTTGGAAGATGCACGCCTCCTCTTAGCTGATCAACTGGCGGAGTACGCTCATTTTACAGGTATTCACATCATCCTCGTCTACGATGCCTATCAGGTGAAGCATCACAAGAGTACCATCTATCATCATCAGGGCATTGAAGTGGTCTTTACAAAGGAACATCAGACGGCAGATCACTATATTGAGCGGGAACTTCAAAACATGGGCCGCGTTCGCGAAGTCACCGTGGCTACCTCGGACAATATGGAGCAGCAGCTCATCTTGGCGCGAGGTGGACAGCGAATTTCTGCGCGGGAACTGGAGATTGAGGTGAAGCGCCAACAGGGTGAGATGAATCGCACCATGGACAAGATTCGGTCGGAAGAAGAACCCTTTGAAAATAAATTAGATTTGGAAGATTTGGAGATCATCAACAAGATAAATCACAATAAAAAACGATGAGTTCATGAAAGTTTGAACTCATCGTTTTTTGTTGACTATATTCAGTTATTAAATATATGAATAGTAAAATTTTATCATGAGAAGAAAACGGTCGAGAAATGAATTCATTTCACAACTTTACATCAATTTAATCTTAAAGCATCTTATCATTTTAAAGCATAGCTAAGGTGGGGAAGGTGTGGATAAACGTGCGGTGTTGTCGTCCAATCTACATTATATTACACGACTAAAAAAAGATAGACATAAAAAAAGAATGGTATATTTCAACATTGTTGAAGTATAACCATTCATCATCTGGTGGACGGTACTGGGATCGAACCAGCGACCTCTACGATGTCAACGTAGCACTCTACCAACTGAGCTAACCCTCCACGGAGTCGACATTCATTATTATAGCAGAGAAATTTACAAAAAGCAAATACTTTTTTAATATCTATTTCTGCGAATCCCTAAAAACTGTGATATAATGATTTTGTATTATGAAGAATAGGGAATGAGGACGAGCCTCAACAGCCCCCGCTACTGTAAGGATGACGAACCCGGTGATACCACTCTCTCTTAGGGGAAGGACCGGTCTAGGATGATTCTAAGTCAGGACATCTATCTTCATAATTAATGGCGTTTTCGGGGGAAGGCGAATGTGTTCCTCCTAGTAAATGAGTGATGTTATGAAAAACAAAGCCATTAAGTTGTTTACTGGTATAAGTGCAACACTATACCTATTGTTTTTGTCTCCAAATATCTCCTTCGGGATGCATATTATGGAGGAGTTTTTGAGTAAGGGTTGGTGCTTATTCGGGTATGCTGTCAGTGCACCCTTCTTTGTGCTGGGTCTTAGAAAGTTATCCAAACTTTTTAAAGAGCATCCGGATCAAAAGTTACTAGCCGCTCTATCCGGCGCCTTTGTATTTTTACTTAGTGCACTGAAGATTCCTTCAGTAACAGGTTCTTGCTCTCACCCAACCGGTGTAGGTCTTGGTTCTGCACTCTTTGGTCCCCTAGTTATGACAGTGATGGGTACCATTGTACTTTTATTCCAAGCCTTACTACTTGCTCATGGTGGAATTACTACGTTAGGAGCCAATATCTTTTCAATGGCCGTTGTCGGTCATTTGTAGCTTATGGCATTTACAGATTCCTATCTAAGTGAAATGTAAACCGTATCTTCACCATGTTTTTAGCAGCAACTTTAGCTGACCTAATTACTTATGTTGTGACAAGCTTCCAACTTGCTTTAGCATTCCCGGATCCAGCAGCCGGCGTATTGGGTTCTGCAGTCCAATTCCTAGCAATCTTTGCAGTAACTCAAGTGCCAATTGCAATTGCAGAAGGTATCTTAACTGCCCTTGTCTTTGATCGTATTATTGCCTATGAGGGAAAGGAGCGCATTAATGAAATCATCCACTAAAATTATCTTAGTCATTATATTAATAGCTCTCGTACTCGTTTCCTTATGGACTTTGAAAGATGCAGAGTTTGGCGGCGCTGACGATCAAGCGGAAGATGTCATTGCTGAAATTGATGAAACTTATGAACCTTGTTTTGAACCTCTAATCGAACCGGCTAGTGGCGAAATTGAGTCTCTACTCTTCTCCACTCAAGCGGCCATCGGGGCAGCCGTTATTTTCTATTATCTCGGCTACTCCAAGGGATCCAAAAAACATGAATATAATAGATAAAATGGCCTATACAAACGCCTTGGTAAATAAGAGCCCTTTTGCTAAAGTTTTCTTTGGCCTAGGGGCTCTTATTTTGTCCATGCTCTTGGACAGTACACTATGGCATTTGGCGCTGTTTATTTTTGTGTCCATCTATATCGTTGGGGTAGCGAAAATTCCGCTGGCCAATTATATTAAAGTGCTTAAGCTGCCCATTGGTTTCATTATTATTTCCATGATCACTATCTTGATTTCATTTCCAAGATCCGATCCCGGGTTTTTTGACCACTTTACCGTCGGTACGGTAAACATCGGCTTTACAACGCAGGGACTTGTCATGGCACAGACCGTATTTTTTAGATCTATTGCTGCCATTGCAGCCATGTATTCCATTGCGCTAACAACTCCCGTGCCTCAATGGGCAAAAGTTTTTAAGGAGTTGCATCTGCCGACGGCCTTTATCGACATGCTGATTCTCATCTATCGTTTCATTACGATCTTTATTGAGGTCTTTAATAAAATGGAGCTGTCCATTCGACTACGCAGCGGCTATCACACCTGGGGACTCCAAGTGCGAAACATGGGCCATCTGGGCTACCATTTGTTTAAGGAAGTGATGGGATCGTACGAGGCATAGCAACAGGCATTGGATTTCAAACTATATCATGGAGAATTTTATTTTTAAGGAGCCATTATGATACAAGTGGAAAATTTGACATATATATACGAGGATGGAACCTGTGCTTTAAGTAATGTCTCCCTTCAACTGGATCATCAAATTACCGGTCTACTGGGTGCCAATGGCTCGGGTAAATCCACGATGTTTATGAATATCTTAGGTGTCTATAAACCTAAGAAGGGACAGATCCTCTGGGAGGGACATCCCTTAAAGTACGGAAAGAAAGATCTCTTAAACTATCGTCAGTATGTAAATCTTGTGATGTAAAATCCGGATCAACAGATTTTTTTCAATCGCGTGTATGACGAAGTGGCCTTTGCATCAATTCTTGCCATGAATACCAAAGTCCTACTTTTAGACGAGCCGACGGCGGGACTGGATCCCAAGATGAAAAATGAAATGAAGGAACTGATCTATCATTTGAGAAATCAGGGAAAGCATCTCTTAATTTCCAGTCACGACATGGACTTTATGTATGAGGTCTGCGAGTACTACTATGTCCTTGCTCGTGGGAAAAATATCACAGAGGGCGTGAAGGAAGAGGTCTTTGAGGACCGTGAGCTCATTGAGTCCATCGGTTTGGAACAACCGACCCTGATTCGACTGGCCCAGCAGGGCGCTCTGCCAATTTTTAAGACAGAAGAGGAACTGATTCACTACTTGAAGCGACCGTAGTATGGATGATAAAGTTTGCAACCTGGATTGAGGTGAGCCATGGAACTGACTAGTCCCCTATTTAAAAATATCGATAGAGAAAAACTCAGGGAATTTCTAGAGGCGGAAGGTGCCTTTGTAAAGAAATATAATCGAGATGAGTTTATCTTTTTCGAGGGTGATGAGCCCAAGTACCTCTATATACTTCAATCCGGCGAGGTGCAAGTGGAGCGAAGTTTTTCCAATGGCAGGCAAATCATTGTCAATCGCTTTGTAAAGCGGGGAACAGTCTTTGCTGAGGTCTATGTCTATCTCAATGATCGTCCCTTTGACTATTCCTGCGTCACTACAAAGGGCGCGGAAGTGCTTCACTTGCCCCGAGACGTTCTCAATTCAACAAAGGGACCGGTGGCGCAGGCGCTTGCCTGGAATATGCTCACCATTTTGTCTGAAAAGGCATTTTTCTTAAATCAAAAACTCATCATTCAATCGGCGACGAGTTTAAGACAAAAGATCGGCATCTATCTACTGAGTTTGGGAAAAGAGCAAGACCATTTTGAGCTTCCCTTAAATCGGGAGGAGTGGGCTGCCTATCTTGGCGTGACGCGTCCCAGTTTGAGTCGTGAACTGATGAAGATGCAAGAGGAAGGGATCTTAGAGGTTCATGGACGAGACATCACGATTCAACGTCAACGCCTGGAAGAAATTTCCTTTTAATTTTGTAACATCGGTTACCGAATGATATAAAAATTCCTCCTATAATTTAATTAGAAAGTAAAGGGACCTGTAAAGGAGGAAACAGAAAATGTTTTGTTATCAATGTCAAGAAACTGCTCAAAATAAAGGATGTACCGTACGTGGTGTCTGTGGTAAGACAGAAACCGTTGCCGATTTTCAAGACTTGCTTATCTATGTCACCAAGGGGCTTGCTGCTGTAGCCCATGCCTTGGATCTAACTGATGAAGAAGTTGAAAATCGTGTGGCAGATAATTTATTTATCACCATCACCAATGCAAACTTTAACGAAAAATTCATTGAAGATGCCATTGAAGAGACCATTGAACTTAAAAACAAATGGCTTGCAAAGGTGGAAGATCAAGGGTCACTACCGGTAGCTGCTCTATTTAAAGAATCTGAAGATTTAAAACTTGCATCTAAGCTTGAAGAAGTGGGTGTTTTAGCAACAAAAGATGAGGACATTCGCTCACTGAGAGAGCTCATTACCTACGGACTTAAGGGGATGGCTGCCTACACTCGCCACGCCAATGTCCTAGGTTATAGAGATCATGAAGTTCATGACTTTATTCGCGATACCTTAACTAAAATCATGGACGACTCTCTAACTGTGGATGAACTTGTCAATTTAACTCTTGAAACAGGATCTGTCGGTGTCAAGGCCATGGAACTACTGGACCGTGCCAACACAGAAACTTACGGCCATCCTGAAATTACAGAGGTCAATATTGGTACTAGAAATAATCCGGCAATTTTAATTTCCGGTCACGATCTACACGACATGGAAGCGCTACTTAAACAAACCGAAGGTACCGGCGTCGATGTCTATACTCACTCAGAAATGTTACCTGCCAACTATTATCCTGCATTTAAGAAATACGATCACTTTGTAGGAAACTACGGTGGCAGTTGGTGGCATCAAAAGGAAGAATTCGATTCATTTAACGGACCCATCCTTATGACTACAAACTGCATCGTTCCGCCAAAGGACGATCGCTATCTAAATCGTCTCTATACAACCGGGACTGCCTCCTATCCGGGTGCAACTCACATCACTGCCAAGCCGGGTGAGGAAAAGGACTTTTCTCAACTCATTGAACAGGCAAAGACCTGCGAACCGCCAACTCAAATTGAAGAGGGCACCATCGTCGGTGGTTTTGCTCACAATCAAGTCTTTGCACTGGCAGATAAGATTGTCGAAGCAATCAAAGCGGGCGACATCAGAAAGTTTGTCGTCATGGGTGGTTGTGACGGACGATTTAAAGAGAGAAACTACTACGAAGAGTTTGCCAAGGCTCTACCAGATGACACTGTGATTTTAACCGCAGGTTGTGCAAAGTATCGCTACAACAAACTTCATCTTGGGGATATTGGGGGCATTCCTCGCGTATTGGATGCCGGACAATGTAATGACTCTTACAGTTTGGCTGTGACTGCGCTCAAACTTCAAGAGATCTTCGGCCTTGAAGACATCAACGAGCTCCCCATTGTCTACAATATTGCCTGGTACGAACAAAAGGCAGTGATCGTATTTTTAGCACTTCTTAGCCTAGGTGTTAAAAACATTCACTTGGGACCAACCCTACCTGCCTTCTTAAGTCCCAATGTCGTGAAGGTTTTAGTTGAGAATTTCAACGTAGCACAAGCAAGTACCGTTGAAGAAGATATTGAAAAATTGATTAATCAATAACTTTAATGGTATAATAGTTAAAGTGAAAGATGACAGTAATATGCTGTCATCTTTTCTTTATAGGTATTTACAAAGTTGAGAATCAGGTATAGAATAATAAGTGGAATGAATTTAAAGGAAAGGAGCATTCTATGGAATCATCAGAAGTTTACAATCTATTAAAAGACCATGGAATACGACCCTCAAGACAAAGAGTGCTAATATTCCAAGATCTTTATAAAAATCAAGATTTTCCAACTGCGGAAGACATCTTCCTCAGATTGAAACATGAAATTAGATCTCTATCAAAGACCACGGTCTATAACACGATGAAGTTGTTTGAAGAACACGGGTTGGTACGCTTTATTCCTACCAAGGGCAATGAAAACAAATATACCTTAATTGAAGATAATACAGCTTA
>CAYFQX010000029.1:8631-10850 GCA_964345405.1 uncultured Peptoniphilaceae bacterium
CCTGAAATGGTGGAAGATCCAAGTTTGGAAATGAAGGATGCTGTCATTATTTTTAAGGGCATATGTAAGGAATGTAACTAATCGCAGATATCTATAGAAGTAAGAGGAGATAAGTGGTGTGACTGCTTATCTCTTTTTATTATCCAATTGAAGCGGGCGCCAAGATTTGGTATAATATATACAGAAAACGTTATTACATCATAAGAGGGAGGTTGATATGAAGAGAAGACATATTAAACTGATCAGTTTGCTTGTCGTCCTTTGTCTATTACTTACGGCCTGTTCATCTTCAGGCGGTGGCGATGGGGCGATGAAGCCGGGTACTTATGAGGAAGAAATCGACGGTTACGGCGGACCGATGAAGGTGGTCGTAACGATTGATGAAGAGGGAAAGATTTCAGCAGTGGATGTACCTGAACACAACGAAACTGAGGGAATTGGATCTAATGCCATTGATATGATTCCCGGAGAAATCGTTGGCACTCAGTCTCTAGCAGTGGAAGCAGTATCAGGTGCGACTGTGACATCAACGGCGATTTTAAAAGCAGTTGAAAAGGCCGTTGAAAAGGCCGGCGGCGATGTGGAAGCCTTAAAGGCAGCCAGCGCGGAGAACGCAGATGGCGAACCTCTCAATGAGGAAACAGAAGTACTAGTCATTGGTGGCGGTGGCGCAGGACTTGCATCTGCAGTATCTGCAGCCCAACAAGGTGCCAAAGTTATCTTAATTGAAAAGGCCGATGCACTTGGTGGAAATACCGTGCGTGCCGGTGGTCCCTACAATACAGTGGATCCTGAACGTCAAAAGAATGTGCCTCCTGCAGATGCAGAAGCCATGGCATCTGTACTTGCACTAACTGAAAAGGAAGCAAAGAATGAACGTCATCAAGAATTGATGGATGAACTTAAGAAGGATTTGGATGAATACAATGCAGGCCCTAAGGATCATCTCTTTGATGCAAAGGCACTTCATAAACTCCAAACCTATGACGGTGGTGACTATGTTGGAAGATTGCCACTGATTGAAATTTTAGTAGACAATGCACTGCCTACTTTAGAGTGGATGGGCGACAATGGTGTCAATTGGTCCGATGAAATTTCCACCGTTGCCGGTGGTCTCTGGCCAAGAGCTCATCGCTCGACTGAATCTGCAGGACACTCCTATATTCGTGCTCACGAGGAAAAAGCAAAGGAACTTGGCGTGGATATCTATACCAATGCCAAGGCAGAAGAACTCTTAATGGAAGATGGCAAGGTGGTCGGTGCCAAGGGTACTTACAATGGTGCACCAATGGAAATTAAATCCGATGTCGTCATCTTAGCGACTGGTGGTTTTGCAGGAAATAAGGAAATGCGTCAGCAATACAATCCTGATTTAGTTGACTCCTTGCCAACAACCAATGCGCCAAGTGTAACCGGGGACGGAATTAAGATGGCAGAGGCCATAAATGCCAACACCATTGGCATGGAATACATCCAATCTCTACCACTTGGTTCTCCTGAAAACGGCCAGTTAAATGAATGGATTGGCGGTGGCGGTGTAGAATACTACTACCAAGTCAATAAGGAAGGAAAGCGATTCATGGCAGAAGATGGACGTCGCGACGAAATGACCGCGGCACTTCTTGCACAACCGGATCAACAGTCCTTTGTCATTGCAGATTCCGATAATATTGACTTTAGAGGCGAAGACGGCAAGAATATTTGGGGCGACGATATTGAAAAACTTGTCGAGGATGGCAAGGTCTATCGTGCAGATACCATTGAAGAACTTGCAGAGCAGATCAATGTGGATCCTCAAGTGCTCAAAGAAACTCATGATAATTTTAACAAATATGCTGAAGCGGGAAGCGATCCCGAATTTGGTCGTAAACTCTTTGGTAAACCACTGACCAAGGCGCCATTCTATGCATCTCCGAGAGTTCCAACGGTCCATCACACCATGGGCGGAGTTGAAATTGATACGACAACCCATGTATTGGATAAAGATGGAAATATCATTCCCGGATTACTTGCAGCAGGTGAAGTCACCGGTGGTATTCACGGCTCCAATCGACTTGGCGGCAACGCACTGGTAGACATTCATGTCTTTGGTAAAATTGCCGGGGAAGAAGCGGCAAAGATGCTTAAAAATTAACTCATTACACACAAAAGCCACATCGTACGATGTGGCTTTTAACATGTCTATTATTGTGCGTCTTTTTCAATCCAATCGGGCTGTT
>CAYFQX010000029.1:10860-13356 GCA_964345405.1 uncultured Peptoniphilaceae bacterium
CTGTTGACTGCCCTTGTACTCTTCAAGGATAAGATCTGCAATTTCATCGGTTTGGTAATATTCGACGACTTTCTTAACTGCAGCGTCGTCTTTATTTTCAGCACGTGCGGCAATGATGTTGATATAAGGTTCAGTAGCTTCACTTACAGGTTCAAGGAAAAGCGCATCTTCTGTAGGAACAAAGCCTGCATCAAGTGCCATGGCGTCGTTGATGACAGAGGCGTCCACATCCGATAGAGAGCGAGCGGTTTGAGATGCATCCAACTCTTCAATGACAAGTTCCTTTGGATTTTCTGCAATATCTTCCACTGTAGGAGTGAGACCTGCGCCGTCCTTTAGCTTGAGAAGGCCGGCAGATTGTAGCAAGACAAGTGCACGTCCACCGTTGGTTGCATCATTTGGAATGGCGATGGTAGCGCTCTGTGGAATCTGATCAATGGACTCGTACTTTTCAGAGAAGATGCCAAGGGGGGCAAGGATAGTGTCTGCAACGGCGACAAGGTCCGTGCCCTTATCTTCGTTGTAGGAGTTTAGAAACGCATGGTGTTGGAATGCATTCAAGTCGAGATCGCCTGCAGCCAGTGCGTCATTGGGCGTATTGTAGTCTGTGAAGTCCTTTAGTTCAATATAAAATCCATCGGCTTCGGCATCCTTAACTACTTGGTACCAAGGGGCGTTGTTGTCCCCGACAATACCTACGATGACAGGATTTTCCTTGGTGCCCTTTTCTGCAGAAGAATTGCCGCCGCCGGCACAGCCTACAAGTAGTAGAGCTGAGGCAAGAGTTGTTGCGAACAGTTTGGTAAATTTGTTTTTCATGAGTACCTCCTAATTTTAGTGACTTACTTTTTTAACGAGGACATTGGTAATGCCCTGAATAATATAGACGAGAATTAAAATAATGATCGTGGCCACAAGGGTGATGTCGTCTCTAAAGCGATTGTAACCCTTGGTGATGGCGATTTTGCCAAGACCGCCGGCACCAACGGCACCGGCCATGGCTGTAAGGCCGATGAGACTGATAAGAGTGACGGCACCTGCGCGAAGTAGACTGGGAAGTCCCTCGCGTAAATAGACGCCGGTTATAATTTCAAAATCACTGTTTCCCATGGCTTGTGCCGCTTCAATGACGCCAGGACCTACTTCAGCCAGAGCATTTTCCACTTGTCGTGCAAAAAACGGTGTCGTTCCTACGACAAGAGGCACGATAGCGGCGGTGTTGCCAATGGTTGTGTTGACAATGAGGCGAGTAAGGGGTGCAATCATGGCAAGTAAAATAATAAATGGAATGGAACGGAACATGTTCACCAGTTTGTCTAAAATGGAATAGACGATGCGGTTTTCCTTAAGTCCACCTTCTTTTGTCAAGATGAGAATCAAACCGAGAACCAGTCCGAAAAATCCTGCAATAATGGCAGTGACGCCGGTCATATAGAGTGTTGCCAAGGTCTCCTTGAGAAATTCATCTGGGATGGCAAGGGCATTTTCAAAAAAACTCATTCGACTCCCTCACTTTCAAGTACAATGTGTTCTACGCCGACGCCAGCCTCTTTCAGATGAGCCTCGGCGTTTAAAATTTGTTCAGGTTCTCCTTCAAAGAGCACGACTAAATTCCCAAAGGGAACTTTGTCCAGATACTCAATGTCTCCAAACAGTATATTTGTCTTCACTTGGAATTTTTCGTAGATGGAGATAATCAGCGGTTCAGTGGTAGCTTCGCCTACATAGTTTAGTTTCACAAGGGAACTATTTTTAGGGAAGTGATTAAGTTCGCCATGCTCTGAAAGTCGCTGGATGGTCTCCTCATATCGAGTAGAGGTGTTGATGAAATCCTGAGTGATTTTTTTCTTGGGATTGGCAAAGATATCGACGATGCTACCCGATTCCACGACAGATCCCTTTTCCATGACGGCCACCTTGGTGCAAATTTCCTTCACTACTTCCATCTGGTGGGTAATCATGACGATGGTCAGTCCCATCGTCTCATTCAGTTGCTTTAGCAGTTGCAAAATTGCCGTGGTCGTCTGCGGATCCAGTGCGCTGGTTGCCTCGTCACAGAGTAAAATGTCCGGATCATTTGCAAGGGCTCTTGCAATCCCTACTCTCTGTTTTTGTCCGCCGGAAAGTTCGCTGGGGTATTGGTTTGCCTTATCATCAATGCCTACAAGCTTTAAAAGACGCAGCGCCTTGTCCTCCATCTCTTTTTTTGTCAATCCGCTGCCCTTCAGTGGATACATGACATTTCCCAAGATGGTTCTTGAATTCATGAGATTAAAGTGCTGGAAAATCATGCCGATCTTCTTACGTCGCTGACGTAGATCTATATCACTCAGTGAATTGATGTGCACATCGTCAATGTAGACATCTCCCGATGTGGGCACTTGCAAGAAATTGATGGTTCGAACTAAGGTAGACTTGCCGGCGCCGGAAAATCCTACAATGCCGAAGATATCTCCGTGGTCAATTTTTAAACTGACATGATCCACAGCGCGTATG
>CAYFQX010000030.1:0-12967 GCA_964345405.1 uncultured Peptoniphilaceae bacterium
GTAGACTTGACCGCAACTTGTGGTAACTTCTTTGATGATATTTCCGGTGGAAAACTAAAATACAAGTATGTCGTCATGGCGGCAACGGCCGTAAGTCTTCTACTGTCACTACTTGGTACAGAAGGACTGATTAGTTTGGCAGGTCCAATCCTATCCATTATCTATCCGGTGATTATTGTGCTGATCTTACTCTCTCTATTTGATCACCGTATCACCTACGACTGGACTTATATTGGCGCGGTTCTTGGTGCCTTTGTCATTAGCTTAATTGAAAACTTAAACGGCATGTTTGGTTGGTTTGCTCCACTTGAAGGTGCAATTAAAGCACTTCCACTGACAAATATTGGTTTTAACTGGCTGGTTCCCTCTGTCATCTGTGCAATTATCTGTACAATTGTAGAGAAATCCATGGCTAAGAATCGAGCATAAATAAAACCCCTGGGTGAATGACTCCACCTAGGGGTTGTTTTTTAGGAAATTTTTTCAAGTAGACAGACGGCGTAAGCTGCAGCACCTTCCTTGGTGCCTACAAAGCCTAGTCCCTCTGTCGTCGTAGCTTTAATGGACACATTGCCTCTGTCCGTGTGCAAAATATCGGCAAGTATCGCAATCATTTCAGGGATGTACTTTCCAACTTTTGGCGCTTGAAGTGCAATGGTCATATCTACATTTCCAATTTGATAGCCATGCCCTTCCATGACTTCCACCACTCGCTTAAGGAGTTTTGTAGAGTCAATGTCCTTGTAGGCCATGTCCGTATCCGGGAATAACTTTCCAATGTCTCCCAGTGCCAAGGCGCCAAGGATGGCATCCATCAGCGCGTGAATGAGCACATCTGCATCGGAATGACCAAGAAGTCCCACCTCGTGGGGAATGGTCACGCCGCCTAAAATTAACTTGCGATCCTTAGAAAATGCATGAACATCATAGCCAAAACCAATTCTCATTCCAATATCCTCTCTCCTGTAAACAGATCTTCCGGCGTGGTGATCTTGATATTTTGATACGAGCCCTCACTTACTGCCACGGGGTGACCGAAAGCTTCCACAAATCCGGCATCATCTGTTGCGGGAAGTTTCCCTAAAAACTTACGGTAAGCTTGTAAAATCAACTCCGTTTTAAAGACCTGTGGCGTTTGAACGGCGTAGAGATTTTTCCGACTGGGCGTACTCTTTACCTGACCGTCCTCTACATATTTAATGGTATCTTTGACAGGAACGGCAGCGATGCACGCATCCTTTTCAAAAGCGGTAATTAGGGCATCGGTGATAATTTTCTCATTGACAAAGGGACGCGCACCGTCATGGCAGATGACATAGTCCGAGTGTGGATGCAATGCCTTGAGTCCCTCAAAGGTGGAGGCTTCTCTCGTGCTGCCTCCAAGAATAACTCGAAGATTTTCAATGGAGGCGTAGCGATTTTGATATTCCTCTAAAAGTTCCTCGCTTGTCACTAAGATAATTTCGTCGACAAATTCAAGGGAGGTGAACTGATCCAAAGTCAGATCCACAATGCGCCTGCCAAAGAGTTCAAGTTCCAACTTGGGAATTCCCTGGTTCATTCGCTGTCCCATGCCGGCAGCTGTGATGATAACTGAAATAAATTTACTCATGGAGATGATCCTGCTCTTTTCGAAGTTGGACAATGAGTTGAGACTCATCAAGTGCCACCATGTCATAGGTGATAAGCTCATCTCTCTTAACATCTTGAAGTAGCTTTGTGTGTTCAGTAATTAGTGCAATGGGCAGTGCATTTTTTTCCCTACCATCTTCGTAAGTTGTCAAGAGGCCGTAGGTGTCATCGCTGCCGATGCCGCCTAAAGTTTCGCCGGCTTTCATATCGCGCTTGGCAAAGGTAATGGTGTCGCAAACCTGTCCCTTTACCGGCGCGAGAACGGGAACTTCATCTACGACGGCGCGGTAGATAGAAATGGGAATTTCTAAGCTGGTCAAGTGATAGGGACGATAGAGTAGATAATTTGGTCCATGGCCCATGCCGACATAACCAAGTGTCTCCGCCGCCTCTGTAGAATCGGCCTGAATGACGACAAAGACGCCCGGTGCCACCCCTTGGACATAATCCAAAACTTCGTGACGGGTAAAGTCGCCGCCATCTTTAATCAGCTGGAACTTATCTGCAAGAGACTTTAAATCCGAAGTCAGTCCGTGACAACCTAAAGTGTCCGGCACAAATCCTGTGGCGTTGGCAACGGCGTTGAGTTCAATCATGGTGTTGGTTGTATCGACAAAGGAAGTGAGCTTTTGTACATTGAGGTGGTTTGCCTCTGCACGCTCCTGTAGATCCTTGTGGGTGGCATATCGATTGGGAGGGTTGTTCTTGCCCTTTCCGGCAGCAATGATTGGAAATCCCAATCCCTTTGCAAAATTAATCAGTTCAATAATGGCGGCCGGTTCGTCGCCGGAAGCGCCGGTATAGATGACCTGATTCTTTCTTGCAACATTTAATAAGGTCGGTCCAATGACAGCGTCACACTCCACATTGAGCATGACCATGTGCTTTTTATTTTGAAGGGCAGTGTAGGCAACCTCTGCGCCAAAGGCCGGGTCTCCTGTGGCTTCGACAATGACATCAATGGAAGGACTGAGATAACTCAAAGTAAAGTCAGTGGTAACAGAGATCTTTCTCGCCTTGATATTGTCCTCGAGCTCCTCTAAAGTTTCAACTGCTCCAATAGCATCCTCAGCTACATTTAGAGCCATTAAACTTTCCCTTGTCGTTTGATTATTACGATTGATAATCAGGGCAGGTTCCATGCCTTTAATTTTTAAAATGCGATCCACCAAACTTGTGCCCATTTTTCCCATCCCCACAATGGCCACCTGGATGGATTTATTTTCTTCCTCTAGTCTTTGCAGTTTATCTGCCATATCGAACATACTCATCACCTAATTGTCTTAGTCTTTATTACATACGGATATTGATCTGAAAAATAATCATACGCCTCATCAAGTTTTTCAAGATCCTCAAAGACACCAAAAAGTGAGGGGCCTGAACCGCTCATGAGAACGAAGTCCGATCCCAACTCCTTTAGCTTATCTTTGATTTTCTCTAATTCAGGATACATCTGGAAACTAAACTTTTCCATAGAATTATACCCATTTTCATAAAGATAGAGGGGATTATTTATATTCTTAGTCAAATCTTTAACTTTTCCCTGGGAATATTCATTTAATCGTCTATATACTTCGCCGGTATTAATGGGCACGCCAATATTAATCAGTAGCAAATTGAGCTCCGGTGCCACCTTCATTTTTTCAATATCATGGCCGATTCCCCGAGCCCGTACAAGTCCCGGATAAAAGAAAAAACTACTGTCGGCGCCAATGGGCTTGGCAAGCTTGATCAGCTCCTCCTGAGGCAAGTGAATTTCCCAAAGACGATTGAGCTCCTTTAAGACGGCAATGCCATTGGAAGTTCCTCCGGCAAGACCTGCCGCCATGGGGATGTGCTTGTCAATGTGAATACTCGCCCCGTGTTTATGTTTGCGAAAGGGCTTGAGTATTTCATAGGCTTGAGTGACAAAGTTTGTATCATCTACTGCAAGCCTGGGATCATTACTTGTCAGGATCAGACGGTTTTTATTATTTAGTTTTATATAAATATCATCCCAAAGATCAATGCGCATCATCAAGGTGTCAATATCGTGATAGCCATCTTCTCGCGGCCCCAACACCTCCAGGGAAAGATTGATCTTTGCAAAAGATTTAATTTGATTCATTTTATTCCTCATATTTAACTAGTCAATGAAATTATACCACAATGCTTAGACTTGCAAAAAAATTTATTCATTTATCCATGCTTTTCAAGGATTTTACCACTAAAACGGGATAAATTTAATTGACTTTTAAATTGTGATAAGTTATAATTACTAAGGTTAATATCCTTGCTCTTAATGTTTAAGAGCCGCTAGTCCACAGGGAGGTGAAAGAATGAGAGATTATGAAATTGTGGTGATGTTTTACCCTAATGCAGAAGAGGAAGCTCGTCAAGCTGCTCTTGAAAGACTAACCGGTATCATCAAAGAAAACGGTGAAATCACTGAAATCGATGAATGGGGTAACCGCAAACTCGCTTATGAAATTGAGTACTACCAAGAAGCTTACTATGTACTTGTTAAATTCAAAGCTGAAGTTGAAGCAATTAACGAATTAGATCGTATTGCTAAGATCACAGACGTTGTGATGAGACACATGATCGTTCGCATGGATGACTAATCAATTAGGATGGTGAACTCATGAATGTTGTTGCATTATACGGAAGATTAACAAGAGAACCGGAACTTCGTTACAGTCAATCAGGTATGCCCAATGTGTTTTTTACCATTGCCGTAGACCGTGGGATGAGTCGCGAAAAGAGACAGGAAGCGGAAGCTCAAGGAAAGCCAACGGCTGACTTTATACCATGTAAAGCTTTTGGAAGAACTGCAGAACTTATTGGAAATTATTTCCATAAGGGAAACCGAATTGCAGTGGAAGGTAGTATCAATACGGGAAGTTATGAAAAAGATGGACAGCGCGTGTTTACAACAGATGTTATTATCAACCGCGTTCATTTTGTAGAATCTGCTGGAGAAAGTGGCAATGCCATGGGAGGCGGTTTCTCACCACAACCAACCAATATGAACTATCAACAACCACAAGTGCAAAGTGGACCTTCTCAAGGTTTCCAACCAAGCGATTCATTTGGCCCTCAATCAAATAATGAAGGCTACTACCCTATCGATAACGAAGATATTCCATTTTAGTTTTTAATAGGGAGGGAAAGAATGAACAGAAGATATCGTCCAAGAAGAAAAGTCTGTGCTTACTGTGCCGATAAAAACAAGACTATCGACTACAAAGATACTCAGACTTTAAAAAGATATATTTCAGATCGTGGAAAAATCTTACCACGTCGTGTTACCGGTAGCTGTGCAAAACACCAAAGAAAAATCACTACAGCTATTAAGAGAGCACGTCAAATTGCACTAATTCCTTACAGTGCAGACTAAGTAAAAATATATTTGAATACACATAGAGAGGCAGCTTCTTGAAGGCTGCCTTTTTTTACACGAGAATGTGCAAATTATTCTTTTTTGTGTTAAACTAAAAAGGATAATGAGGTGATGAATTGAAAGAGACAAATCAAGCCAGAATGAACATGATTATGTTTGGACTAAGCTCCCTGATTATGTCATTTTTGGCAATGATCTTTCCACCACTCTTCCTATTCTTTCCGTCTCGGTTTGTAACCCAGTCGATAAGTCTAGGACTTGGCAGAAGTATGTTGCTATTTGCAAGTATCTGCCTGATCTTTGGTGGTGTGATGGGCATAAAAGCAGGTTTGGCGCTCTTCATAGTGTTTGGACCTTTCATTGTGTCCATGAATTATTGTATTAGACAAAAGTATAAAGTGACAGGAACCATTATGGCCTGCGCCATAGTTTTTTTAGCATCTGTAACAGCAGTGCTATATTTTACAGGGATCCTTGCATCCATTCGCTCCGGTGCGCTCTTTGACCAATTTATCCATACGCAAAGAGCCATTGTGGATGCCATGGAACTTAGCTCTTTACAGAGGAGCAATACCTTACTCAGTATGAGAAGCGGGGTGGGCATTTTTAGAGAATTCTTGCCGTCCATCCTATTGTTAGTCAGTTTACTCATTTCCTATGTGAGCCTACTGTTGACAGGAAGAAAATTATTGCTGATTGGACGAGTGATCATTCAGCCAAATAGCTTTATCTTCTTCCGTCTACCGGATCAGTTGGTGCTTACCGCTCTAATTGCAGCCATAGGATTTGTCATTGCAACGCAAGCCTTTCAAATGGATTTGGAAATTTTACGACTCAATGTGTTCTTTACCATTAGCGCACTGCTCATGGTGCAGGGGGCATCGGTCATTTACTTTTTCCTATTTCAAACCATTCGATCCGTACTCTTACGGTGGTTGGTCTTGGGTCTATTTCTCTTTATGCCCGGGTTCCAAGTTGGACTAATTCTCTCAGGACTGTTGGATAAAATTTTAAATATCCGACAGTTAAACCAATGAGATAGAGGTGGTATCCTTGAAAAGTAACTTTACAATTAATGATTTAAAAGTTTATCTCATTGGACTCGGTGCGCTGACACTCTTGCTTATCTTTACGCGTCCTCTCTTGGGACTATTTGCCATCTGTGTCTTTGCCTATATGGTCTACTATGCCTACCAGCAAGCTGAGAAAATAAATCTAAAAATTCTGGACCGAGTGGAGAGATTGTCTGCAGATTTTGAAAAGACCAC
Organism: uncultured Peptoniphilaceae bacterium; assembly: GCA_964345405.1. Lineage (GTDB taxonomy): Bacteria > Bacillota > Clostridia > Tissierellales > Peptoniphilaceae > CAYFQX01. The sequence goes on from CAYFQX010000030.1 coordinate 6,283, forward strand.
AGAGCATGCCATTTTTAACATGCCGTTTCCACTGGTAATTACAGATCGCGAAGGGAAGATTATCTGGTATAATTCGCCCTTCTTAAAGCTGATTGAGCGAGGAAATATTATGGATCTTTTGATTACAGATGTCATTGATCAATTTAAGGAAATCAATTTTTAAAAAATAAAAGATGATAATGTCTGTGACATTCAGTTGAGAGAGGAATATTATCGACTCTATGCCAATGTCATTGATACGACGGCTTCTTCCAGTGAGCATGACGAGCTGTTTTTGTTCTATCTGGTGAATCAATCGGAGTACATGACACTTGCTAAGAAATTCGAGAATGCAAAGCCTGTGGTGGCTCTTGTTGAGATCGACAACTATTCTGAAATCATGGATGCCCTTCCATCTCAGACAAAGCCGCTGATGATTGCAGAAATTGACGGAATTATCAACCGCTATTTCCACACGCAAAAGGCGCTGGTTCGAAGGTTTCAAGAAAATAAATATCTTGTGGTGTTAAATAAGGAGAGTACGGATTTTATCCGCGAAGCCAGATTTAACATCCTGGATTTGATTCGCGAAATCGATTTTGACAACAATATTCCCATGACTTTAAGTATTGGGATTAGCAGTCCTGGCCTTCCCTATGTGGAAGCCTACAAGGAAGCGGGAACTTGCCTTGACATTGCCCTGGGACGTGGCGGTGATCAGGCGGTCATTCGAACTGAAGATAATTACGAGTTCTTTGGCGGCAAGTCAAAGGCCGTCGAGCGAAGAAATAGAGTCAAGGCGCGTGTCCTTGGTATTGCACTTCAACAGCTTATCGACAAAGCCGGTGAAATTTATATTATGGGACATACAAATCCTGACATGGATGCCATCGGAAGTGCCATTGGTCTGTTAAGAGCCGTTGAAAATCGAGGTAAGGTCGGTCATCTAGTCCTTGAAGGTTCCAATCCCTCCATCGCCATTTTAATGAAGCGAATGAAGGAGGAGGCGCCAAATCGTTACGGACAGATTATCTCCGGTCAAGAGGCCTTTAATAGTATTGAAAACTTAGATCTTTTGATCTTGGTGGACAATCATAAGCCGTCCTTTTCCATTTATCCGCCACTGTTAGAAAAGGCGAAAAATGTCGTGGTCATTGATCACCATCGCCGTGGCAAGGAATTTGTCAAGGAACCGGTGCTCACTTATTTGGAACCCTATGCATCATCGACCAGTGAACTTGTCACTGAGATGCTCATGTATATGGAGTCCGACTTAAACTTTACAGCCTTTGAGGCCGACGCTCTCATGAGTGGGATCGTTGTAGATACAAAAAACTTTACATTCCAGACAGGAGTTCGTACCTTTGAAGCTGCCTCTGTACTTAAACGTGCCGGCGCAGATATGTCAAAAGTTCGAATGCTCTTTGAAGATGACTATAAGACAATTATGCTTCGTGCCCAAGTGGTTCATGAAGCGGAAATTTTCCATGACAATATTGCCATCAGTCGCCTCACTGAGGATGCGCCCAATGCGGTCCTTGTCAGTGCACAGGCTGCCGATGAACTTTTGGAAATTCATGGAATTGAAGCAAGCTTTGTCCTAACAAAGTTAGGTGAGGCCATTCATATATCTGGTCGAAGCTTTGGGGACATTTCAGTCCAATTGATACTTGAAACCCTAGGCGGCGGCGGTCACTTAAGTATGGCCGGTGCTCAAATGAAAGTGGACAGTATTGAAGAAGCGGAAGATCAACTTAAGAAAGCCATCATTGAATATTTTGAAGAAAATAAAGGAGAAGAAGAATGAAAGTAATTTTATTGCAAGATGTAGATAAACTAGGCGTTGCAGGAGAACTAGTGGATGCAAAACCGGGCTATGCTCGCAACTTCCTATTCCCACAAAAGCTGGCAATCCCTGGAACTGAGGAAAATCTAGAAACTTGGAAAGAGCAAAAGGCTCAAGAAGAAGCAGAGGAACAAGCAAGAGTAGAAAACGCTCAAGCACTAAAGGAAAAATTAGAAGCAATCGAAGTGAAGCTTCAAATGAAAGCCGGCCAAACCGGTCGTCTATTTGGTGCTGTAACTGCAGCTGACATTGCAAATGAAATCCAAAACCTAACTGAAGAACGCATTGACCGCAAGAAAATTGATCTAAGTGCAAACATTCGTGAATTAGGTTCTTACACTGTTCCAGTTCGCCTCTATCCAGAAGTTGTAGCTGAAGTTAAAGTTGAAGTGGAAGAAAGATAAAAATGACACAAGAAGAGGGTCGCATCCCGCCCTTTGCTGAGGAGGCCGAGACCAGTATTTTGGGCGCCATGATGCTTTCAAAGTCAAGTATAACAACGGCTGTTGAGATACTCCATCGTGAGGACTTTTATTTTGGTGCCCATCAAATGATCTTTGATGCGATCCTTACTTTATATAATCGAAACGAGCCTGCAGATTTAATTACTGTAGGCGACTTTTTAAGTAAGGAAAAAAACTTAAAAAAAGTGGGCGGTGCGACGTATCTTGCAAGATTGACTTCATCAGTCGGCGCCATTACAAATACAGAGCACTACTGTCGCATTGTCAAGGAAAAATCCACCCTAAGAGCTTTGATTCGTGCCGGAGACCAAATTGTCTCCGATGCCTATGAGGACAAGGACGATGTCAATGACATCATCGAAAAGGCTGAGAAAAATATTTTTGACATCACTCAGGGCAGTCACAGAAAGGGACTTGTGCCCATTAAGGAAGTGCTCCTTGAGACCTTTGCCTCCATGGAAGAGCGTGCAGCAAATCCGGGAGGCATTACGGGCCTTAAGACCAGTTTTATTGACTTGGATCACAAGCTCAGCGGTCTACAAAAGTCGGATCTTATCCTACTTGCAGCGCGACCTGCCATGGGTAAGACGGCTTTAATGGTAAATATTGCAACCAATGCCGCCATGTATGCAGGTGCAAGTGTGGCGATGTTTTCACTGGAAATGAGTAAACACCAGTTGTCTCAACGTATCATCTCGTCCATTTCCCATGTGGATTTGATGAAGATTATTTCAGGGGATTTAAATGAGCAGGAGTGGACACGGGTCATTGAGGCCATGCCCCATCTGTCCAATATGAAACTTGAAATTGACGATACGCCGGGGATTTCTCCCTTGGAAGTAAAGGCAAAGTGTCGACGGATGAAGGTGGAACAGGGACTGGATCTTGTCGTCATTGACTATCTTCAGCTCATGGAATCTGCCGGGCGAGCAGAAAGTAGACAGCAGGAAATTTCTGCGATTTCACGTGCACTAAAGGGCCTTGCCATGGAACTGGATGTGCCGGTGATTGCACTGTCTCAGCTTTCACGTGCTCCGGAACTTAGAGCGGATCACAGACCGATTCTATCGGACCTAAGGGAGTCCGGTGCCATTGAGCAGGACGCGGATATTGTCATGTTCCTGTACCGCGACGACTATTATTTCCCGGAATCAGAAAAGCAAAACATCGGGGAAGTCATTATTGCAAAGCATAGAAATGGTCCGACGGGAACGGTAGAACTTGTATTTAAGCGAGAATACACAAAGTTTCTCAATTTAGAGCGACAGTTGAATTAGAAGATGGAGGAGATATGGACTTTTTAAAAGTAATCATACTTGGGATTATTGAAGGTATGACGGAATTTTTGCCGGTAAGCAGTACAGGTCACTTGATTTTAGGGCATGAGTTTTTCCCGCTGCATCCGGAGAGCTTTCAAAATGCCTTTGATGTCATGATCCAACTTGGCGCCATCCTAGCGGTGGTCGTCCTCTATTTTCATAAACTCAATCCCTTCTCTCGCGTGGAAGAATTTAAGCGTAAAACCGGGAAGGATAAAATTCCATACACCATCCATCTTTGGTTAAAAGTGCTGGTAGGGATCCTACCTTCAGCAGTACTTGGGCTACTCTTTGACGACTTTATCGATGCTCATCTCTTCAGTACCAAAGTGGTAGCGGTGATGCTCATTGTCTGGGGGATTATTATTATCCTCGTTGAAAGTAGAAATAACAGAGAGCATCTTGCCATTAAGGCAAAGGAAGTGGATGATATCTCATTCTCAATGGCTCTTGGCATCGGATTTTTCGAATGTTTTGCCATGATTCCCGGCACCAGTCGTTCCGCTGCCACCATTATGGGCGGGATGCTCATTGGGGCAAGTCGCGTGGCTTCGGCAGAGTTTTCGTTTTTCCTTGCTATTCCAACAATGCTTGGTGCGACTCTACTAAAAGTTGTTAAGATTGGACTCGACTTTACCGCTCACCAATGGCTTCTTGTCATCTTAGGTGGTGTCGTGAGTTTTGTCGTCGCCATTATTGTCATTAAGAAGTTCCTTGATTTCATTAAAAATCATGACTTTAAGCCCTTTGGGATTTATAGAATTATCCTAGGGTTGATCATCCTTGGCCTCATCTATCTAAGATAGGCCAACGGGTGAAAGATAGTGTTTATCAATAGGAGAGGGTTGAAAGACAGTTCGCTCATTAGTTAATTATTTTTCAAACTTCCCTTGAAAATTTAAAATTTCATGTTATAATAATACTAGTTAGAGAAGTTGTTGTTTAATGTTTCATAACATTACATATTGAAGAAATATTTGGAGGTCATATCATGGCTTATACTATCACTGATGCTTGCATCGCTTGTGGTGCATGTGAACCAGAATGTCCAGTAAGTTGTATTACTGAAGGCGACATCTACGAAATTGATGCGAATGCTTGCATCGACTGTGGATCTTGCGCTGGTGTTTGCCCAACAGGTGCAGCTCAACCAGAATAAATCGCGAAATGAAAAGGGACTCTGTTGAGTCCTTTTTTTATACCTAAAATTTGAGTATTTTATATGCGCACTGGATTGCCTTAGTCATTGAAATTAAGGTGCGGCGATGTGAGAATCCGGATACGCGAGTGATTGGAATATCTTAGCGGATGCGATTTAACAGGCGCCCTGAATATTTTATTTTCTTAAATAGATTCTTAGGAGTGTATAAGTTTTAGTCAGTGGATCAAGACTTTTTTAGTATATAATTTATACACGGAGGGTATAATTAATATAGTTTTTATATAGCATTTTTTCCATTAAGAAGTGATATAATAAGTTCAATGATACTGTGTATATAATAGTTTAATATGAAGGAAGGTAGAGTTCATGAAAATACACATGGGTTTGGACGTTGGATCAACAACGGTTAAGCTTGTGGCTCTGTCTGAAGAATTAGAAGTCATCGTGTCCACCTATCGCAGACACTTTTCTGATGTCGAGGAAACAGTTAAACAAGTCATCGAGGAATACTATGGGCAATTTAAGTATGACAATGTCACCATTAGCGTGACAGGAAGTGGCGGTTTAGCCGTCCATGAAAATCTAGGGATTCCCTTTGTCCAGGAAGTCATTGCGGGGACCGAGGCAGTGACAAGTTTCATTCCGAAGACAGATGTTGCGATTGAACTGGGCGGTGAAGACAGTAAGATTACCTACTTTCAAGGAAATTTAGAGCAGCGGATGAATAGTATCTGTGCCGGAGGAACCGGTGCATTTATTGATCAAATGGCAAGTCTTTTAAAGACAGATGCAGCAGGACTCAATGAACTTGCCAAGGGTCACACCAAGCTCTATCCCATTGCCAGTCGTTGCGGCGTCTTTGCTAAGACGGATGTGCAGGCACTTTTAAATCAAGGGGCAAGTCAAGAGGATATTGCAGCTTCCGTCTTTCAATCGGTGGTGAACCAAACTATTTCGAATTTAGCTTGCGGACGTCCTGTGCGAGGAAATGTGGCATTTCTAGGGGGACCACTTCACTTCCTGCCGGAGCTTCAAAAGCGATTTGTAGAGACGCTAGGACTTGAGGAAGATGAGATTATTACACCGAAAGATGGTCAGCTCTTTGTGGCCATGGGGGCGGCGCTTGCCGGCCGTAATCAGGAGACGATCTCGTATCTCAGTCTCTATGAAAAGGTAAATCAAAAACATGAGCGTCAAGTTACGGAGTCCAATCTATTGGAACCTCTCTTTGAAGATGAAGCGGCTTACAGAGCCTTTAAAAAACGTCATCGCGGTCATGATTTGAAGCGCCGCGAGATTGAAACTTATGAGGGACCGGTCTATGTGGGTATTGATGCCGGTAGTACAACGACAAAAGTTGTGGCGCTCTCTGAGGACTTGGAAGTTCTATTTGAAGCCTATGGTTCCAACGAGGGAAATCCCTTGGACCGCGTCCGTAATGATCTTTTAGAGCTCTATGACAAGATGCACGGCAATGCCTATATCGCATCCAGTGGCGTCACCGGATATGGTGAGGATCTCATTAAGGCGGCCTATAATGTGGATGTTGGCGAAGTTGAGACCATTGCTCACTTCCGTGCAGCCAAACACTTTGAACCGGAAGTGGATTTCATCTTAGATATTGGTGGTCAAGATATGAAGGCCATGAAGATCCATGAGGATGTCATTGAAAGTATTTTGCTCAACGAGGCCTGCTCCTCCGGCTGTGGATCTTTCCTTGAAACTTTTGCTAAGTCCGTTCAATATTCCGTTGAGGATTTTTCAGAGGTGGCCCTGACTTCTCGGGCGCCCATTGACTTGGGCAGTCGCTGTACCGTCTTTATGAATTCAAAAGTAAAGCAAGCGCAAAAAGAGGGGGCAACCGTTGCAGATATCTCTGCAGGTCTTGCCTATTCAGTTATTAAAAATGCCATTC
>CAYFQX010000031.1:0-217 GCA_964345405.1 uncultured Peptoniphilaceae bacterium
CTGCCGATGCGCGCCCACAAAAGTCTCATGTAGTCGTAGATCTCTGTCACCGTCCCCACTGTGGAGCGGGGATTTTTACTGGTGGTCTTTTGATCGATGGCAATGGAGGGACTCATGCCCTCGATGTAGTCCACATCTGGCTTATCCATCTGTCCTAAAAACTGTCTGGCATAGGAGGACAGACTTTCCACATAGCGTCTTTGACCTTCGGCATAGA
>CAYFQX010000031.1:247-2199 GCA_964345405.1 uncultured Peptoniphilaceae bacterium
CCGGTGATGACGACCCTTTCATCTCTTGGAATGCAAACGTCGATATTTTTTAAATTGTGCTGTTTGGCGCCCTTTATAAAAATAAAATCTTTAGAATTTTTAGTCATTCTCTCTTTTCCTTGCCTCCTTTAGTTGCACCTCAAGTAATTTAATGTGGTCGCGAATTTCAGCAGCTCGCTCAAAGTCAAGCTGATCCGCTGCCTTATACATTTCAGTTTCAAGACCTGTAATCATTGCACTCAGTTGATCAGCATCAAAGGTTTCATCTGAGTAATCTTCCACATCTTCTGCCGCCACGGTGATTTCAATAATTTCACGAATGCCCTTTTCAACGGATTTTGGCGTGATGTTATTTTCCTCATTATACGCCTGTTGAATTTCACGGCGACGCTTTGTCTCTTCAATGGTTCGCTCCATGGAGCCTGTCATCTCATCGGCATACATGATGACTCGCCCGTTGACATTACGAGCGGCACGACCTGCCGTCTGAATGAGGGAGGTATCCGAGCGCAAAAAGCCTTCCTTATCCGCATCAAGAATCGCCACCAGCCCCACTTCGGGAATATCCAATCCTTCACGCAAAAGGTTGATTCCAACGAGGACATCGTACTTGCCTAGTCGCAAATCACGAATGATTTCCATACGCTCAATGGTGTCCACATCTGAGTGAAGATAGGTTACCTTCACGCCCACTTCTTCAAAGTACTGAGTCAAGTCCTCCGCCATGCGCTTGGTAAGTGTGGTCACTAGTGTACGCTCGCCATTTTCAGTGACCTTATGAATTTCATTTAACAGATGATCAATTTGATTTTTAGTCGGCACGACAGTTATTTCAGGGTCCAAGAGTCCCGTTGGTCGAATAATCTGCTCTACGAGTTGTTGCTGATGCTCTTTTTCGTAATTTCCAGGGGTTGCCGAAACATAGACGCATTGATTCATCAGTGATTCGAATTCTGAAAAGTGTAGCGGACGATTGTCCAGTGCAGATGGCAGTCGAAAACCATATTTTACCAATGTCTCTTTACGTGCTCGGTCCCCATTATACATGCCCCGAATTTGCGGAATCGTCGCATGAGACTCGTCGATGATGGTCATAAAGTCCTTGGGGAAATAGTCGATCAATGTGTAGGGTTTAGAGCCTGCCGGACGTCCACTTAAATGACGGGAGTAGTTTTCAATTCCGGAGCAAAAGCCCATCTCCTGAAGCATCTCCAGATCATATCTAGTGCGCTCTTCCAGTCGTTGCGCCTCTAAAAGTTTTTCCTGATCCTTGAGTTCATAGAGTCGCTCTTCCAGCTCCTCCTCAATGGTGACAATGGCCTGGTCCACCTTGTCTCTTGTCGTAGCAAAGTGAGAAGCTGGGAAGATGGAGACGTGATTTCTGTAACTCTCCACTTGACCGGTTAACGCATTTACCTCGGCAATGCGGTCAATTTCATCGCCAAAAAATTCCACGCGAATGGTATCTTCTGAAGAACCTGCCGGATAAATCTCCAAGGTATCTCCTCTCACGCGAAAAGTCCCGCGTGTGAAGTCGAAATCATTTCTACCGTATTGAATATCCACCAACTCACTCATCACTTCATTGCGGTCCTTAATCATGCCGGGTCTTAAACTGACGACGAGATTCTTGTAGTCAATCGGGTCACCCAGGCCATAGATGCAGGAGACGGATGCCACAATGATGACGTCATTTCGCTCAAATAAACTCATCGTGGCAGAGTGTCTCAGCTTGTCAATTTCATCATTGATACTACTGTCCTTGGCAATGAATGTATCCGTTGCCGGCACATAGGCCTCCGGTTGGTAATAGTCGTAATAGGAGACAAAGTACTCTACGGCATTTTCCGGGAAAAATTCTCGAAATTCACTGGCCAGTTGATAGGCCAACACTTTATTGTGCGCAATGACTAAGGTCGGCTTTTGCACACGTTCAATGAGATTTGCCATGG